>NZ_JBSXPP010000049.1:0-1121 GCF_054073305.1 Mycolicibacterium sp. CBM1 | reverse complement strand
CCGGCGACGGTGATCGCTGAGCGGATTGGTTGGCAGTATTCGATCCGCACGCTCAGTGAGCGGGTGCGTGAGTTGCGGCCGGTGTATCTGCCACCGGATCCGGCGTCGCGCACGACCTATCAGGCCGGCGAGATCGCGCAGTGCGACTTGTGGTTTCCTGACGTGTCGGTCCCGGTCGGTTGTGGTCAGGTGCGTACGGCCACTGCGTTGCCGGTGATGACGAAGGTGTGTGGGTATTCGCGGTGGGCCTCGGCGTTGCTGATTCCCGGCCGCTGCGCCGAGGATCTGTATGCCGCGTGGTGGCAGCATCTTTCGGCGCTGGGTGCGGTGCCTCGGGTGTTTGTATGGGACGGCGAGGGCGCGGTCGGGCGGTGGCGGGCCCGGGTGCCGGAGTTGACTGCGGTCTGTCAGGCGTTTCGTGGAACGGTGGCCGCCAAGGTGGTGATCTGCAAGCCCGGTGACCCGGAGGCCAAGGGCCTGGTGGAGCGCTTCCATGACTATCTGGAACGGGCGTTTCTGCCAGGGCGGGTGTTCACCTCGCCGGCGGACTTCAACACCCAACTCGGCGACTGGTTGGTGGGCGCCAATCATCGCCGGCATCGTGTGTTGGGGTGCCCTCCGGCAGATCGGGTCGAGGCCGACAAGGCTGCGATGCTGGCATTGCCGCCGGTGGCACCGGTCACTGGATGGAGAACCCATGTCCGGCTGCCGCGTGATCACTACGTGCGCCTGGACGCCAACGACTACTCGGTGCACCCGTCGGCCGTCGGACGGCGCATCGAAGTCGTGGCGGACTTGGCCCAGGTTCGGGTGTGGTGCGCCGGACGGTTGGTCGCCGAGCACGACCGGATCTGGGCCAAGCACCAGACGATCAGCGATCCCGAGCACGTCGCGGCGGCCAGGGCGATGCGCCGGCACAGGTTCGACGTCGTGGCGGCCCCAGCCCAGGCCGAGGTTGAGCAGCGTTGTTTGACCGACTACGACGCCCTGGTCGACATCGACGGGCCGGTGGCGTAATGGCCGCCAAGACCACGACCGTCAGTCGCGACACGACCGCTGAGCTGGCCTATCTCACCCGAGCACTCAAAGCTCCCACCCTGCGTGAAGCCGTCGAGCGGCTT
>NZ_JBSXPP010000048.1:0-2306 GCF_054073305.1 Mycolicibacterium sp. CBM1 | reverse complement strand
CCTCTCGGAAGTCGTTGGAGGAGTTCGACTTCGACCACGCCCGTGGCCTCAAACGCGACGCCATCGCCCATCTGGGCACCCTGGACTTCGTCACTGCAAAAGACAACGTCGTCTTCCTCGGCCCGCCAGGAACAGGAAAGACCCACCTGGCGACCGGCATCGCGATTCGAGCCTGTCAGGCCGGGCACCGCGTCCTGTTCGCCACCGCGAGCCAATGGGTCGACCGTCTCGCAACCGCTCACCACGGCGGAACCCTGCAAGCCGAACTCATGCGGCTGACCCGCTACCCGCTTCTCGTCGTCGACGAAGTCGGTTACATCCCGTTCGAACCCGAAGCCGCCAACCTGTTCTTCCAACTCATCTCCGCCCGCTACGAACGAGCCAGCCTCATCGTCACCTCCAACAAACCCTTCGGCCGCTGGGGAGAAGTCTTCGGCGACGACGTCGTCGCCGCGGCCATGATCGACCGCCTCGTGCACCACGCCGAAGTCATCGCACTCAAAGGAGACAGCTACCGCATCAAAGACCGAGACCTCGGCCGCGTCCCCACCGTCACGGCCGACGAACAATGAACCCAGCTGGTCAACATTCACTCGCCGACAACTGGTCAGGATTCAGTTGCCGTTGACACCCCGGCACACACCCCGCCCGCCCAATCGCCAACTCGGCAGCCCCCAACTAAAGGCCTGGGACTCCAATCAAGCCCGCCCCACTGGGACCGACTCGGACTGACGTACTCAACCGAACCTAGGAACGCTGATTCACCGCTTCGATCCCACGCTTCGGCAAACTAACTTGGCTCCAAACCTCTGCAGGGACTCTGCGGTTGATCTGGCTCCAGCCGCACCAGCAATGGGTGGCTCTCCCCCGCTACCAGGGACCTTTGGCCCACAGAGACCATCGTCAATCCGGCGAGACTGGGACTGTGGAAGTAACGGTGTTTCCGGCACTGACACGCTGAGCGATGCTCGGCGAGAAAGGTGCCGTGATGACGACACTGGAAGATGTGGCGAAGAAGAAGGCGGCTGAGCAGTCCGCAGCGCAGAAGGCTGCGGTCGAGCTGGTCCGACTAGCACAGGAACAGGGCCTGTCGCTGACCGGGCCCGACGGGCTGCTCAAACAGCTGACCAAGACGGTCCTGGAGACCGCACTCAATGAGGAGATGACCGAGCACCTCGGGTATGAGAAACACGACCCGCCCGAGGCGGGGTCGGGCAACATCCGCAACGGGACCCGCACCAAGACGGTGCTGACCGACACCACCGGCCCGGTCGAACTCGACGTGCCGCGCGATCGGGCATCGACGTTCGAGCCCCAGATCGTCAAGAAACGTCAACGCCGACTGTCCGGGGTCGATGAGGTGGTCTTGTCCTTGTACGCCAAAGGGCTTACCACCGGGGAGATTTCAGCGCACTTCGCCGAGATCTACGGGGCATCGGTGTCCAAGGAGACGATCAGTCGCATCACCGACAAGGTCATCGAGGAGATGAACGACTGGTCGGTGCGGCCCCTGGATGAAACCTACGCTGCGATCTTCATCGACGCGATCGTGGTCAAGGTCCGCGACGGCCAGGTCGCCAACCGGCCGTTCTACGCGGCCATCGGGGTCACCCTGGCCGGGGAACGCGACATCCTCGGATTGTGGGCCGGCACCGGCGGGGAGGGCGCCAAGTTCTGGATGAGCGTGCTCACCGATCTGCGCAACCGCGGCATCAAGGACACCTTCTTCGTCGTCTGCGACGGGCTCAAGGGACTGCCGGAGGTGGTGGGCAACGTATGGCCGCGGGCGATCGTGCAGACCTGCATCATCCATCTGCTGCGCAACACCTTTCGGCTCACCTCCCGCAAGTACTGGGACGAGATCAAGCGTGATGTGAAACCGATCTACACCGCAGTCAACGCGACTGCGGCCCGCACGGCGTTCGACGATCTGGCCCAGAAATGGGGGCAACGCTACCCGGCGGTGATCCGCCTGTGGGACAACGCCTGGGACGAGTTCATCCCATTCCTGGACTACGACGTGGAGATCCGCCGTGTCATCTGTAGCACCAATGCCATCGAGTCGCTCAACGCCCGCTACCGCCGCGCGATCAAAGCCCGCGGCCACTTCCCCTCCGAGCAGGCCGCCCTCAAGTGCCTGTATCTGGTCACCCGATCACTGGACCCGACCGGTGCCGGCAGGGCACGATGGACGATGCGGTGGAAACCTGCCCTGAATGCGTTCGCGATCACCTTCGCCGACCGATTCCCGGCAGCCGAAACCTACTGATCAAAACCGCCGGAAACACCGTTAACGAGATAGTCCC
>NZ_JBSXPP010000047.1:0-3271 GCF_054073305.1 Mycolicibacterium sp. CBM1 | reverse complement strand
GGGACTGTGGAAGTAACGGTGTTTCCGGCACTGACACGCTGAGCGATGCTCGGCGAGAAAGGTGCCGTGATGACGACACTGGAAGATGTGGCGAAGAAGAAGGCGGCTGAGCAGTCCGCAGCGCAGAAGGCTGCGGTCGAGCTGGTCCGACTAGCACAGGAACAGGGCCTGTCGCTGACCGGGCCCGACGGGCTGCTCAAACAGCTGACCAAGACGGTCCTGGAGACCGCACTCAATGAGGAGATGACCGAGCACCTCGGGTATGAGAAACACGACCCGCCCGAGGCGGGGTCGGGCAACATCCGCAACGGGACCCGCACCAAGACGGTGCTGACCGACACCACCGGCCCGGTCGAACTCGACGTGCCGCGCGATCGGGCATCGACGTTCGAGCCCCAGATCGTCAAGAAACGTCAACGCCGACTGTCCGGGGTCGATGAGGTGGTCTTGTCCTTGTACGCCAAAGGGCTTACCACCGGGGAGATTTCAGCGCACTTCGCCGAGATCTACGGGGCATCGGTGTCCAAGGAGACGATCAGTCGCATCACCGACAAGGTCATCGAGGAGATGAACGACTGGTCGGTGCGGCCCCTGGATGAAACCTACGCTGCGATCTTCATCGACGCGATCGTGGTCAAGGTCCGCGACGGCCAGGTCGCCAACCGGCCGTTCTACGCGGCCATCGGGGTCACCCTGGCCGGGGAACGCGACATCCTCGGATTGTGGGCCGGCACCGGCGGGGAGGGCGCCAAGTTCTGGATGAGCGTGCTCACCGATCTGCGCAACCGCGGCATCAAGGACACCTTCTTCGTCGTCTGCGACGGGCTCAAGGGACTGCCGGAGGTGGTGGGCAACGTATGGCCGCGGGCGATCGTGCAGACCTGCATCATCCATCTGCTGCGCAACACCTTTCGGCTCACCTCCCGCAAGTACTGGGACGAGATCAAGCGTGATGTGAAACCGATCTACACCGCAGTCAACGCGACTGCGGCCCGCACGGCGTTCGACGATCTGGCCCAGAAATGGGGGCAACGCTACCCGGCGGTGATCCGCCTGTGGGACAACGCCTGGGACGAGTTCATCCCATTCCTGGACTACGACGTGGAGATCCGCCGTGTCATCTGTAGCACCAATGCCATCGAGTCGCTCAACGCCCGCTACCGCCGCGCGATCAAAGCCCGCGGCCACTTCCCCTCCGAGCAGGCCGCCCTCAAGTGCCTGTATCTGGTCACCCGATCACTGGACCCGACCGGTGCCGGCAGGGCACGATGGACGATGCGGTGGAAACCTGCCCTGAATGCGTTCGCGATCACCTTCGCCGACCGATTCCCGGCAGCCGAAACCTACTGATCAAAACCGCCGGAAACACCGTTAACGAGATAGTCCCAGTTCGGAGAGAGTTGCCACGCCGGCGGCGACGGCCCGGCCTGTTGGGGTTGCTGTGTATCCGGTTTGGCGAAACCATTCAGCGCTGCGAGGCCCGGGTGGGCAATGCTGGCGGGCCGGAAAATGGTTGTTCGGAGGTATCTGTCAGGGCCGACGCCGAGGATCACGAGATCGGTGCACTGGGTGGTGAGGGCCTAGCCAGCCGCCTCTGATCCGGGCCCAGCCGAGGATGGCTGACTCGTCGACTGTCTGACCCGGAGCGACAGGGCGGATATTAGACACGGGCGTGGGAGAACAGAAATGAGACACCTCGACCTGGAGGAATGTAGTAGGGAGCGAGCCGCTTGGAGCTGTCGCAGTTCTCTAGTAGTGCAACTCTCTAGTAGTGCAACGATCTCACCGGCCCGGCCGCGAGTAGCGTTGATGATCGTGGCGGAAAGCGACGACGAAGCGGCGGCGGCATCGGCGCCACCGCAAACGGCCACGATCAACGACTTGAGACCGGGCACACGAGATTGGCGCGTCAACGTGGCGATGTGTGCCGACCGGTTCTTCAGCGTCGCCCAGGATCCCGAGATTGCCAGGGCCATCGGCAAGAACCCTGGCGTGTTCCCGGTGAACGAGTCCAGCAAGTTCTAGAGTCCTGTAGCCCGATGGTGGGCGAGAAGGGACGATGAACGTATGGCTGGTCGGAAGCGGAACTCCGCAGAAGACATCGTGCGCAAACTGCGCCGTGCGGACGAACTGGCCGCCGAAGGCAAGACCGGCGAGGAAATCGCAGCCGAACTCGAGGTGTCTGCGGCGACGTTGTACAACTGGCGTCGCGCCTACGGCGGGATGGACACCGATGCCGCCAAGGAACTCAAGGAATTGCGCGAACAGAACGCCCGACTGAAGCGATTACTGGCCGAGGCCGAGCTGGTCAAAGACGCCTTGCGGGAGGTCGCAAAGGGAAAATTTTAGGCCCAGCTGCCAAGCGCCGCGCCGTCGGCATGCTCACCTCCATGATGGGCATGTCGGAACGGTTGGCGTGCAAAGCCGTTGGGCTGCCCCGCTCCACCTGCCGTCGCCTGCCGTTGTCGCAGACCCCCGCCGATCCCGATGCCGAGATGCGGGCCTGGCTGCGCACGTACGCGACGAAGAACCCATGCCATGGGTTCCGCCGTGCCTGGGCGGCGTTGCGCTACGACGAGCGCCGTGAGGTCAATTTGAAGAAGATCCACCGGCTGTGGCGCGAGGAAGGGCTGCAGGTGCGGGTGCACAGTCCGCGCAAGCGGGCCGGGGTGTCGTCGATCCCATCGATCGAGGCCGATGCCCCGAACGTGGTGTGGGCGATCGACTTCCAGTTCGATTCCACCGTCGACGGCAAGGCCATCAAGATCGCCTCGATGATCGACGAGCACACCCGCGTCTCACTGCTGCACATCGTTGAGCGGTCGATCACCGCCGACCGACTCGTCGCCGATCTCGCCAACGTGTTCGCCGCAGCGGGTGGGCCGCCGAAGGTGCTGCGGATGGACAACGGTCCGGAGTTCATTTCCCAAGCGCTGCAGCAGTTCTGTGACGGTCGGACTGGTATGTCGTATATCCCGCCAGGAGCGCCATGGAACAACGGACACATCGAATCGTTCAACAACCGACTACGCAAGGAGTGCCTCAACCGCAACCACTGGAACACCCTGCTCGAAGCCCGCGTGGTCATCGGCGACTTCAAGCACGAACACAACTACCGGCACCGCCACTCGGCCCTGGGCTACCGCACCCCGGCCGAGTACGCTGCCGTCTGCAGCTGCACCCACACCCCGATGGACTGCAACATCAACTGAAACTGGATCACACCACCCCGACTCAAGAACCGGGTGGACTCAGAATCGGGGACTCGCCA
>NZ_JBSXPP010000046.1:0-3537 GCF_054073305.1 Mycolicibacterium sp. CBM1 | reverse complement strand
TGGCGAGTCCCCGATTCTGAGTCCACCCGGTTCTTGAGTCGGGGTGGTGTGATCCAGTTTCAGTTGATGTTGCAGTCCATCGGGGTGTGGGTGCAGCTGCAGACGGCAGCGTACTCGGCCGGGGTGCGGTAGCCCAGGGCCGAGTGGCGGTGCCGGTAGTTGTGTTCGTGCTTGAAGTCGCCGATGACCACGCGGGCTTCGAGCAGGGTGTTCCAGTGGTTGCGGTTGAGGCACTCCTTGCGTAGTCGGTTGTTGAACGATTCGATGTGTCCGTTGTTCCATGGCGCTCCTGGCGGGATATACGACATACCAGTCCGACCGTCACAGAACTGCTGCAGCGCTTGGGAAATGAACTCCGGACCGTTGTCCATCCGCAGCACCTTCGGCGGCCCACCCGCTGCGGCGAACACGTTGGCGAGATCGGCGACGAGTCGGTCGGCGGTGATCGACCGCTCAACGATGTGCAGCAGTGAGACGCGGGTGTGCTCGTCGATCATCGAGGCGATCTTGATGGCCTTGCCGTCGACGGTGGAATCGAACTGGAAGTCGATCGCCCACACCACGTTCGGGGCATCGGCCTCGATCGATGGGATCGACGACACCCCGGCCCGCTTGCGCGGACTGTGCACCCGCACCTGCAGCCCTTCCTCGCGCCACAGCCGGTGGATCTTCTTCAAATTGACCTCACGGCGCTCGTCGTAGCGCAACGCCGCCCAGGCACGGCGGAACCCATGGCATGGGTTCTTCGTCGCGTACGTGCGCAGCCAGGCCCGCATCTCGGCATCGGGATCGGCGGGGGTCTGCGACAACGGCAGGCGACGGCAGGTGGAGCGGGGCAGCCCAACGGCTTTGCACGCCAACCGTTCCGACATGCCCATCATGGAGGTGAGCATGCCGACGGCGCGGCGCTTGGCAGCTGGGCCTAAAATTTTCCCTTTGCGACCTCCCGCAAGGCGTCTTTGACCAGCTCGGCCTCGGCCAGTAATCGCTTCAGTCGGGCGTTCTGTTCGCGCAATTCCTTGAGTTCCTTGGCGGCATCGGTGTCCATCCCGCCGTAGGCGCGACGCCAGTTGTACAACGTCGCCGCAGACACCTCGAGTTCGGCTGCGATTTCCTCGCCGGTCTTGCCTTCGGCGGCCAGTTCGTCCGCACGGCGCAGTTTGCGCACGATGTCTTCTGCGGAGTTCCGCTTCCGACCAGCCATACGTTCATCGTCCCTTCTCGCCCACCATCGGGCTACAGGACTCTAGAACTTGCTGGACTCGTTCACCGGGAACACGCCACTCATTGCGCTCAGGATCACGGAACCGTTGGTGAACCACTTGACCCCCAGGAAGTAGCGGTAGCGCATACACGCAGTTCGTCGGCGGTTTCCGGCGTTAAGACGCGAGGCGTGACGTTCACTGACGCGCAGGTCGTTCAGCATCGCGCATGACGTTTGGTCCCAAAGTGGTCCGCGCAACTGCGCCCGACAGCATGCGGGAATCACTTCTAGCTGATATCAGTTCTGGCTGATAGAATTGCGGATGTGCGGAAGTGGGAGGTTGATCTAACCCTCATCGAAACATGGATCGACAGCCTCGACGACGAGGAGTACGACCACCTGATCGCGGCGCTGGAGCAGTTGGAGGAATACGGACCAGTAACACGCCGGCCATTCGTGGACACCCTCGCAGGATCGGCACATCCGAACATGAAGGAACTCCGACCTCGCCCCACCAAGGGTGGAGCCCACATCCGGGTGCTCTTCGCCTTCGACATCCAGTCCCGAGCGATCATGCTCGTCGCCGGAGACAAAGCAGGGAACTGGACGAAGTGGTATGCGATCAACGTTCCCATCGCCGACCGCCTCTTCACCGAACACCAACAGAAGATGAAGCAGGCAGCCGCAGCCGCCAAGCCAAAGACAAGAAAGGGGAAGAAACGATGACCACGCTCGATGATCTTCGCCGTCGCCGTCCGGGCAACCGTGCCCGCATCGACGCAATCAAGGAAGAAATGGATCGCGAGGTTGCGCAGTACCGTCTTCGAGAATTGCGGGAAGACGCCGGTTACACCCAGACCGCGCTCGCCGCAGCCATCGGTGTCGGGCAGAACCGCGTTTCCCAAATGGAACACGGCGACCTGGGCACCAGCCGGGTCGACACACTCCGTAAGTACGTGGAGGCCACCGGTGGTGAGCTGGAGGTCGCAGTCAAACGCCCAGACGGCTCTCGGGTCTTACTGAATCTCTAGTTGGGTCTGGCGTGCTCCCGCTGAATGAGTCCAACTGATCTGTACCCGCCGTTTCGAGCCACGATCATGCGAGTTGAGGGATCGAATAGGTGGATGTCCAGAGCGTTTCGTACTCTGTGGGGCTGATGTTACCGAGGTAGCTGTGCCGGCGTTCGATGTTGTAGAAGTTGTCGATGTAATCGGCCATGGCGGCAGCTAATTCGATGGTGGTGGCCCAACGGCGGGTGTTGAGTAGTTCGACTTGCATCCGTGCCCAGAAGGACTCCATGGCGGCGTTATCGAAGCAGTCGCCCACGGTACCGAACGAGCCGAGCAGGCCCCACCGCCGCATGTTCTCACCAAAGCTCCAGGACGTGAACTGACTACCATGGTCGGCATGCAGAATCGTTGGGCCACTGCGGTTTCTGCTATCGGCGGCCATGTTGACCGCATTGTTGACCAGGGCGGTGTCGGGGGTGGTGGAAAAGGTGCGGGCGACGATCATCCGCGAGAAGCAGTCCAGGATCGCGCAGCAATACACCTTGCCGTCACGCGCGGGATGTTCGGTGATATCCGTACACCACAGTTCGTTCGGCTTGGTGGCAGTGAACTGCCGATTGACCAGGTCAACGGGGGTGTCGACACCAATCAGGTTGGGTTTCCGCCGCCCGGGACGCGGCACCCCGTACAGGCCGTGCTCGGCCATTATCGAGTTGACGAGCTTGTGGTTGACGTTCATCTCGTAGTCGGCCAACAACGCCGCGCGGACCCGCCGGCGCCCGTAGGTGCCGCGGGAGCGTTGGTGGATCTCGGTGATCGTGTCGGCCACAATGAGGCGACGCACCTCGCGGTCCGGGACAGGGCGGTGCCGGTGATACTGCAATAGAGAACGCGTCAATCCTGTTATCCGGCAGGCAGATCGGCCTGAGTATCCTCGCGCGATCAGCCCCTCAGTGATCGCGCGTCGGCGTTTTGGGGGCACCACCGCCTGCTCGTCGAACAGCTCGCACGCGTCGCGGGTCAGGGCCAGCTCGGCCTCGAGCGCCGCGATCCGCTTGCGAGCCGCGGCGAGTTCGTCAGCCTCCACACTGGGAATGCCCTCGATGACCCCGGCGTCGATCAGTGCCTGACGTTTCCAACGGAACAGAGTTGCTTCACAGATCCCGGTCTCGACCGCAACGGCAGCCACCGGTTCACCCGATCGCAGCCGCGCAACGATTTGCCGACGGACCGACGACGAATACTGACGGGGCATGTGACCTCCCGATGATCACTCTGCCCTCTACTCGCATGACCGTGGACCAACAACACGGGTACAGATCA
>NZ_JBSXPP010000045.1:0-3726 GCF_054073305.1 Mycolicibacterium sp. CBM1 | reverse complement strand
GATACCACGCGGGCGTTGGGGGAGTTGGCGCGGTCGTGTCAGACGACGGTCAGCACGGTGTTGCAGGCGGCGTATGCGCGGGTGTTGATGTCGCTGACGGGTCGGTGCGATGTGGCGTTTGGTACGACGGTGTCGGGGCGGCCTGATGAGGTGTTGGGTGCGGACTCGATGGTGGGTCTGTTGATCAATACGGTGCCGGTACGAGCGAGGATTTGGGCGTCGACGACCACCGTCGAGTTGTTGACGCAGTTGCAGAACGATCATGTCCGGACGTTGGATCATGAGCATCTGGCGCTCAGTGAGATTCATCGGGTGCTTGGTCAGGATCATCTGTTCGACACGTTCTTCGTCTACGAGAACTACCCGATCGATGCGGCGCGATTGTCGGGCGCCGACGGATTGGCTATCACCGACTTCAGCCACCACGAAACGAACCACTACCCGGTGTCGGTGCAAGCCATTCCCGGCGATGAGCTGACGCTGCGGGTGGAGTACGACACCGAGGTATTCGACGCGGCCGCAGTCGCGTCGTTGATCGAGCGGCTCGAGCGGGTCCTGGCCGCGATGATCGCCGATCCCGCAAAGCCGTTGTCCTCGCTGGATCTGCTGGGCGATGACGAACACGACCGCCTCGACCAGTGGAGCAACCGAGCGGTCTTGACCGAGCTGGACGCACCGGCACCTTCTACGATTCCGGGATTGTTCGCCGCGCAGGTGGCGCGGGTTCCCGATGCGGTGGCGCTGACGTGTGGGTCGCGGTCCTGGACGTACCGCGAGCTCGACGAGGTCTCTGATCGGTTTGCGCATCTGTTGGCCGGCAGGGGGATTGGGCCGGGTCAGCGGGTGGCGGTGTTGCTACCCCGGTCGGCGGAAGCGATCGTGTCGATTCTGTCGGTGCTCAAGACCGGCGCGGCCTACGTTCCGATCGATCCGGCCGCGCCGTCGGCACGCATGCAGCTGGTGCTCGGTGACGCCGCACCGGTGGCCGTGATTACCAATGCAGCGTTGGCACCCCGGTTGGCGGGGCAGGCCATTGCGGTGATCGACGT
Source organism: Mycolicibacterium sp. CBM1 (assembly GCF_054073305.1). Lineage (NCBI taxonomy): Bacteria > Bacillati > Actinomycetota > Actinomycetes > Mycobacteriales > Mycobacteriaceae > Mycobacterium > Mycolicibacterium sp. CBM1. The sequence goes on along the minus strand of NZ_JBSXPP010000045.1, from coordinate 2,677 downwards.
CGACGATCCGGGTGCCGGCTGTCCGGCCGCTGCCGTGTTGCCTGGCCCGGCGGTGGATGACATCGCTTATCTGATCTACACCTCCGGTACCACCGGTATTCCCAAAGGTGTTGCCATCACGCATAGCAACGTTGCACAGCTGATGGACGCACTGCATGCGGCACCTCTGCCGAGCCCGAGAGTGTGGTCGCAGTGTCGCTCGTACGGTTTCGACGTGTCGGTCCAGGAGATCTTCGGCGCGCTGCTGGGTGGTGGCCGATTGGTTGTCGTCCCTGAAACGGTGGCCCGCGCACCCGAAGATCTGCAGGCGATGCTGGCCGCCGAACATGTCACCGTGTTCAGTACCACCCCATCCGAACTGGGGATGCTCTCGCCCGAGGGTCTCGATTCGATGTCGTTGATCATCGGCGCCGAGCCGTGCCCGACCGCACTGATGGACCGGTGGGCGTCGCAACGGGTGATGATCAATGCCTACGGCCCGACCGAGACAACCGTCGACGTAGCCCTGAGCGCACCGCTGGTCGCGGGGTCCGGGGTGGTGCCTATCGGCCCGCCCATATCGGGGGCGGCGCTGTTCGTCCTGGATGGTTGGCTGCAGCCGGTCCCGCCTGGAACAGTCGGTGAACTGTACGTCGCCGGCCGTGGCGTCGGCGTCGGCTACATCGGCCGCCCCGGGTTGTCCTCCTCACGGTTCGTCGCTTGTCCGTTCGGTGTCCCGGGGGAGCGGATGTATCGCACCGGGGATCTGGTGTGGTGGGGCGCCGACGGGCAGTTGCGCTACCTAGGGCGTGCCGACGAGCAGGTGAAGATCCGCGGCTACCGCATCGAATTGGGCGAGATCCGTTCGGTGTTAGCTGGTTTGGCCGGCGTCGAGCAGGCGGTGGTGATCACCCGTGAGGACCGCCCGGGGGAGAAGCGTCTGGTGGGTTACGTGACCGGGACGGCGGTGCTCGATCCGGTAAAGTTGCGGTCGGCGGTGGCCGAGCGGCTGCCCGAGTACATGGTGCCGGCGGCGGTCGTGGTGATCGATGCGCTGCCGTTGACGGTCAACGGGAAGCTCGACCGGCGGGCCCTGCCGGCGCCGGAATTCTCCGACGCCGGCCACTACCGGGCACCGACCACGGTGGTCGAGGAGGTGCTGGCCGGCATCTATGCCACCGTCCTGGGCGTGCCACGCATCGGCATCGACGACTCGTTCTTCGACTTAGGCGGAGACTCGCTGTCGGCGATGCGCCTGATTGCCGCGGTGAACACGGGCCTGAACACCCGGCTTTCGGTGCGAACGCTGTTCGAGGCGCCTACCGTCGCCCAATTGGCGGACCGGATCGGCGGCGAGCGGATCCCGCTCGAACCGCAGACCAGCGAGCCGCACGCGCCGCCGTCCGTCGCGGTCCAAAGCAATCTGGCCGGCTTCGACGGCAGTATGCGGATCGCTGACGTACTGCCGCTGACTCCTCTGCAGGAGGGGTTGCTGTTTCACGCCAGCGCGGCGCTGGGTGGGGACGACGTGTACGCGGTGCAGGTGTATGTCGGGTTGTCGGGTCCGTTGGACGTGGATCGGTTGCAGGCAGCGGTGCAGGCGGTGGTGGCCCGGCATCCCAATGTGGCTGCCCGGTTCTCGCAGCGGTTCGCCCAGCCGGTGCAAGTCATCCCTGCTGACGCGGTGGTGCCTTGGCAGTACTTCGAATTGGAATCCGCCGCCGGCGACATCGAGGAATTGATCACCCGGTTGTGCGCCGCCGAGCGGGCGGCGGTGTGCGAGTTGAGGGATACGCCGGCGTTCCGCGCGATGTTGCTTCGCACGTCACCGGATCGGTACCGCTTGGTGTTGACCAATCATCACATCGTTCTCGACGGATGGTCGTTGCCGATTCTGTTGGGTGAGGTCTTCGCCAGTTACTACGGGCAGCGCTTGGCGCCTGTGGCGCCCTACCGACGGTTTGTGACCTGGTTGACGGATCGCGATCTCGATGCCGCGCGGGCGGTATGGGCGAACGCGCTGGCCGGTTTCGACACCCCGACGCTGCTCGGTTCGGCCGGACGGGCGAGCCTGGGAGAGCGGGCTGTTGCGTCGTTTTCGGTCTCGGGCGATACCACGCGGGCGTTGGGGGAGTTGGCGCGGTCGTGTCAGACGACGGTCAGCACGGTGTTGCAGGCGGCGTATGCGCGGGTGTTGATGTCGCTGACGGGTCGGTGCGATGTGGCGTTTGGTACGACGGTGTCGGGGCGGCCTGATGAGGTGTTGGGTGCGGACTCGATGGTGGGTCTGTTGATCAATACGGTGCCGGTACGAGCGAGGATTTGGGCGTCGACGACCACCGTCGAGTTGTTGACGCAGTTGCAGAACGATCATGTCCGGACGTTGGATCATGAGCATCTGGCGCTCAGTGAGATTCATCGGGTGCTTGGTCAGGATCATCTGTTCGACACGTTCTTCGTCTACGAGAACTACCCGATCGATGCGGCGCGATTGTCGGGCGCCGACGGATTGGCTATCACCGACTTCAGCCACCACGAAACGAACCACTACCCGGTGTCGGTGCAAGCCATTCCCGGCGATGAGCTGACGCTGCGGGTGGAGTACGACACCGAGGTATTCGACGCGGCCGCAGTCGCGTCGTTGATCGAGCGGCTCGAGCGGGTCCTGGCCGCGATGATCGCCGATCCCGCAAAGCCG
>NZ_JBSXPP010000044.1:0-3810 GCF_054073305.1 Mycolicibacterium sp. CBM1 | reverse complement strand
AGCAAGTTCTAGAGTCCTGTAGCCCGATGGTGGGCGAGAAGGGACGATGAACGTATGGCTGGTCGGAAGCGGAACTCCGCAGAAGACATCGTGCGCAAACTGCGCCGTGCGGACGAACTGGCCGCCGAAGGCAAGACCGGCGAGGAAATCGCAGCCGAACTCGAGGTGTCTGCGGCGACGTTGTACAACTGGCGTCGCGCCTACGGCGGGATGGACACCGATGCCGCCAAGGAACTCAAGGAATTGCGCGAACAGAACGCCCGACTGAAGCGATTACTGGCCGAGGCCGAGCTGGTCAAAGACGCCTTGCGGGAGGTCGCAAAGGGAAAATTTTAGGCCCAGCTGCCAAGCGCCGCGCCGTCGGCATGCTCACCTCCATGATGGGCATGTCGGAACGGTTGGCGTGCAAAGCCGTTGGGCTGCCCCGCTCCACCTGCCGTCGCCTGCCGTTGTCGCAGACCCCCGCCGATCCCGATGCCGAGATGCGGGCCTGGCTGCGCACGTACGCGACGAAGAACCCATGCCATGGGTTCCGCCGTGCCTGGGCGGCGTTGCGCTACGACGAGCGCCGTGAGGTCAATTTGAAGAAGATCCACCGGCTGTGGCGCGAGGAAGGGCTGCAGGTGCGGGTGCACAGTCCGCGCAAGCGGGCCGGGGTGTCGTCGATCCCATCGATCGAGGCCGATGCCCCGAACGTGGTGTGGGCGATCGACTTCCAGTTCGATTCCACCGTCGACGGCAAGGCCATCAAGATCGCCTCGATGATCGACGAGCACACCCGCGTCTCACTGCTGCACATCGTTGAGCGGTCGATCACCGCCGACCGACTCGTCGCCGATCTCGCCAACGTGTTCGCCGCAGCGGGTGGGCCGCCGAAGGTGCTGCGGATGGACAACGGTCCGGAGTTCATTTCCCAAGCGCTGCAGCAGTTCTGTGACGGTCGGACTGGTATGTCGTATATCCCGCCAGGAGCGCCATGGAACAACGGACACATCGAATCGTTCAACAACCGACTACGCAAGGAGTGCCTCAACCGCAACCACTGGAACACCCTGCTCGAAGCCCGCGTGGTCATCGGCGACTTCAAGCACGAACACAACTACCGGCACCGCCACTCGGCCCTGGGCTACCGCACCCCGGCCGAGTACGCTGCCGTCTGCAGCTGCACCCACACCCCGATGGACTGCAACATCAACTGAAACTGGATCACACCACCCCGACTCAAGAACCGGGTGGACTCAGAATCGGGGACTCGCCAGATCGGCTTCAGCTTCGGCTTCTTGGGCATCAAGTTCCGCCCTCATCGACGCAATGGCGTCCATCAGCTTCTTGCATTCGGCGGCGGCAGCGGTGAACAGCGCTTCCAGGTCGTCTGACGATGGAAGGCCTTCGGAAAGCCAGCGCTTGCAGTCCGACAGGACCCTATCCAGGTTTTCCCGGACGAGCTGTTGAGCAGTCTCACGTGTATAGCGGTCCCGTACATCAGGTGTCTCTGCCCAGTCGACCCAGACCGTCGAAGCGGCGCTTCCCAGTGCGTTCAGCGACCTGACGATCAGGAGAGCTGCCGGGGTCTTCGCGGTCACTTCCGGCAGTGCATACTCCGACCACGCCTCAAAGGCGTTATCCGCGAAGTCTGTAGCACTATCACCTTCGATGTCACCGAGTGCCGAAGCAAATGCTTCTAGCCGGCCGACCCAGTCGCGTACTCGCTCTACTTCTTCCTGCTCGTCGTCCATCCGTGTTCCTTCGCCGGTACTGTCACATACTGTGTGGCTCCCTTCCGGTGGGCAGCCCAATAGCATCGCATACGGCGCCGACAAACGCGCGACATCGCCTCTCGGCTTGTCGCCAGTCGCCCATTACGCAGGCCCCATATCGACGTCTCAACCCTGGAGGGCCTGCAGCACGGGTACTGGCGACACAGCAGCCGCGGGACGATGCGAGCCGTCGCAGCAGCTACTGCCGCCACTATCGCGATTGCGCCGCTAATATCCGCTCTAACAGCAAATATTCCGACCGAGATACCTTGTCCAGCAACGCAGCAGGCGCATATAGTGAGAAGGTAATTCGCAAGCTTGAAAACTCTATAGTGGCCTGCACCAGCCCCCAGGATCCGAAGTGTTGAATCCGGTCCCGGCCTGGCATTCTCAACATTGCCCCTGTTAGCAGCGCACCAATATAGGCTCAGTGGAAATGAGCTACACAATTTCCTACCCCGCACTGGCGAAAGTTGATCCCAAGGCCGCAATCCTGGTGATGTTCACCAACCTTGAGGGATTCCTGAAACGTTCGTTCAAACGCAACTACCCAGACGAGCGACGCCCGAGCAACATGGCTGCGCTCACAGCGAGCTTGGCGGAAAAGGGTGTAATCGACTCAAGCTTGCGCGCTCAACTGGACGACTTGCGAAAGCGAAGAAACGATGTAGCGCATGACGACCCGAACATCGGCGAGGAAGTAGCGCTCGACTACTACGGCTTGTTGAGTGTTGCGCTGGTCGGGCTCAATAGGACGTCGCTCTTTCGATAGGCGGGCCTGCTGAAGGATTCTGTGACAGTTGGTTAGGCGGCCTGGTTGGCCGTCTGGGTCATGATGGCTTCGAATTCGATGGGGGTCAATCGGCCCAAGCGGGCTTGCCTTCGACGGCGGTGGTAGGTGCGTTCTATCCACGTGACGATCGCGATGCGGAGGTCATCGCGGGTGGGCCAGCGTTGGCGGTCGAGGACGTTGCGTTGCAGCAGAGAGAAGAAGCTTTCCATGGCGGCGTTGTCCCCGGCGGAGCCGACCTGTCCCATGGAGCCGAGCATCTGATGGCGCCGTAGCGACCGCTGGAGTTTTCGGGAACGAAATTGGCCGCCCCTGTCGGTGTGCAACGTGCAACCAGCGACTGTGCCGCCGCGGCGGGCTACGGCGGACTCGATCGCGTCAACGGCCAATTGTGAGGTCATCCGCTCAGCGATGGAGTATCCGACAATTCGGTTGGACCACACGTCCTTGACCGCACACATGTAGACCTTGCCCTCAGCGGTCGGGTGCTCGGTGATATCACTGAGCCACAACCGATTTGGTCCCAGCGCAGTGAACTTGCGACGCACCAGATCCTCGTGCGCCGGGGCGCCAGGTAAGCCCTTGCGGCCGCGACGTCTCTTGCCGAACGCACACCACCATTGGTTGATCGAGCAGATCTTCCACACCGTACGTTCACTGACGTTGTGGCCGGCGGCGCGGACCTGATCGAACAACAGCCGGTAACCGAACTCAGGATCCTCGCGGTGGGCGTCGAAGATCGCATTCGCCAAATGCGCCTCGTCGTACTCGGCGTCGGTGACTGGACACGACAGCCAGGCGTAATAGTGCTGGCGGTGAAGCTTCAAGACCCGACACGAGACCGCCACCGGCACCCGGATCGGGGCACCGGCTGCGGCCAGCTCCTTCACGAGCGGGTAGAGCCTTTTCCCGGTAGCGATCCTCGCGCCAGATAGGCCGCCGCCTTGCGCAAGACCTCGTTCTCTTGCTCTAGCAGGCGATTGCGCCGCTTGAGCTCTCGGTTCTCTCGCAGCACATCCGGGGCTGCGACCGACTTCGGGCCTTCATCGGCATCAGCCATACGAAGCCACGAATTCAGCGTGGTCTGGTGAATCCCGAAATCGCGAGCGACCTGCTCCACAGACACCCCAGGGCCACGCTCGCGCGCCACCCGCACCACGTCACGGCGGAACTCCTCGGGGTAGGGCTTAGGCACAACGACATCCTTCCAGCCTGACAGCTCGTCAAGCGATTTCAGATGTCACAGATCCGTTCATCAGCCCC
>NZ_JBSXPP010000043.1:0-5099 GCF_054073305.1 Mycolicibacterium sp. CBM1 | reverse complement strand
TGGCGAGTCCCCGATTCTGAGTCCACCCGGTTCTTGAGTCGGGGTGGTGTGATCCAGTTTCAGTTGATGTTGCAGTCCATCGGGGTGTGGGTGCAGCTGCAGACGGCAGCGTACTCGGCCGGGGTGCGGTAGCCCAGGGCCGAGTGGCGGTGCCGGTAGTTGTGTTCGTGCTTGAAGTCGCCGATGACCACGCGGGCTTCGAGCAGGGTGTTCCAGTGGTTGCGGTTGAGGCACTCCTTGCGTAGTCGGTTGTTGAACGATTCGATGTGTCCGTTGTTCCATGGCGCTCCTGGCGGGATATACGACATACCAGTCCGACCGTCACAGAACTGCTGCAGCGCTTGGGAAATGAACTCCGGACCGTTGTCCATCCGCAGCACCTTCGGCGGCCCACCCGCTGCGGCGAACACGTTGGCGAGATCGGCGACGAGTCGGTCGGCGGTGATCGACCGCTCAACGATGTGCAGCAGTGAGACGCGGGTGTGCTCGTCGATCATCGAGGCGATCTTGATGGCCTTGCCGTCGACGGTGGAATCGAACTGGAAGTCGATCGCCCACACCACGTTCGGGGCATCGGCCTCGATCGATGGGATCGACGACACCCCGGCCCGCTTGCGCGGACTGTGCACCCGCACCTGCAGCCCTTCCTCGCGCCACAGCCGGTGGATCTTCTTCAAATTGACCTCACGGCGCTCGTCGTAGCGCAACGCCGCCCAGGCACGGCGGAACCCATGGCATGGGTTCTTCGTCGCGTACGTGCGCAGCCAGGCCCGCATCTCGGCATCGGGATCGGCGGGGGTCTGCGACAACGGCAGGCGACGGCAGGTGGAGCGGGGCAGCCCAACGGCTTTGCACGCCAACCGTTCCGACATGCCCATCATGGAGGTGAGCATGCCGACGGCGCGGCGCTTGGCAGCTGGGCCTAAAATTTTCCCTTTGCGACCTCCCGCAAGGCGTCTTTGACCAGCTCGGCCTCGGCCAGTAATCGCTTCAGTCGGGCGTTCTGTTCGCGCAATTCCTTGAGTTCCTTGGCGGCATCGGTGTCCATCCCGCCGTAGGCGCGACGCCAGTTGTACAACGTCGCCGCAGACACCTCGAGTTCGGCTGCGATTTCCTCGCCGGTCTTGCCTTCGGCGGCCAGTTCGTCCGCACGGCGCAGTTTGCGCACGATGTCTTCTGCGGAGTTCCGCTTCCGACCAGCCATACGTTCATCGTCCCTTCTCGCCCACCATCGGGCTACAGGACTCTAGAACTTGCTGGACTCGTTCACCGGGAACACGCCAGAAGGTCGTTCCAGCGCCCTTTGCGCTCGGTTGTGTCGCCAAGGAGTCGCTCGATCTCGCTGATGGAATCCGTGATCGTCAGGATTCTGGGATCATCGAGTCGCCCCGTGGAATCGCGCGATATCGATTCGACTATCCGCGGGAGCGTCTCATTGATGGTTGATGTCAGATCCATCAGACGTTCATGTATGGCTTTGCGCCTCGATTGAGCCAACCGGAACCGATACTCGTCGAGTTGATTACCTGGTTCTTCCAGCTGATTCAAGAGTCCGAAGGGAGATTCCCCAATATCGGCGTAGTCAATGAAGTCCTGGCCAACGGAATCAACGTCGGGAAGCTCCACGCTGACCGTCCAGCCGTGGATCGGCGGCAATCCCGTGCGGAGCGCAGTCCAGGCCCTCCGCAGATCCTCATATTCCCGGCTGGACCCTCTGCTGGGACCTGAAGGGATCATTGGCTGGGCTCTCTCCCAGACCTCATCGAGTTTGGCGAGATTCGCTGCGGCGCGGTCCATCACCTGTAGTAGCTCGTCAAGCGTCACACCTAGATCGTGTCATCCTCACGGCTTCCGGATGCAGCCAGCCTTCTGAGCACGACAGGTTTTGGTTGCGCAGCTCGTGCCGAATCGGAGGTCGGAAGCTCCGCGTGGAATGCTGCTAGATATCCGTCCGCGTCTGCTGGGTACGGAAACGGACCGATTATGCAGCGGTCGAATATGCAGCGTTACCAGTAAAGCACTGCGTTTTCATCGGATGAATCAATTCCAACCCTGGGGCCGACCGCCGGGCTGCCATCCCCCTTCGGGTAAGGACGGGCTAAATCGCCTGGATGACGGTGTGTTTCGGCAAGCTATGGGGCGCGTGGCTGGAAATGTTTGCAAGATGCCGGGGCCGGTGGATAGACCGCCGCCGGGGCCGGTCGACATGCCGCCACCCGGACCTGTAGAGCGATCGCGCGGCCATCCTTTGTTTGCCATGGCACCATTCTCGCCCAATCCGCCGACACTCTTGGGACAACACGTCGGTTTACTCCTCGTCATCCATCATCACCAGAGCGTGGACAGCAAACGAAGTCCCAACCAGCGCGTCACGCTTCTACATCCATCCGGCCGGGATGGGGTTAATTGACGGGCCGCCAATCCCATGCATACCGTGGCCCCGGAAGTCCATTGTCGCGTTGACCGGAGGAGTTCCTTTATGGGTTTGGCTGACGCTGGGTTCAAAAGCGCAGACGCACGACGGCGCTATTTGGCAGCATATGACGAGTTGCGGGCATTGAGTCCGCGACCGGAAGTCGTGCACGATGTTCCAACGAATTTCGGCACCGTTCGGGTGTATCAGCACGGGCCAGACCGTGGTGTGCCTGTCGTACTGATTCACGGCTTTTTCCTGACCTCGGCCATGTGGTGGGGCCAAGTTGCTGGCTTGACAAGCGATTTCACCGTTTATGCGATGGATATGTTGGGCCAGCCTGGAGCAAGCATTCAGTCGAAAACGATGTTTACCCCCGCAGATTCCGCGCGTTGCATTGACGCGGTGTTGGAGGGGCTAGGGCTGCGCGATGTGCATCTGGTTGGGCATTCCTATGGTGGTTGGCTTGCCACCCATACGGCGGCGCGGGCGCCCCATCGGTTGGCGACGGTGACACTGGTTGATCCGGCCAGCACAGTGGCTCGAACCTCTGCAAAGTTCTGGCGAAGTCTTGCGCTCCTGTTGTGGCGCCCACGTTCGGTGCGGGCTGGACGCGCCGCGGCGTGGATTGCGGGTCACCCCGCACCGGGCAGTTCCGTCGATATGCTTGCCGGGCTGTTCGTGGCCGGATTCGCTGCCTTCGCGCCACCCTTGCGCACGCCGCCGCTACGTTTTCCCAGTGATCGTCTGCTGCGTTCAGTGCAACTTCCGGTCCAAGTTCTTCTGGCGGGCAACACTGTTCACGATTCAGGGAAGGGGCTTCGGCGGATTCAGTCGGTCGTGCCCGCGTGGCGATATCACCTCTGGCCCAACGCCTCACACGCGTTGCCAACCGAAATCCCTGACGAAGTGAATGGTTGTATCCGTCAGTTCGTGATCGAACACCGTAACGGTGTCTAGTTGTCGTGACCTGACACGTTGTTGTCAGGCGGCGAGCCGGCTGATGGGTGGTTGTCCGCCGAGGGCGGAGTGGCCTCGTTGAGTGTTGTAGCGGCGTAGGAATCGGTCAAGGCCCCGGGTGCGCAGGCTGTTTGAGGTCCAGGGTCGGGCGTAGGCCCATTCGGTGAGCAGGGTTCGGTTGAAGCGTTCTGCTTTGCCGTTGGTCCAGGGGCAGCCGGGTTTGATGAATCGGCGTTTGAGTCCCCACGCCGAGCACACCCAACCCCAGTCGGTGCCGCGTCGGTAGACCATGGCATTGTCGGTCAGTAGCCTTCGCACGCGCACTCCGTGGGCGGCGAACCAGGTTAGTGCCCGGTGCAGAAATGCAGCGCAGGTCGGGTCTTTCTCGTCGGGCAAAACTTCGCTGTACGCCAGCCGAGTGTGGTCGTCGATAGCGGTGTGGATGTTGCGTTCCCGGTGAACGAGTCCAGCAAGTTCTAGAGTCCTGTAGCCCGATGGTGGGCGAGAAGGGACGATGAACGTATGGCTGGTCGGAAGCGGAACTCCGCAGAAGACATCGTGCGCAAACTGCGCCGTGCGGACGAACTGGCCGCCGAAGGCAAGACCGGCGAGGAAATCGCAGCCGAACTCGAGGTGTCTGCGGCGACGTTGTACAACTGGCGTCGCGCCTACGGCGGGATGGACACCGATGCCGCCAAGGAACTCAAGGAATTGCGCGAACAGAACGCCCGACTGAAGCGATTACTGGCCGAGGCCGAGCTGGTCAAAGACGCCTTGCGGGAGGTCGCAAAGGGAAAATTTTAGGCCCAGCTGCCAAGCGCCGCGCCGTCGGCATGCTCACCTCCATGATGGGCATGTCGGAACGGTTGGCGTGCAAAGCCGTTGGGCTGCCCCGCTCCACCTGCCGTCGCCTGCCGTTGTCGCAGACCCCCGCCGATCCCGATGCCGAGATGCGGGCCTGGCTGCGCACGTACGCGACGAAGAACCCATGCCATGGGTTCCGCCGTGCCTGGGCGGCGTTGCGCTACGACGAGCGCCGTGAGGTCAATTTGAAGAAGATCCACCGGCTGTGGCGCGAGGAAGGGCTGCAGGTGCGGGTGCACAGTCCGCGCAAGCGGGCCGGGGTGTCGTCGATCCCATCGATCGAGGCCGATGCCCCGAACGTGGTGTGGGCGATCGACTTCCAGTTCGATTCCACCGTCGACGGCAAGGCCATCAAGATCGCCTCGATGATCGACGAGCACACCCGCGTCTCACTGCTGCACATCGTTGAGCGGTCGATCACCGCCGACCGACTCGTCGCCGATCTCGCCAACGTGTTCGCCGCAGCGGGTGGGCCGCCGAAGGTGCTGCGGATGGACAACGGTCCGGAGTTCATTTCCCAAGCGCTGCAGCAGTTCTGTGACGGTCGGACTGGTATGTCGTATATCCCGCCAGGAGCGCCATGGAACAACGGACACATCGAATCGTTCAACAACCGACTACGCAAGGAGTGCCTCAACCGCAACCACTGGAACACCCTGCTCGAAGCCCGCGTGGTCATCGGCGACTTCAAGCACGAACACAACTACCGGCACCGCCACTCGGCCCTGGGCTACCGCACCCCGGCCGAGTACGCTGCCGTCTGCAGCTGCACCCACACCCCGATGGACTGCAACATCAACTGAAACTGGATCACACCACCCCGACTCAAGAACCGGGTGGACTCAGAATCGGGGACTCGCCA
>NZ_JBSXPP010000042.1:0-10579 GCF_054073305.1 Mycolicibacterium sp. CBM1 | reverse complement strand
CGCGGCGATGATCACCGTCGGGACCGACGGGCGGCCCAAGGTCGCCAAGATGGAGCCCGCCGTTGTCGATGGCCGACTGCTGAGCGTCGGGCACCGCCACAAGGTCCGCACCCAACGACTGCGCCGCGACCCACGTGCGACGCTGTTCTACGACGCGCCCGGGCCAACCTGGCTCTGTGTCGAGACGACGGTCGAAATTCTGGACACGCCAACAACTCCAGCCGACATCGTCGCTTTCATGAGGTTGCGCGAACATCGGCCCGAGGGGTTGCTGGCCTGGCATGGCGACAACGGGGTCGAGATCGAATTGACCGAAACGGAGTTCGAACAGACGATGCGTGACGAGGGGTGCGTGCTGTACCTGTTCCGGATCGACAGGACCTACGGCAACCTGCCCGACTGAGCGCGCCTCGCGATGCGATGCCTGCGCACCGCATCGCGATTGGCACAGTTGTGTCGGCAGTATCTCTGGGTCCCGGGGCGGGTGAAGTCGACGAACGCGTTGTCGCAGTCAGCCCGAGCGCACACGCGGAAGCGACGCATACCGCGCGCGGTGAGAAAGTGCGCCGCGGCAGCCGTCGTTGCGCCCGTGAGGGTCGCGGCGAACCCGTCGTCGACATCGCGAAAGTGCAGATGCCAGCCCGTCTGCTCATGGTGCGAGACCGAGGCTCGTTCGGTGTATCGGCGCAGCAGGTCGTTGAGCACAGTGGCGCGGTCCTCGTCCGTGCCGGCGTCGACCAGCGCCCGCCAGGCCCGCAGGAAGCCGCGGACCGCGACCAAGTCGTCCTTACCGGCCGAACGGGGCAGCGGCAGACCGTGCTCGGTCCACCGCTGTTCGAGTTCGGCGGCCGATGCCGGCGGCCGATTCAGGAGATCGGTCACATTCCGGAGCAACGGAGCAGTGTAAGGGTTTACTGGCACAAGCTCATTACATCAAGGTGGAGGCCATTCGGAGAACCGCACGCAAGGAGCCACATCATGGGCAAGATCGCACCGCAACTGGGTGAGGTGCAGGAGACATTGCTGATCCCGCTGCTCGGGAGAGCCCACGATGCCCGGTCCCGACGTCCGATCCTGGCCGATGCCAAGGCCGTCGAGTTGGTCGATGGCTTGGACTACGGGTTCGACCGGTTCCGGGGCTGTTCGCTGCCGGGGTCGGTCATCCGCACCGCCGTTTTCGACACCTGGGTGCGGCAATACCTCCAGGATCACCCCGGCGGCACCGTGGTGGAGGTCGGGACCGGGCTCAACACCCGGTTCGACCGGCTTGATGACGGTCGGGTGCACTGGTTCGATCTCGATCTCCCCGACGCCATCGAGCTACGCCGACGCTTCTTCACCGACACCGATCGCCGCACGATGATCGCGGGCTCGGTGCTGGACACCGATTGGTTCGGCGTGGTCGAGGACGTCGCCGGCCGAACGCCGCCGATGTTCGTGATCGAGGCGGTCCTGGTCTACCTGACCGACGCACAGGTCTCCCAGGTCCTCGACGCCATTGCGCACCGATTCCCTGGCGCGCTCATCGCATTCGACACCGCCGGTACGGCGATGATCGCCGGCCAGGCCCGCAATGGGGCGATGAAGAGCGTCGATGCCCGAATGCAGTGGGTGTGCGACGATCCGCGCACGCTGGAGGCACACGGGCTGCGTCTGCTCGACACGCACACCCTGCCCGCTCCCGGACCCACTGTCACCCGGCGGCTGCCCGCGCATCTGCGCTACGGGCTGCGGGTGGCCTCGATGGTCATGCCGGTGTTGAAGAGCTACCGGTTCAACCTGTTCGAGGTCCCACAACCTGCAGAACCTTAGAGAACGGTTGCGACAGCACCGAGAAACCACCTTTCTTCCCGTGCTGGCGGGCGTCGTTGCAACACCGGGTTGTCGGAGGGAGCGCGCCTTCTATTCGGAAGGTTCGGATACCGCAGGTTCCCAGTAGCGATCGCCCTGGCGCAGGGCCGCAGATCGGAATCGGACGCGGCGAAACTGCGCCACAGCGCCGCTGCAAGGTCCACTCCAGCTGTGGGTCGCAATGATCGCCGAGGCTGCCCTGATCGAGCTGGCGGCCAGCACACGGTTCACGCCGCTGCGGGCGGCGCTGCGGGAGTTCGTCGGCTGACCGCGTCAGCTGACGGCGCGCAGCGCCGTCGCGACCGCCTCGAGATCGTCGGCCGTGTTATCCACGTGCGGCGCGATCCGCAGGACCGGGGTGTGTAGCTCCCTCGGCGCACGCTCGATGCCGGCAGCGGTGGTGACGATGCCGTGCTCGGCGATCAGCCGGGCCCGGACCTGTACCGGGTCCGCCCCGGAGGTCGGCACCAGCGTGGTGATGGCGGTCGGCTCACCCTCCGGCTCGACCACCCGCCAGCCGTCCACATCGGCCAGCGCCACCCGGGCCAGCCGACCGAGTTCGGCCAGCCCTTGCCGCACGACACTCGGACCGGCAGCCAGGTGCTCGCCCACGGCGACTGAAAAGCCAACTCGGGCAGCGATATTAGCCTCGCCGAGCTCCATGCACTGCAGAGCCGACAGCGAGTCCGCCCACGGCGGGGTGTGCAACAGGTCGGCTAGCGCCGGTCGAACCGCCAACACACCGACACCGCGCGGCCCGGCGAGCCATTTCCTCGACGAGGAGTAGACCGCGTCGACGTCGGCAACGCAATCGATCTGCCCCAGCGCCTGGGCGGCGTCGACAACGAGGGGCACGCCGAGATCGCGGCACACCGCGGCCATGGCGGCCACCGGTTGGACGACACCGCGGTGGCTACCGACTGCGGTCAGGTGCACCATGGCCGGCGGGTCGGCGGCAAGCGCGGTTCGCGCCGCATCTGGATCGAGGCGGCCGAGGGCATCGACGGGCAGCGGCACCGTGGTGAAGTCGCGGGCGTCGAATGCCGCCAGATTCGGGCCGTACTCGCCGGGCAGGCACGCCACGGTGCGTGCCATCGGCCAGACGCCGAGCAGCAGGTCCAGGGAATTGCCGGAGCCGGTGGTGAACACGACGTCGTCCGGCGACATCCCGGTCAACGCGGCCACCCCGGCACGTCCAGCCGCCAGCGCCGGCGCGGCCGCCTGGGCGGCCACGTAACCCCCGACTTCGGATTCGTGGCGGGCGTGCGCTGCAGCGGCCTCGATCGCGGCGAGCGTCTGACGCGAGCACGCGGCACTATCCACATGGATGCCGGCGGTGGGCAACCGGGCGGCTCGCCAGCGGTCGGCGAGCGCGTTAGCTTCGCTCACTTGACCGCCAGCGATAAGCCGAAGTCGCCGGCTGGGTCGGTCCACCACTGGGTGCGCCGCAGGCCGGCGGCGGCGAGTTCGCGCTCCACGCCGTCGGGCCGGAACTTGCACGACACCTCGGTGAGCATCTCCTCGCCCGCGGCGAAGTCGACCTCGAGACCGAGCGTGCCGATCGTGACGTGCTGCGCCTCGGCGGCCCGCAGCCACATCTCGATGCGTTCCTCGGCGACGTTCCACTTCGCGACGTGCTGGAAGGCCTCCATCGTGAAATCGGCGGACAGCTCTCGGTTGAGCACCGCCAGCACATTGCGGTTGAACGCCGCGGTAACGCCTGCGCTGTCGTCGTAGGCGCGCACCAGCCGCCCGGCGTCCTTGACCAGGTCGGTTCCCAGCAGCAGGGTGTCACCGGGATCGAGAACGTCTGCGAGGGTCGCCAGGAATTGCCCGCGCGGCCCCGGAGTGAGATTGCCGATGGTCGAGCCGAGGAACACGAACAACCGGCGGCCGCCGGCCGGGATCTTGCCCAGGTGCTCCTCGAAATCACCACATACCGCGTCGATTTCCAGCCCGGGATAGTCGGTAGCCAACGCCGCACCGGCCGACTCGAGCACGGTCGAATCGACGTCGAACGGAACGAAGCGGCGCAGGGAGCCGCCGTCGCGCATGGCCGTCAGCAGCGTCCGGGTCTTCTCCGAGGTTCCGCTGCCTAGTTCGACGAGGGTGTCCGCGCCGCTGCCGGCCGCGATCGCCGCGGACTGCGCGCCCAGGATCTGCGCTTCGGCGCGGGTGGGGTAGTACTCCGGCAGCCGGGTGATCTCATCGAACAGCTCGCTGCCGACGCTGTCGTAGAACCATTTGGGCGGCAACGACTTCGGCGCCTGCCTCAGTCCGGTTCGCACATCCTCGCGCAACGCCGCAGCGGCGGCGTCGGCGGCCAAGTAGTTGGACAGCGTGAACGTCACAGGATTCCTTTCAGGGGCATCAGCGTCACCTCGCCGTGGGCGACCTCGATCAGGTGGCGGTCGGGAATGTCGCGCCAAGCCGGATGGTCGTCGTAGGGCTCACTGGCCACGACCACACCGTCGTCTCGCCGAAGCACCGACAGGGTGTCGCCCCATGTGGTGGCCAGCAGTCGAGAACCGTTGGCGGCCAGAATGTTCAGCCGCGCGGCAGGGTCGGCGGCCCCGACCTCGACAATGGTGTCGCCCAGGTGGTCCAGTCCGCGGTCGAAGATCAACGCCGCCAGCACCGCGCTGTCGACGGTGGACTCGGCTTTCGCACTCACCGGCAGGACGCGCCGGTCGACGACACCGTTGTGGGACAGGATCCAGGTGCCGTCGCTGAACGGCGCGGACGCACTGGGCTCGATCGGCATGCCGACCGTCGCCGAACGCACCGCGGCCACCACGCACCCGCTGTGCAACGCCGGTGATACCGAGGCGAACGACGCATCTCCCCACAGCGGCGCAGCGCTGCGCCACCGCCGCTCCTGCCCGTCGGAATCGAAAAAGCCCACGCCCCAACCGTCTGCGTTGATCAGACCGTGCTTCTGGCGCCGCGGTGCATAGGACTGCACCCGCAGCCCGCAGGGCGGGTCGAGCACCAATGAGGCGATCGACACCGGCTCGCCCAGCCAGCCGAGATGTCGGCACATCAGGCGTCCCAGGCCAGCCGGACGCCGGAGAAGATCTGGCGACGGATCGGGTGATCCCAGTTGCGGAAGCTGGGGCGCAGGATGTCGGCGGCCACGGCCCACGAGCCACCCCGCAACACCTTGTAATCGCCGGCCCCGTTGCCCTCGAAGAAAGGCTCGGAGTAACGCTGGTAGATCATCGGTGTGAAGCCGGGCCACGGCCGCAGCGCCGAAGTGGTCCACTCCCAGACGTCGCCGAGCATCTGCTCGGCCCCGTAGGCCGATGCGCCGTCGGGGTAGGCGCCCACGGGCGCGGGCGCCAACGCGGCACCGTCGAGGTTGGCCAGCGACGGGCCCGGATGCTCGGCACCCCACGGGTAACGACGGCGCGCCCCGACCACCGGATCCCACGCACAGGCCTTCTCCCATTCGATCTCGGTCGGTAGCCGCGCACCTGCCCAGGCGGCGTAAGCCTCGGCTTCGAAGAAGGTGATGTGCTGCACGGGTTCGTCGTCCGGGATTTGTTCGACGTTGCCGAATCGGGTGCGGGTGCCCGCCAGCCCCCCGTCGTTCCAGAACGCCGGCGCCGTCAGTCCGGCCTCTACCCGGTGCTCCCAGCCCCGGGCCGACCACCACTGCGGGCGGCGGTATCCACCGTCGTCGATGAACTGCCGCCATTCACCGTTGGTCACCGGTACCCGGCCGATGCGGAACGACGGCACGTCGACAACGTGGGCCGGCCGCTCGTTGTCCAGCGACAGCGGCTCGTCCTCGGCGTCCACGCCGAGGACGAACGGGCCGGCGGCGACCAGCACCGAGGTCCCCGCAAGCCCGGACCGGCCCGGCGGAAGGACCGTGCTCGCGCCCAGGATCGCAGGTCCGGTGCGCAGGTTGAGCGCTTGCAGCATGGTTTCGTCGTGCTGGTTCTCGTGGCTGACCACCAGGCCGAACCGGAAGGCGACCTCGGCATCGTCATCGCGTTCGGGCAGCGTGTCCAGCACGTCAAGGGTCGCGGAGCGCACGCTGCGGCAGTACGCGCGTGACTGCGCCGGAGACAGCAACGGAAGATCCACCCGGCTGGCCCGGCTGTGCACGAACGCGTCGTAGAGGCCTTCGATGTTGGGCGGCAGCATGCTGGGACGCCGCGGGTCGCCGTCGCGCAGCAGCCACAGCTCTTCCTGCTGACCGATGTGGGCGAGGTCCCACACCAGCGGACTCATCAACGGGTTGTACTGGCGATGCAGCTCGGCGTCGTCGAAGTCGGTCAGGACCAAAGTGCGCTGGCGCGCCCGCTCGAGGTCGCGGGCCAGCTGGTCCCGGCCGATCACGTCGCCGCCCCTGTCTGCTGCAACACCGCACCTTCGATACCGACCCGGATCACCAAATCGGCGAAATCATCGGCGGGGCAACGTCCGTCCTCCACGTTCTCCACCAACCTCTGCATCGGCTCCGATAATCCCGCCGGCACGCGGTCGGCCACCAGTTCCACGCAGCGATTCGCCGCGGCGAAAAGCCGCTTGTCGGCCAGCCCGACCCGGGCGGCAAGGTCCCAGGCTGTGGCGACGGGCTCGACCGCTTCTGCTGCGTAGCCGGCAAGCGCTGGGTCGTCCAACAAACTCGTGAGCAGGAACACCACCGCCGGCCACACCGCATCGGAGACGCTGTCCAAATAGCGGATCTCGAGCCAGCGCCGCGGCCGCACCGGCGGGAACAGCGTGGTCAGGTGGTAGTCGAGATCGGCCGCCGTCGGTCGCCGCCCGCCCAGCAGGACCAGCCCGTCGGCCCAGTCCGCGAATGGCACGTGGTCGGTGACCGCTACCGGCTCGGGGGCGTGCACCAGCATCACCGGAGCCTTGAGGGCATAGCGCGCCCAGTCGGTGCACGGATCGTCGGCGCTGGCGCCGAGGATGGGCCCGCAGCGCGCCGAGTCCAGCTGCCCCCAGACCCGCTGACGGGTGGACTGCCAGCCGGTGAACCGGCCGCTGAGCAGCGGCGAGTTCGCCGACAGCGCAATGATGGTCGGCCCCAACGCGTGGGCCAGACGTACCCGGTCTGCCCAGCCGTCGCGTGGCCCAGCGTCCAGGTTGACCTGAATCGACGCCGTCGACGTCATCATCGCCGCGCCGGCGCCTGCGGTGCGGGACGCGACGAAGAACTGCTCCATCGCCAGGTAGCGGGCGCCGGGGTTGACGCGGTGCGGGCGGCGCAGCGGATCGGCACCGAGCAGCACCAGACCGAGACCGGCCTCGGCGAACGCTGTCTGCAGGACCTGTCGGTCGGCGGCCAGCGCCGTGATCGCCGGCAGGGGCCCTGTTGCCGGCGGGCCGGACAGCTCGACCGCGCCGCCGGGCTCGACGGTCACCGCGCTGCCCCCGGGCAGGGGGCCGACTCCGGCGATCACGTCGCTGAGTTCTGACCATCCCGGACGCCGCCGCATATCACTCAGGTCGAAGCAGTGCGCCTCGAGTTCCAGGCCCACCCGACCGACCGGCCCGTCGGTCAGCGAACTACCGGCGATGTGCAGGGCCGCCGACGACGAGCTGGTGAGAATGCGTTCCCCAGCATCCGACCCGCTGCATGACCGGTCCGGTTGTGACGTGACGGCGAGCGCCATGACATCCATCCTCGATGATGGCACCGACAAATTTCCCCGATCCTCGAGCGACAGTCTTCCTACGTGTACCCGAACCGACGATTCGTTACCGCAGCGGATGTCGCCGTGGCCTTCTACTGCCCCAGGGCGTTTTGCATCGCACCGGCGAGCACGTTGACCGCGGGTCCGCCGTTGCCGGACTGACACACCTTGGCCTGCAACAACACGTTCTCCCGCAGGCGGGTCTGGGTGAAGCAGCGTCGATCGGTATCAGCTTCCTGCTTGACCCACACCGCGTCGGTGGCGGTGGGTGCTGCTCCGCTGAACGACCACACCTGCGTGCTGCCGTCGTCGAGGTGCATGGCCGTGGTCTGCCCGGCGCACCCGGCCGTGCGGTCGGTGACCCGGTGGAAGGCCCGCGCCGCGGCGTCGGCGGTGGCGAAGACCCCGATCGCTTGCTTGACCAAATGGTTCTGGTCGGTGGCCGACGTCTGCGTCACCGCGCTGTTGAACGACGCGAGGTCGGGGTCGTAGAACACCTCGGGCAGCCCGATGTCGGCCCAGTTGTTGCAGACCGGCAGGTCCACCCAGTAGGCCTGCACCGGGTCGGTGCTGACCGACTCCCAGGTCATCGGCGCACCGACGATATTGCCGACCGAGCCCTTGCCCAGCACGGCGTAGGACACCACGCCGGGGTCCGACGGGCGGGCCTGTGCCGCAGGTGAAGTCCCGACAGCGCCGGCGATGCCGATCACCACCGCGGCCGCGGCGGCGGCAAAAGTACGCACGCCTCAGACCTTGGCGGCCAGCGTGACGTCGATATTGCCGCGAGTGGCCTTCGAATACGGGCACACCTGGTGGGCCTTGTTCATCAGGTCCTCGGCCTGGCCCTGCTCCAGCCCGGGCAGGTACCCGATGAGGTGTGCGTCGACGGCGTACCCGCCGTCGTAATCCTTGCCCAACCCGACCTGCGCGGTGACCCCGGAGGCACTGTCGAGGGTGATCTTCTCCGAACGCGCAACCAGCTGCAGCGCCCCGAGGAAACAGGCCGCGTAACCGGCGGAGAACAACTGCTCCGGGTTGGTACCCTCGCCGCTGCCGCCGGCTTCCTTTGGCGGCCGGGTTTCCATGTCGATTCGATTGTCCGACGACTTGACGTGTCCGTCGCGTCCTCCGCCGCTGGCCGTCGACTCCGCGGTGTAGATGACATCGATACTCATGGCTTCGATCATGCCAGCCGGGCTGCCCGTCATCCGGCGCGAAGCAATCCCCCGATCATGCTCAGCGAACCGCAGTCGCGATCAGTTCAAGCCTCTGCAGCGGCTGGATCAGGCCGGCGACGGTCAACCATGTGCTGGTCGGCCGCAGGAGGCGGCCGGCCAGGTGGATCACGATGAGCCAGGTGGCGACCCTGTACCTGCGCTCCAGGACCGATGACTAGCGTGCCGGCACACTAGCCGTCCAGCTTGCCGCGGACGCCCTCCTCGACCTTCTTACCGAGATCCGGGTCCACGTTGCGCCAATACTCGAACACCCGCGAGAGCACCGGTTCCTTCACACCCTTCGAGACATGACCAATGATGTTGTGCGCCAACCGCTCTCGAGCATCGTCGTCCAGAACCTCCCGGACCATGGCGCCGGCCTGGCCCCAGTCGTCGTCCTCCTCGCGCAGCGCGTAGGCGGTGCGCACCATGTCACCGTCGGATGCCCAGTGCACCTCCGCGGCGCGCTGCGGATCAGCCACCGGACCGCCCATCGAGTTCGGCGCGTAAACCGGGTCGGTGACGTTGCGGATCCGCATGGCGCCGTCCTTGGAGTAACTGTGCACCTCGACGTGCGGCGTGTTCACCGGAATCTGCTTGTAGTTCACGCCGAGCCGATGCCGGTGCGCGTCGCTGTAGGAGAAACCGCGCGCCAGCAGCATCTTGTCCGGGCTCAACCCCGTACCGGGCACGATGTTGTTCGGCTCGAAGGC
Organism: Mycolicibacterium sp. CBM1; assembly: GCF_054073305.1. NCBI lineage: Bacteria > Bacillati > Actinomycetota > Actinomycetes > Mycobacteriales > Mycobacteriaceae > Mycobacterium > Mycolicibacterium sp. CBM1. Next base: position 1,138 of record NZ_JBSXPP010000042.1, on the reverse strand, counting down.
GGCCTGCTCGATCTCGGCGTGGTAATCGGTGACGTTGCGGTTCAACGTCATTCGCCCCACCTCATGAAGCGGGTAGTCGCTGTGCGGCCACACCTTGGTCAGGTCGAAGGGGTTGAACCGGTAGGTCTTGGCATCCTCGAACGGCATGATCTGCATGTGCAACGTCCAGCTGGGGAAGTTGCCCGAGTCGATCGAGTCGAAAAGGTCGCGCTGGTGGTAGTCACCGTCTTCACCGGCGAGCCGATCGCCTTCCTCCTGGGTGAGGAAATCGACGCCCTGGTCGGTCTTGAAGTGATACTTCACCCAGAACAATTCGCCGGCGGCATTGAGCCAGCTGTAGGTGTGGCTCGAATAGCCGTTCATATGCCGCCAGGTCTTGGGGATGCCCCGATCCCCCATCAACCAGGCCACCTGGTGTGCCGACTCCGGAGAGAGCGTCCAGAAGTCCCACTGCATGTGGTGGTCGCGCAGATTGGACGACTGCAGACGCTTCTGGGAGCGGATGAAGTTCTGGAACTTCATCGGGTCGCGGATGAAGAACACCGGCGTGTTGTTGCCGACGAGGTCGAAGTTGCCCTCGGAGGTGTAGAACTTCAGCGCGAATCCGCGGGGATCGCGCCAGGTGTCTGGGCTGCCGCGCTCCCCGGCGACGGTGGAGAACCTGGCCACCATCTCCGTTTTGGTGCCCGGCTGCAGGAACGCTGCACGGGTGAACTCGCTGACGTCGTGGGTCACCTCGAACGTTCCAAAGGCGCCACCGCCTTTGGCATGCGGTTGACGCTCCGGGATGCGTTCCCGGTTGAAGTTGGCCATCTGCTCGATCAAGTAGTGGTCCTGCAGCAGAATCGGCCCGTCGGATCCGACCGTCAAGGAGTGCTCGAAACTCGGGGCGGGCGCCCCAGAGTCGGTGGTCGCGTATTTCTCGGTCATCGTGTCCCCTAATCTCAGGCGGGTAGCGCCTGACGTTCCAACGGGTACCCGCCGCGCCCACTTCTGTCCCATCCAGCCGAATACCCCGTCCCAGACAGCCGAATGCCCAGCGCCTGGGGGGGTGGCGCTGGGCATTCGGGGTCTTTAGGAGGGGCGCGGTGCCGGGGTTGCCGTGGCGCCCGGTCCCTGACCGCCGGGGCCGCCGGGG
>NZ_JBSXPP010000041.1:0-10916 GCF_054073305.1 Mycolicibacterium sp. CBM1 | reverse complement strand
AGTTGGGTGAGACGATCCAGGCGGGGATTGCCGCGGGGCTGACGGGTTTCCAGGCGGTTATCAATGCGCTGTCGAACGGGGCGACTTCGTTGTCGGCGGCGTTCCAGGCGGCGTTGGCGGCGTTCCCCAGCCCCGAGGCATTCGTCACCGCCTTGGTCAACGCCCTGGGCAACATCAACGTCAACCTCGGCGTGGCGCTTCAGGCGGCGCTCAGCGTGGGCATCGACGGTCTGCAGGGCTTCGTCGACGCGCTCGTCTCCGGTGGAGCCGCGCTGTCGGCGGTCTTCAACGCCGCCCTGTCCGGGTTGCCGACGCCGGCAGAGTTCGTCGCGGCTGCCAGCGCCGCACTGAACACCGTAACCGGTGCACTGGGCGGCAGCTTCGAGGCCGCTTTGGAGATCGGCCAGCAGGTCCTGGCGACCGGTGCGGCGGCTCTCACTGCCGGCGTCAATGCCGGTCTGGCAGCGGGTAGTGCGATCATCGGCGCCCTCAACGACGGGCTCATCCGCGGTGGTGTCGCACTGGACGCGGCGATCCAGGCCGCGCTCTCGGTGCTGCCCACGCCGGAGGCCGTCGTCGACGCGCTGGCGAGCGCGGGGGCGCATATCAGTGCACAGCTCACCACGCTGGCCAAGTCGATCAACGCCAGCTTGTCCGCCGCCATCAACATCAACATCGGCGGTATCCACATCGGTGGCGGAATCAACGCCGGCGGCGGAACCGGTGCGGCAGCGACTCTGGCCGCGGCCACCGTCGCCGCCGGAGCGGCAACGGTGACGAGCGTGAACGACACGGTCACCAGCGTCGGCGGCAACGCGCCGACGGTGTCACTGAAGGTCCCCGCCAGTGCCTCGACCACGACGGAGTCGACCTCGACCGCGACAGAGTCAACCTCAACGTCGGGCGCAGCTGCTCCGACCAAGAGTGTGACGGCGCCCAAGGTGTCGCTGCCCGCGCCGCCGAAGCTGACGCTGCCTGCGCCGCCGAAGCTTTCGCTGCCCAAGGTGTCTCTGCCCTCGCTGCCCAAGTCGGCGGCCAAGGACTCCTCGGACACCAAGGCCTCGACCGACACCAAGGCCTCGACGGACACCAAGGCCTCGACGGACACCAAGGCCTCGACGAGCACCAAGGCCTCGACGAGCACCAAGGGTTCCGGCACCTCGACGAAGACCGCTGGCTCTGCCAGCAGCGCCAAGAAGAGCGGCAACGCCGCCTGATTCTTGGGTACAACGCACCGTGGCCCCTCCTTCGGGAGGGGCCACGGTCGTCGTGTCTGTCGGGATGCAGCGGTGCACCGGTCAGTCGATGACGGCCACTGCTTTTCGCTCAGTGATGGGCCGCGCGAGCTCCTGCTCGTCGCAGATTCTCTGCAGCTTGTCCAGCGTCTCGTCCAGCCCGGGACCCAGCGGCTTGGCCGGGGTGAAGGTGGCCGGCAGATGGCGCATCCCCTGGATGACGCCGATGGTGTCGTAGTGCACCGTGCCTTCCGGATCGCAGGTGTAATCCGGCATCCGGTCCAGCACGCTGGTCAGCATGTCCTTGAACACGAAGCGGGCCACATTGGATCCGATGCAGCGGTGCACACCGATACCGAAGCTGAAGTGGCGGTTGCCTTTTCGATCAAGGATGACATCGTTGGGTTCGTGGAACACCGATGGGTCGCGGTTGGCCATCGCCCAGGAGATCCACACTCGCTCGCCCTCCTTGAACCGGTGTCCGTCGAGTTCGACGTCATCGGAGAAGGTGCGCCCGTCACCGGGAGCGGGGGTGAAGTAGCGCAGAAACTCCTCGGTGGCGGTGTCCAGCAGGGTCTCCCGCTCCCGGCTGAGTCGGTCACGCTCGTCGGGGTGGTCGGACAGCCATTCCAGAGCATGGGCCGTCAGCGCGGTGGTGGTGTCGAAGCCACCGCCGATCACCAGCCCGAGCATGCCCAGGATTTCCAGGTCGGGGGCGGGTTCGCCGTCGATCCGCAGATTCAACAGTGCGTTGACCAGACCGGGGCGGGGATTTTGGCGGATCTCGTTCATCCGGGTGACGAGGTCCAGGCCCATCTCACGGTGCTGCTGGGCGACGCGGTCGACATCGGGGGAGTGTTCCGGTGTGTAGATCGCGGCGTGAGTCGGCTCGCTGTACATCGCCCAGTTCTTTAGCGGGATGCCGAGCAGCGCCATCGTCAACACCGCCGGCACCACGTTGGCAAGGTCGTCGACGAAGTCGATGCGGCCGCTCTCGATCTTCTCGTCGATGCTGGCCCGGGTGATCTCGTGGATGAAGGGCTCCCAGCGAGCGACAGCCGCCGGCGACAGATAGGGATTGAGCACGTTGCGATAAAACCGGTGCTCCGGGTCGTCCATCTCCAGCATCCCGCCGCGCACCACCGACGCGCGCCGGGCGGTGGGAATGGAAATGCCCTTGTATCCGCGGCGTTCACCGTTGATGTCGTGGTCGTTGGAGATGTGCGGACAGCGGGCCAGTTCGAACACCGCGTGGCTGTCCGCCGCGACCCAGTGCCCGCCGTAGGTCTCCGACCACGAGATCGGACACTTCTGCTGCATCTCTTCGGTGATCTTGGCGAACTGTAGCCGGTAGTCCGACGTGTGCCGATCGAAGTGATAGCGCGGCTGTCGGCGTGCTTCGTCGTCGGTGTTGTCGTCGTCGACGCTCAAGACGTTGTCTCCCTTGGCTTTCGGGACAGTAGGAACTGCGGTCAATCCTCGTCGATGAGGATGGCTTGTTCGGGGCAGGACTGAGCGGCTTCGCGCACCAGGTCCTCCTGATCCTCAGGCACGGTTTCGGTGACAGCCGACGAACTGCCGTCGATGTCGCTGAGCAGGAACATCTCCGGGGCGATCATGGCGCAAAGGGTATGGCCCTGGCATCGTTCTTGGTCAACCCGAACTTTCACTGTGTCCCTTCCGGATCTATTGCTGGTCAAAGTCTTTCAGGTGCATTCAGATCAGACGTGGTAGTCGTACCACTTGAGGTAGCCGCCGGCGTCGACACGCAACTGCATACCGGTGACGTAGCGGGCCTCGTCGGAGGCCAGCCACAGTACCGCGTTGCTGATGTCCAGCGGCTCGACATAGTTGACCTTCATCGCCTGCTGGATCCCGAAGACCGGCTCGGCGTCCGCGCGGGTCGGATTCTCCAGGTCGGGCCGGAACGATCGGTACATGGGCTCGCTCTGCAGCATGTCGGTGTTGCAGTTGGTCGGGTGCACAACGTTGGCGCGGATACCCCGCACCGCCAGTTCGGTGGCCAGGTCGTGGACATATTGCGACAGAAGGCGTTTGGCCACCATGTAGGACATGCCACCGGGGTCGGAGCCTGGATTGGCCTTCTGGTGGGCATCCATCAAAGCCGCGGTGGAGCCGGTGGCGATGATGGATGCGCCCTCCTCCAGATGGGGGAGCGCCACCTGGATGGCGTTGATGGTGCCGATCAAGTTGGTGTTGATCACGTCGCACCAGGCGGGGATCGGCGGCTGGCCCTTCATCCCGGCGATGCCGGCTTGGGCCACGACGATGTCGACCTTGCCGAACTCGGCGATGCCGCGTTCCAGGGCTTCCTTGAGTTGCCCGGCTTCGCGTACGTCGGCCTGGGCGGTGACGATGCCGCGGCCGGTCTTCTTGACCAGTTCGGCGGTCTCCTCCAGATCCTCCTGAGTGGCCAGCGGATACCCGATGGTGTCGATGTCCTTGCAGATGTCGACGGCGATGATGTCAGCACCTTCTTCTGCCAACCTCAACGCGTGGCTACGACCCTGGCCACGGGCGGCGCCGGTAATGAAGGCGACTCTGCCTTGGACTCGTCCCACTGGGTTTCCCTCTCTCTTGCTCCGCTGATGACAGGCCGGGCGGACCTGGATCGCGGATCTGTGGACCCCCGGCTCGTCGGGTGCTCCGAGTGAACCTGACCCACTACCGTTGTCGATCCGGGTGATCTCGTCAGTCAAGAATCGCCCTTTCTGATATGAGAACGCTACTCTCGCTGTTATGCGTTTCGCAAGACACATCGCAACGATGTGTCTAACTGCGGAGATGCTTGCGGCGGGCCGACGTCGCAGTGCCGGGTCGGATCTATGTCGATCCCCCGAAGGCGGCTTGAGTTCCCAATCCTCGAATGTATGATTCGCCGGAGATGAGAACCGAGTTATCCACCGACTCGAGGAGAAATTAATGCCACCGCAGGACATGACGGCCACCATCGCGAGCGGCGCGCAAGCGGCCGACGGCCGGGAGTCCGCGCGGCGCATGCTGATCGGCGGCGAACTCGTCGACGCCGAGCAGACCTATCCCTCGTTCAACCCGGCCACCGGCGACCTCGTCGGTGCCGCGCCGAACGGGAGCGTCGCCGACGCCGAGCGTGCGATCGCCGCCGCCCGGCAGGCCTTCGACACCACTGCGTGGTCGACCGATGTCGACCTGCGGATCCGGTGTCTGGAGCAGCTGCACGCCGCGCTCGTCGAGCACAGCGACGAACTGCGCGCCTTGACGATCGCCGAAGTCGGCGCCACCCAGATGCTGACGCAGGGCGCCCAGTTGGACGAGCCCATCAAGATCGTCGGCTACTACGCTCAGCTGCTGAAGTCCTACCCCATGTCCGAGGAGCTCGGTGAGATCGAGAGCCGTGGACAGCGCCACCGCCGCTGGGTGGAAAAGGAGGCCGCCGGTGTGGTGGCCGCGATCATCGCCTACAACTACCCCAACCAGCTGGCCCTGGCGAAGCTCGCACCTGCGCTGGCCGCCGGTTGCACGGTGGTCCTCAAGGCTGCCCCTGACACGCCGCTGACCACGCTGGCGCTCGGTGAAGTGATCGCGAAGTACACCGACATCCCCGCGGGTGTGGTCAACGTGATCAGCTCCACCGACGCCGCCGCCGGCGTGGTGCTGACGACAAGTCCCGACGTGGACGTCGTGACCTTCACCGGGTCGACGGCGACCGGCCGCAGGATCATGGCCGCCGCCAGCGAGACCATCAAGAAGGTCTTCCTCGAACTCGGTGGCAAGTCCGCGATGATCGTGCTCGACGACGCTGACTTCAACACCTGCGCCATGATGGCGGCCTTCATGATCTGCTCGCATTCGGGACAGGGCTGCGCGATCACCACCCGGCTACTCGTTCCGCGCGCCCATCACGACGAGATCGTCGGACTGGTGAAGAACTTCCTCGGCATGATCCGCTACGGCGACCCGGCCGACCCCAACACCTACATGGGGCCGTTGATCAACGCGGCCCAGCGCGAGAAGGTCGACGGCATCGTGCAACGGGCCGTCGAGGCGGGCGCGACGCTGGTCACCGGCGGTAAGAAGGTCGAGGGCCCGGGCTATTTCTACGAGCCCACCCTGCTGACCGACGTCGACCCCGGCAGCGAGGTCGCCCAGGAGGAGATTTTCGGGCCGGTGCTCGTGGTCCTGCCCTACGACGATGACGACGATGCCGTCCGGATCGCCAACAACTCCATCTACGGGTTGTCCGGCGGAGTGTTCGGCGATCCGGACCGCGCGCGGGCGATCGCCCGGCGAATCCGCTCGGGCACCGTCGGCATCAACGGCGGCAACTACTTCGGGGCGGACAGCCCGTTCGGCGGATACAAGCAGTCGGGCGTGGGCCGCGAGATGGGGGTGGCCGGACTCGAAGAATTCCTGGAGGCCAAGACCTTGGCCGAGGTGGTCGTAGAACCGGTCGCGCCAAGCGAAGAAGGCTCAGCATGAGCGGGCCGTTGGCAGGCGTCCGCATCCTCGAGGTCGCGATGTACGGGTTCGTCCCGTCCTGCGGCGCGGTCCTCGGTGAGTGGGGTGCCGATGTCATCAAGGTCGAACATGCGGTCACCGGCGATCCCCAGCGCGGGTTGCGCCAGACCGGATCGCTGCGGATCGAGGGCGATCTCAACCCCAACGTCGAGCACGCCAACCGCGGCAAGCGCTCGATCGGCCTGGACATGTCGGTGCCCGAAGGCAGGGAAGTGCTGCTGGAGCTGGCCAAGCGTGCAGATGTGTTCCTCACTAGTTTCCTGCCCGGCCACCGCGCGAAATTCGGCATTGACGTCGACGACATCCGGGCGGTCAACCCCTCGATTATCTATGCACGCGGCAGTGCGTTCGGGCCGCGTGGCCAGGAAGCAGAGAAGGGCGGTTACGACATGACCGCCTTCTGGTGCCGCGCGGGCACCGCGGCGACCATTACCCCGCCGGGAATCGAGGGGATGATCGGCCCGCCCGGCCCCGCCTACGGCGACACCATCTCGGGTACCAACCTGGCCGGTGGCATCGCGGCGGCACTGTTCCGCCGGGAACGAACCGGCGAGACCTCGGTCGTCGATGTCTCTCTGCTCGGCAGCGGCTTGTGGGCGATTGGGCACACCATCGCGCTGACCCAGCATCTGGGCGAGCGATTGGTGGCCCCGGTACCCGGCGTGCACGGTTCGCCGATCAATCCTCTGGTGGGGCTGTACGAGACTGCCGACGGCCGCTACATCTCCTTCGTCATGATGCAACCGACCAAGTTCTGGGCCGATGTATGCCGTCACATGGATATCCCGGAGTACATCGACGACCCCCGGTTCGCGGACACGGCGCAGATTGCCGCCAATACGGCGGCGGCGGTGGAGATCCTGGCCAAGACGATGACCACCAAGACACTGGCGGAGTGGTCGACACGGTTCGCCACGCTGGCCGGGCCGTGGGCGCCGGTCCAGGACACGTTGCAGGCGGCGGCCGACGCCCAGGTGCGAGCCAACGAATACCTGGTCCAGGCCGGTGAATTGGAGTTGGTGGCCAATCCCGTGCAGTTCGACGTCGCCGCACCGGAGACTGGTCCGGCACCGGGATTCGCCGAACAGACCGACCAGATCCTGGAAGAACTCGGCCTGGACTGGGACCGCATCATCGAGCTGAAGACCGCCGGCGCGGTCACCTAAGCAGCGCCGGAGTCAGATATGCCGCACATCATCGCCGTTGGTACGTACCTTCCTTCGTGGGGGTGTGATGTGCACCGCATCGCCGGTGACGACGAGGACGCAATCACACTCGCTGTTGAAGCGGGTCGGGCGGCGTTGTCCGAGGGCGGCTCCGTCGAGCGGGTGGTCCTGGTCAGCCGCGACCTGCCGCTGCTGGAAAGCAGCAACGCCGCGGTGCTGCTGGCCGGTCTCGGACTCGACTCCGAACTGGAGGTCGACGAGCGGCTCGGCGGTGCACCTGCGACGCTGGACGCTGTCAGTTCGGCGCGCCCGCGCACTCTGGTCATCGGAACGGATCTGGACCCGGCCGGGGCCGCGGCGATTCTCACCGCGGACAGCGGATTACAGGTACGCACCGCCGCGCGGGTCGCGCGCAGTCTGCCGGTGCGTACCCGCAGTGCCAGCGGCACCGTCCATGACTACGGCGATCCACGGCTGCTGCACGAACGGGGACTGGTCGCCTCGCTGGCCGCCGCGTGGCTCGACACCCCGGTCGCACTGGCCGGCGTCGACCACGACCGGGCCGCCGAGCTGTGCGGTGGCGACCCGCCCCGGTTGCCGACTTCGGGGGCCAGCGCCGGTTTGTTCGCGCTGGCCGCGCTCGCCGAGAGCGACATCAATGGTCCGCTGGTGGCCGTCGAACAGGCGAGCCTTTCCGGGTTGACCGTCGTCGGCGGGTCTGCAGCGGTCTACCGGCGTGAGCCCACCCCGCGGCCGCGGCCCAAGACCAAGATCGTCACCGGTGCCGACATTCCGATCTCGTTGGCCGCCTACGAGCGGGCCTTCGAGGCCAAAGTTCGCTGGGAGGCCGGGCGGTATTGCGGCAGTGACGAACTCGACTTCCCACCGCGCTATCGGCTGGCCGACGACGGTCAGCTGGACACCGACTATGAACTGGTCTCGTTACCGCGCAGCGGCACGGTCTACACCGAAGTGACGGTGCACGTCCCGGTGCCGGGTCTGCGCACGCCTTACTCGCTGGTGATCATCGAACTGGACGGCGTGGGGGTCCGCGCGCTGGTCAAAGTCACCGGTACCGAGCCGGGCGCCGCCCGCATCGGCGATCGGGGCCGTCTCACCTTGCGTCGCGTCGCAGTGAGATCCGGTGTGCCCGACTATGGATATGCCTTCGAGCCCTACGCGCCTGCGGTTCGTCAAGACTCCCCGCCGCGGTCGTGGGGAGCGGCGTGAGGCGGGTAGCTATCGTCGGTGCTGGGATGACGGCATTCGGCGAGCATTTCGCTCTCGGTCTCAAAGACCTCCTGCCGATGGCGTTCGCCGAATGCGCCGCCAGTATCGACAAGGGAATCAACAAAGCCCAGATCGATGCGGCATGGTTCGGTGCCATGGGTACGCCAGACGGATTTCCGGCGGGCATCCTCGCCGACTCGTTGGGCCTGCCCGACCTACCGGTAACTCGCATTGAAAACTCCTGTGCCACAGGCAATGACGCTGTGCGCAATGCCCTCTATGGGGTAGCCTCCGGTGCTGCCGACATCGCTTTGGTGATGGGCGCGGACAAGTTGCGGGAGACGGCCTCCAAGCAACTGCTGTGGGAGTGGGAGGTGATGGCCCGAGACATGGCCTGGGACTACCCGCTGGGACTCGTCGCGCCCGCCGCCTTCGCCCTCCATGTTGCGCGCTATTTGCACGAAACTCCCGCCACCCGCGAACACATGGCGATGGTCGCGGTGAAGAACCACCGGCACGGCGTGTCCAATCCCAAGGCCAGGCTCCGCTTCGAGGTGACCATCGACGAAGTACTCGCGGCGCCGACCGTCGTGACTCCGTTCGGGCTCTATGACTGTGCGCCGCAGAGCGATGGGGCCGCGGCGCTGGTGCTCGCCGCCGAAGACGTGGTGGACCGGTTCACTGATCGGCCCGTGTGGATCCGCGGTGTGGGCCTGGGGCTTGATTCAGTGATGCATCAGCACAAGGCCGATATGACGACGTTCCCCGCAACGACTCGCGCGGCCAAGAGAGCGTTTAGCATGGCAGGCCTTACGCCGTCCGATATCGATGTGGCGGAAGTTCACGATTTCTTCACCGGCATCGAGCTCATCAGTTATGAAGATCTCGGCTTCGCGGAGCCTGCGGAGGCTTACAAACTGATGGAGGCCGATGTGACGTGTGTTGGCGGATCGTTGCCAGTCAACCCGAGCGGCGGCCTGAAGGCCAAAGGTCATCCTCCGGGAGCCACCGGTGTGGCTCAGTGCGTCGAGCTCTTCGAGCAGCTTCGGGGCGAGGCGGCCAACCAAGTCGACGGCGCCCGAATCGGTCTGGCGCACAACATCGGCGGTCCTACAGCGGTATCAGCGGTAACGATTCTGGAAGGACCCCATAGCGATGGCAGGTAAGGCAGCGGATCGCTGGTCTCCGGGCATTGCGTTGAGGAGTGCGTCGGGTCCGATGCAGGCTATTGGTGGTCTGTTTGCTATGTCGGCTGATGCGGTGCGGTTTATGTTTCGGAAGCCGTTTCAGTGGCGGGAGTTTTTGGAGCAGTCGTGGTTTGTGGCGCGGGTGTCGTTGGCGCCGACGTTGTTGGTGGCGATTCCGTTCACGGTGTTGGTGTCGTTCACGTTGAATATTTTGTTGCGGGAGTTGGGGGCTGCTGATCTCAGCGGTGCTGGTGCTGCGTTTGGTGCGGTGACGCAGGTGGGTCCGTTGGTGACGGTGTTGATCGTGGCCGGTGCGGGGGCGACGGCGATGTGTGCGGATTTGGGGTCGCGCACGATCCGTGAGGAGATCGACGCGATGGAGGTGCTGGGGATCAATCCGGTGCAGCGGTTGGTGACTCCGCGGATGTTGGCGTCGGGGTTGGTGGCGTTGTTGCTGAATTCGTTGGTGGTGATCATCGGGATTTTGGGTGGTTACGTGTTCTCGGTGTTTGTTCAGGATGTGAATCCGGGGGCGTTCGCGGCGGGGATCACGTTGTTGACCGGGGTGCCGGAGGTGATCATCTCGTGTGTCAAGGCGGCGTTGTTCGGGTTGATTGCGGGGTTGGTGGCCTGTTATCGGGGGTTGACGATCAGCGGGGGTGGGGCCAAGGCGGTGGGTAATGCGGTCAACGAGACGGTGGTGTACGCGTTCATGGCGTTGTTTGTGGTCAACGTGGTGGTCACGGCCATCGGTATCCGCATGAGCGCGCGGTAGGCGCTGGGGGATGGCGTCGTTGCAGGCTTTGTATCCGCGGATCGCGCGTCAGGTGCGTCGTCCGTTGGGGACGGTCAGTCGGATTGGTGACCATACGATCTTTTATGGGCGGGCGTTGGCGGGCACGCCGCATGCGACGGTGCATTTCCGTAAGGAGATCATCCGGTTGATCGCCGAGATCTCGATGGGTGCGGGCACGTTGGCGATGATCGGCGGCACTGTGGTGATCGTCGGGTTTTTGACGTTGGCGGCGGGTGGGACGCTGGCGGTGCAGGGGTATTCGTCGTTGGGCAATATCGGGATCGAGGCGTTGACCGGGTTTTTGGCGGCGTTTATCAATGTCAGGATCTCCGCGCCGGTGGTGGCTGGTATCGGGTTGGCGGCGACGTTCGGTGCTGGGGTGACCGCCCAGCTTGGGGCGATGCGGATCAACGAGGAGATCGACGCCCTGGAATCGATGGGTATCCCGCCGGTGGAGTATCTGGTCTCGACGCGGATTGTGGCGGGGATGGTGGCGATCACCCCGTTGTACTCGATCGCGGTGATCTTGAGTTTCGTGGCCAGTCAGTTCACCACGGTGGTGTTGTTCGGCCAGTCCGGCGGGTTGTATGACCATTACTTCACGACGTTTTTGAACCCGATCGACTTGTTGTGGAGCTTCCTGCAGGCGGTGTTGATGGCGATCACGATCCTGTTGATCCACACCTATTTCGGCTATTTCGCCACCGGCGGCCCCTCCGGCGTCGGCGTCGCCGTGGGCAACGCGGTCCGCACCTCCCTGATCGTGGTGGTCTCAGTGACCCTG
>NZ_JBSXPP010000040.1:0-11964 GCF_054073305.1 Mycolicibacterium sp. CBM1 | reverse complement strand
CTAGGGCGTGTCTAACAAATGTTTCGGGTTTTGTGCTTGAGGCTTAGGGCATGTCCCGTTTCCAGTTGCTTTCCGATTCGCAGTGGGAGTTGATCGCCGGGCTGTTGCCGGTGCGTACGGGTAAGAAGGGCAGGCCTTTTCGGGATGCCCGCCAAATGGTGGAGGGGATCATCTACCGGTACCGGTGTGGGATTGCCTGGCGTGATGTGCCCGAGGTGTTCGGGCCGTGGCAGACGATCTGGTGTTGGCATCGGCGGATGAGTGCTGATGGCACCTGGGATGCGGTGTTGGCTCGGTTGCTGGCTACTGCTGAGCAGGCGGGGGTCATCGATTGGGCGGTGGCGGTGGATTCCACGATCGCTCGTGCGCATCAACATGCCACGAACGTCACGCGTGACACAGGGGGCTGGGTCGAATTACACGAATCCGGGCATCGAGCCGCCTGACCACGGGATTGGCCGTTCTCGGGGTGGCTTGACCAGCAAGATTCATCACCTTGTCGATGGTGGCGGACGGCCGCTGGTGGTGCTGGTCTCGCCGGGTCAGGCCAACGACGCCCCCGTTTTTGAGCATTTGCTGGCCCATCTGCGTGTGGATCGGCCTGGCCGGGGGCGACCCCGCACCCGGCCGAGTCGCGTGCGCGCCGATAAGGCCTATTCCAGCCGGGCTATTCGTGCTGAGCTGCGCCGGCGTGGGATCACCGCGGTGATTCCCCAACCCTCCGATCAGATCGCCCACCGCGAACGTAGAGGTTCACGCGGCGGACGACCGCCGGCTTTCGACGCCGCGGACTACAAGAGCCGCAACGTGATTGAGCGTGGCTTCAACACCACTAAGCAATGGCGCGGACTGGCCACCCGCTATGACAAACTCGCCCTCGTCTACCGCGGCGGCGCCGTTCTACGAGCCATCACCCTCTGGCTGCCACATTTGTTAGACACGCCCTAGTCGCGGACTTGCTACCGAAACGGGGGGTACGCGTTCGCGGCGATGGTGGCCAGCTGTCGGAGGCGATCCCAGCGCGCGTGGGCGTTTTCGGCGTCCACGCCAAGCCCGTGCCAACACGCCTCGAAGTGCGTCCAAGTTTCACGGAGCTCGCACTCGCGGTCGAAACCTCCATGGCGCCTTTCATATTCAGCCGAGTTCGTGATTGAAATCCGAAGCCGAGCAAGGCAGACCACGATCTCTGTGGCTAGAGCTGCGCGTTTTCTTGCCGCCTCGACTTGCTCCGGGGAGGGTCTCCAGACTCTGGGTTCAATTTCGGAGGATGCACAGGTGACATGCTGCATGTGTGCAAGGTAGCCGCTGTCGACAGCAGTTAGCTGGGCCCCAAGATGGTCGATCGGCGAGGCTCTCCATCTGCAACTCTTCATTGGCGTAGGCCAAGGGACATGAATCCTGAAAATTCATAGCATCCAGGAAAATTCGTGATTATTGACGAAGCACGAGCCGATTAGGACAAGAGGCCACCTTTTCTCGGGAAACTTCGTAGGGGCGTCGCTGTACAGATATCAAGGCCTTAGTCTTCGGATATGTCGCAACACCGAGACAGCGACGATGCCCACTAGACGGATCACGAACTGATCTGCAAGTGTTCTTTATTCACAGGAGAACTCCCATGGCTGAGCTGACAGTGAGAATCAACAGGGACACGCGATGATCCCCACCATCTACGACCTCGCCGACGCGGCCCGCATCCTTGGAGTCTCCGAGTCCTACCTTCGCGCCAGGCTCCGAGACCGCAGCTTCTCGGGAATGAAGCGCGCAGGCCGGTGGGCCATGACAGAACCACAAATCGAAGCGGCCATCGAATCGATGTGCATCACTGCCCGCCCGGCCGATCCCCCCTCGCCATCGGGGCTCTCTCGTCACAGCAGATACGCCCGACGACTGCAATCCCAGCGCGGAGCATAACCGCCCACATCAATCACAACGAATGAGATAGCGCGAAAACACATTTCGTCGGTGTCAGCCCAGCGCGGACCCGATGGCATCAGCCGCGGCCTGCGCGCTGCGCCGATCCAGGTGCCCGTAGACGCCGATCGTCGTCTGGATCGACTCATGTCCAAGATGCTGCTGGATAACCGGCAGTGGCACGCCAGCCTGGATCATCCAGGACGCACATGTGTGCCGAAGGTCGTGCACGCGAGGCGACTTCGTCAGTCCAGCCTTCATCGCGCTGTCGCGGCCGGGCTTCCACCCCAGATTGAAGAACTCCTGCGCACGAACTGGGTTACCTGCGCCATTGGTGAACAGGAAGCCGGGCACGGACATGTCAATCACTTCAAGGGCTGCGGCCGGCAGACTGATCGTTCGGATCGACTTCTTCGTCTTCGGAGGGCCAATTTCCGGCCGATAATTCCCGGAGTACTTCCACGCCTTATTTACTCGGCATGTCTTCGCCTCCGCGTCAACGTCGGCAGCGGACAAGGCGGTTGCCTCGGAGAATCGCATCCCCGTGGTCACCAGCCAGGTCGCCAGCCTCTTCCAGCGGTCGCGCTCGATGTGATCACGCAGCAGCTTGAATTCCTCGGGAGTGAGGAAGACCGTCTCCTCGACCCGGGTGTGCGGCAGGCGACGACCTTCGCACGGGTTGGCGGCCACCACCCCGGCTCGCACCGCAGCCTTAAACGCCCCGGACAGGAACCCGTGCTTGTTGGCGATCGTCTTACCACTCCCGTCGAGCTGGTTGACCCACCGCGCGATCGTCGCCTCCGTGACCGCGGTGATCGGCATGGCCCCCAGCACCGGGCCGATGTCCCGTTCCACATAGGTCCGATACCGTGCCTGCGTGGCTGGTTGAACACCGGTGAGATTGTCGATGTGGGATTTCAGCCAGTCAGTGACGCTGGGGACGTGACGTCCGATCTCGTCGAGCTCGACGATGCGTAGTGCCTCGTCGGGTCCGTGATCGTCCAGCAGTATCTTGAAACGCTCCGCAGCAGGGAGATTCTCGAAGGTCAACGACCGCTGGCGACCGTCCTGACGCCACAA
Organism: Mycolicibacterium sp. CBM1; assembly: GCF_054073305.1. Lineage (NCBI taxonomy): Bacteria > Bacillati > Actinomycetota > Actinomycetes > Mycobacteriales > Mycobacteriaceae > Mycobacterium > Mycolicibacterium sp. CBM1. The sequence goes on along the minus strand of NZ_JBSXPP010000040.1, from coordinate 8,970 downwards.
CACCCGGTAGGTGTTCCCGGTGCGATTCTTTTGGGCGTGGATGCTTGCCACAACCCCGATGTTACGCGAGATGTTACGCAGACACCGACGCAACTAAATAGACAGGCTCTGAACTGCTCAAACTCTGTGGAGCTAAGGGGAATCGAACCCCTGACCTTCTCGATGCGAACGAGACGCGCTACCAACTGCGCTATAGCCCCTTGGTCGCCAGTAGGTTACCAGCCACCGGCCGCCGGACCGAAACCGGCGGCCTACTGCCCCGCCGCGCGCGGCAGGTCGAAGTGCCGGGCGAAGGCCACCTCGTCGAGATGCTCGAAGATCGGGTCCTCGTCGTCGATGTCGAGCACGGCGGCACCAGGCCGGCGCAACCGCGCCGGCACCACGTCGTACTCGCGGTCCTCGGTGTTCTCCACCCCGAGACGCGACCGCGCCATGCGCTGCTGACGGCGCCGGCGCACCTGCTCCTCGATGCGGGTCTGGCGGCGCAGATAGGCCAGGTACAGCACCGTCACCGCGGCGGCCGTGCCGCAGGCCCACCACAAGTCCGGGCTGACGGTGAACGACAGCACGGCGGTGAGCACCATGATCGCGGCCATCGCCATCAGCACCCGCTTGCGGAAGCGGTACTTGCGCGCGCTGACCGCCACCGCCGTCGCAGACTCGGTCCGCCGCGGCCGGCTCGCGCGCGGCGCGGCCGTGGTGGCGGGCTCGTCCTCGGCTTCCAGGCCGGAGGTGTCGTCGACGTACTCGTACTCGTCGGCGGTGCCGTCTTGGGGGGTGTCGTCGGCGATGGCCTGAAACTGGTCGGTGGCGTCGCCTTCGGCGATCGTCTCCTCCTCCGCTTCGGCCGGGGATTCCGCGACGGGCGATTCCTCGACCGCAGGCTCCGCAGCCGGTTCGACCGTCTCGTCGAACAGTGTCGGCTGAGTCTGGGCCGCGCGGGCCGCGCCGCCGACGGGAAGTGCGCCGGAGTCTTCGTCGACCACATCGACGTCGAGATAGTCCGGTTCGGTTTGTTCGGCGACCGCGGCCACGACGACCACCGACCGGCTGCGCACCGGCGCGGCCTCGTCATCGCTGTCGACATCGTCGAATTCGTCCTCGTCCGGCTGCCAGTGCGGGTCGTGCCGGTGACCGGCCGCGGGCGCACTGCGCCGGAACCGGCGGGATTTGGCTGCGCCGCCGTTGAGCACCCGAGTGGCCAGCGCGACGTCGCTGGTGCGACGGACGTTCTCACGCTTGCTGATGAGCATCGGGACCAACACGAACAACCAAAGCACCACGAGCGAAATCCAGAGCAATGACTGGGGGATGCTTGGCATGGTGGCCTGCTCCTTTCCCGTCCAGGCTAGGTCCGTGACCTCGGCAACCTGAGACGGCGCGCCGAAGTCAATTACACACGTGTAATTTGCCCTTGACAAGCACCAACAGCCCCAAATGTCACATCAGTAACAGGCGGCGCGGAAATTCAGGTCCACTCCGCCAGTCCGCGCGCCACTAGCCGACCAGCAACCGAGCCCTCGAGTTCCTCCACGGTCATCGCCACGAGCAGGTGATCGCGCCACGCCCCGTCGACGTCGAGGTAGCGCTTGAGAAGGCCCTCGTCGCGAAACCCGGCCTTTGCCAGCACCGCTCTGCTGGCCGCGTTCTCCGGGCGCACCGTAGCCTCCACCCGGTGCAGGGTGACCGCACCGAAACAGTGGTCCAGCCCCAGCGCCAACGCCCCGGTCGCCACCCCCCCACAAGTCACCGCACTGGACACCCAGTAACCGATCCACGCCGAACGCAGTGCCCCGTGGGTCACATTGCCGATCGTCAGCTGCCCACAGAACTGCCCGTCCAGCTCGATCACGTAGGGCAGCATCCGGCCCTTGCGCGCCTCGGACCGCAGCCCGGAACACACCGCGGGCCAGGACGAAACAGCGTGGCGCACAGCCCAATCCACCTCAGCTGTCGGCTCCCACGGCTCGAGGTGACGGCGATCGGCCAGCCGGATCCGGCTCCACGGTCCGGCGTCGCGCATCCGCACCGGACGCAACCTGATCACGCCGGCGCCAACCCGCAACGGGCCGACCACGGTGGGCCACCCGGGATGCAGGGAACTGCTACGCCACAGGTTCACGGTGCCGGGCCCGGGGTCAGCCGCGCTGAGCCAGGAACGCGACGTCCACGACCTCGCCGGTGCGGACCTCGTCGACGTCGCTGGGCACCACCACAAGACAGTTCGCCTCGGCCAGGGTGGCCAGCAAATGCGACGACGCACCGGGTGCTCCGCCCAGCGCCTGGACCAGATACTCGCCGGTGTCCTGGTCGCGCATGAGCTGCCCGCGCAGGAACCCCTTACGCCCCGACACTGAGGAGATCGGCGACAACGCGCGCGCCTGCACGACACGCCGCATCGGCTGCCGCTTACCCAACGAGAGCCGGATCAGCGGACGGACCATCACCTCGAACACCACCAGCGCACTGACCGGATTGGCCGGTAGCAGGAACGTCGGCACGCCGTCGCGGCCGAGCTGGCCGAACCCCTGGACCGAGCCCGGATGCATGGCGATCCGCGCGACTTCCATCTCCCCCAGCTGTGAGAGCACCGTGCGCACGCTTTCGGCGGCCGCACCGCCGACCGCCCCAGCGATCACCACCAGCTCGGCGCGGTTGAGCTGGCCCTCGACCACCTCGCGCAGTTCCTTGGGATCGGTGCTGACGATGCCGACCCGGTTGACCTCGGCACCGGCATCCCGAGCCGCCGCGGCAATCGCATACGAGTTGACGTCATAGACCTGGCCGTTGCCCGGCGTGCGGGAGATGTCCACCAGTTCGCCGCCGACGCTCATCACCGTCAGCCTCGGACGCGGGTGGACCAGCACCCGCTCCCGGCCGACCGCGGCCAGCAGTCCCACCTGGGCGGCGCCGATGATCGCGCCGGCCCGTACCGCCACGTCACCGGGCTGCACGTCGTCGCCGGCGTGGCGCACATAGGCACCCGAGCGGACACCGCGCAGCACCCGCACCCGGGCCTGGCCGCCGTCGGTCCAGCGCAGCGGCAGCACCGCGTCGGCCAGGGTGGGCATCGGCGCGCCGGTCTGCACGCGCGCTGCTTGTTTGGGCTGCAGCCGGCTGGGCGTGCGGGCACCGGCTTCGATGACGCCCATGACCGGCAGGCTGATGTCGCCACCCGATTCATCGCCGTCGCCCACGCCCTGGACGTCGACGCTGCGCACGGCATAGCCGTCGATGGCCGCCTGGTCGAAGCCCGGCAGCGGATGCTCGGTGATCACTTCTTCGGCGCACATCAGGCCCTGGGCCTCGGCGATCGGCACCCGGACGGGTCGTGGCGCCACAGCGGCAGCCGCCACTCTGGCCTGCTGTTCCTCTACCGAACGCACCGCGCGCCTTTCTGCCTCGAGCCCCGATCGCGCGGGCCCGCCGCAGCTCCTACTTTTCGGTCTGTTCCGCCAGGCCTAGACGCGCTACCAACCATCGCCGCAAGTCCGGGCCATAGTCGTCACGATCCAACGCAAAGTCAACCGCAGCCTTCAGGTAGCCGCCGGGATTTCCCAAGTCGTGTCGAGAGCCACGATGCACCACGACATGCACCGGATGGCCTTCTTTGATCAGCAACTCGATGGCGTCAGTGAGCTGAATCTCGCCGCCGACCCCGCGGTCGACCCGACGCAGCGCGTCGAAAATCGCCCGGTCCAGCAGGTAACGCCCAGCGGCCGCGAACAGCGACGGCGCATCCTCGGCCTTGGGCTTCTCCACCATCCCCTTGACCTTGAGCACGTTCGGGTTCGCCGCGTCGGGCACCGTCTCGACATCGAACACCCCGTAGGAACTGACCTCCTCGGGTGTCACCTCGATCGCACACAACACCGTGCCGCCGCGCTTGGCCCGCACCTTGGCCATCGTCTCCAGTACACCGGTGGGCAACACCAGGTCGTCGGGCAGCAGCACCGACACCGCATCCTCGTCTGGGGACAACACCGGCTCCACGCACCCGACCGCATGGCCCAAGCCCAGCGGTTCATGCTGCACCACTGACTCGACCTTGATCAGGGCCGGGGCTCGGCGCACCTTCTCCAGCATCGCCTTCTTGCCGCGGGCCTCCAGCGTGCCCTCGAGCACCAGGTCCTCCACGAAATGCGCGACCACGCTGTCCTTGCCCTCGGAGGTGACGATCACCAGCCGTTCGGCGCCGGCCTCGGCGGCCTCCTCGGCGACCAGTTCGATACCCGGGGTGTCGACCACCGGCAGCAGTTCCTTGGGAACGGTCTTGGTCGCGGGCAGGAATCGAGTGCCCAACCCGGCGGCAGGCACGATCGCGGTGCGCGGGATCGGTACCAGTGCCCTCATCGTTCACACCTTATCGACAACATGGTGGTCCTTCGCTCTGGCGCAACGGGATGCGCGCTGACATGGTGGACGGCGTGTCCGCCCGGACGAAAGCTCAACGCAGGGAAGCACTGGTGGCCGCGCGCCGGGAACTGCCCGCCGCGGTCCGCGCAGCCGACGCGCGGGCATTGTGCGCCCACCTCGGCGCTGTGGTGACCGCCGCCGATACCGTGGCCGCCTACCTGCCGGTTGGCACCGAGCCGGGCTCGCCGGCGATGGTGGACCGGTTGCGGGAGTTGTGCGCACGAGTGCTCCTGCCGGTGGTGCACACCGGCACTGACGGCCGGGCACAGGCCCTGCTGTGGGGCGACTACATACCGGGCGCGCTGGTCGCCGGCCGGTTCGGTCTGCTCGAGCCGGCCGAGCCCTGGCTGGACAGTTCGGCGCTGGCGCAAGCCGACGTGGTGCTGGTGCCCGCGCTCGCGGTCGACCGGCACGGGGTGCGGTTGGGGCGCGGCGGCGGGTTCTACGACCGATCGCTGCCGCTGTGCAGACCCGGCACCAGACTGGTCGCCGTGGTGCGGGACGCCGAGCTTCTCGACGAGTTGCCGCGCGAAGCCCACGACGTGCGGATGACCCATGCCCTGACGCCCGGACACGGGCTGATCGCACTGGCCGACGCGTTGTGAGGCCACTGCCCTACCATGCACCCGAGCAGCCCCCCTCGAATCCCTTTTGCGGCTTATTCCGCCCGCGACCCCCACTGTCACGGCGTGGCAGGAATGATACGCACCACATGGCGGTTCTAGCACTTGGCACGATAGAGTGCTAACAGACTTAGTATCGTTTCCGGAGGTTCATGTGCCGACCTACAGCTACGCCTGCACCGAATGCGACAACCGCTTCGATGCGGTGCAAGCATTCAGTGATGACGCGCTGACCACGTGCCCCGAGTGCTCCGGGCGCCTGCGCAAGCTATTCAACTCGGTGGGCGTGGTGTTCAAGGGCAGCGGTTTCTACCGCACCGACAGCCGCGAATCCACCACGAGCACCGTCAAGGCGGACTCCTCGTCGTCGAGCTCGGAGAAGTCCTCGAGTTCGGAGAAGTCCTCGAGTTCGAGCGACAGCTCGTCGAGTTCGAGTAGCGCAGCCCCGGCCGCGGCCGCGTCGAGCTGAGGTAGCGGCGCTTTCAGTCCGATACCGTGGCAGCCTCAGCGGTGTCGCCGAGTTCGATCGAGTAGCCGAGCAGTTCGCCGCTCCAGTCCCGCACTGGGCGGATCACCAGTCGTGCCACTGCGCTGTTGAGGGTCGGCTCGTCGAACACGGCGAACGGCTGCCCGAGCAGATCCGTCGCGCGGATCTCGGCGAACGCCTCGGGGGTCAATCCGATGAGTTCCCAGATGTGGCATCCGGTCGCATCGCCGCGGCGTAGGTGTATGGCCGCGTCGAACGCCGTGCTGGACGCGACCACGGTGCCCGCCGGGTCGATGAACGCGATCGCGGCGTCGGAGTCGCAAGCCTCCGACAGGCGATGCGCTCGTAGTTCGGCTGACATCGGGATCGCAACTTCGGTGTCACTGGACTCGGATGCGTTGACCGACAACAATTGCGCGACGTCGCATGCCGCCGTGGGCCGACCGAACAGGTAACCCTGTGCCAGCTTGCATCCCATCCCCTTGAGCAGCTCGGCCTGAGTGGCCGTCTCGACTCCCTCCGCTACGACGGCCAGTCCGAGACTGTGGCCGAGCCCGACCACCGCGGCGACGATCTTGCGGCTCTGTCGACGCTCGGCCATCGCCGTGACGAAACTGGCGTCGACCTTGATCTTCGAGAACGGCAAGGTGCTGAGCCAGGTGAGGCTCGAATAGCCGGTGCCGAAGTCGTCCATGGCGATCATGCAACCGAGGTTCATCAGTCGCTCGAGGGTGCGCCGCGGCTGGGTCAGATCTTCGATGAACGCCGACTCCGTGACCTCAATGTGCACGCGGCTCAACGGGAATGACGCATCCCTTGCCGCGCGGGCGATCCGGGTCGCCAGTTCGGGGTCGCGCAACTGCGAGGGCGAGACGTTGAATCCGAGGAAGATGCTGTGCGGCCACTCCTGCGCGGACACGAACGCGCTGCGCATCAGCTTGTCGAGCAGTGCATCCAGCAGGCCGAAATCGTCGGCAACCGGGATAAAGCGGTCTGGGCTAATCGAACCGTGCACCGGGTCATGCCAGCGGGCAAGGACTTCCAGCCCCAAAACGTAGCCGTCGCCCAGGGACACGATCGGCTGGAAGAAGGGTTCGATCCAATCGGTGGCCAGCGCAGCCTGGAGGTCCCGCGCCAAAACCTCGTCAGCGTTCACTGGCTGCGACTCCTTCTCACATGCAGCTCGGGGCCGGACATCCAACCGTGTTCAGAAATTACAGCCAACCGCATCGACGAATGCCGGAACAACAAAAAACCCCGCCCGTTAAGGATTTCGTTCGTTTATTTCAAGCGCTTCGCCGGCCGTGTCGACTCGCGCCGCAATCCCGACATCGCGGTTATCCACAGCTCCTGTTCGCGCCGGCACCCCGGCAGCGGCCGACCGATTACCGTGGCCGCATGAGCAACGCGCTCAATCCCACTCTGCCAGGACGGATTAGGCGCTGGCTGCGTCCCGACTTCACCCGTACGGTGCTAGCGCGACGGATCGCCGCCGGCGGCCTCGTCGTCCTTGCCGGTGTCGCCGCGCTACGGCCCGACCCCGCCGACGACCGCGCCGACGTGGTGGTCGCGGCACGCGACCTCAGCCCCGGAACCGCGCTGACCGCGTCGGATATCAGGCTCGAAACACTTACCGCAGCAAGCCTTCCCGATGGCGCTCAGCGGTCACCCGAGGCCGTTGCCGGTGCCACACTGGCCGGGCCGGCACGGCGCGGTGAAGTGCTCACCGATGTCCGGGTGCTGGGTTCGCGACTGGCGCAGCTCAGCGCGGGCCCCGACGCACGGGTGGTGCCGCTGCACCTGGCGGACCCAGCAGTTCTTGACCTCATCCGTCCCGGTGACGTCGTAGACGTGCTCGGCGCGATCTCCGCCGACACCGATGCCCAGCCGCGGGTGCTCGCCGCCAATGCCGTCGTGGTGTTGGTGTCGGCCGAACGCAAGGGCGCGGGCCGGGGCGATGACCGGGTGGTGCTGGTCGCTCTGCCTGCCGCGGCCGCCAATGCGCTCGCTGGCGCGACGCTGGTGCAGACCGTCACGCTGACGATCCACTGACTAGCCCGGCGGCGGAGGTGGTACCGGGGGCGTGGTGGCGGCGGGCGACTGCTCGATGGCAGCCATCACCATATCGGCGATCTCGTCGGGCGAGGAGCCCGTCACTGGGGCGGGTGACGGGGTGGGGCTCGGGGCGGCGGCTGCGGTGCCGACGGCGGCACCCAACCCGGCGAAGAACACCGTCGCAGCGGCCGCGACGACGGCGGGGCGGGACCTGATCACCATGCGCATCCCCTTCCGGTGACGTTCTGCGGCCAAGCTAGCAGTCACTCGGCGGGTCCGCTCGCCCGTACTAATCTTCGAGACCTCGCGCCAGGACGGCCATCAGGAAGGGGCAACATCGTGTTGAAGGGCTTCAAGGAGTTTCTCTCCCGCGGCAACATCGTCGACCTGTCGGTCGCGGTGGTCATCGGTACCGCGTTCACGGGGCTGGTCACCAAGTTCACCGCCAGCATCATCGAGCCCCTGATCAACCGCATCGGGGCCGGCAAGAACACCGAGTACGGAATCCTGCGCATCGGCATCGGCGGGGGCCAGACCATCGACCTGAACGTGCTGATCTCCGCCGCGATCAATTTCGCCCTCGTGGCGGCCGTGGTGTACTTCCTGGTCGTTGCGCCCTACAACCGGTTTCGCAAGCGCGGTGAGGTCGAGCAGGCAACGGACACCGAACTGAGTCTGCTCACCGAGATCCGGGATCTACTCGCCGACGCCAGCGGTACACCCAAGCAGGTCACCGGGCCCGGCACCGGGCCCAGCCCGGACACCGCCACAACAACGAGCGCCGACCGCGACTGACCATACAAAACGGCCCCCGGCTTGCGCCGGGGGCCGTTTTGTTGACGTGCCTAGGGAGTCAGTTCATGTTCCAGGGTTCGCCGTAGGTGGTGACGCTGTCGCCGGCCTTGGAGATCAGCCGGGCGAACGGGCGCAGCAGCACGCCGCCGGCCGCACCGGTAACGGTGCCGTGGGCGTTGGCCACCGCCACCGAGCCGTTGGGGCCCGAGACGTCGACGGAGAAGGTGGCGACTTCCTGGATGCCGGGGCCGTTGCCCAGGTCGGCGCTGATCGACACACCCGGGAACAGGTTCGGGGTGATGACCGAGCCCAGCGGGTTGAAGCCCGTCGGGGAGATGTCGGCGTCGTCGAGCAGGATGTTGGGGGTGGTGTAGCTGAAGTTGATGCCCACACCCAGCGACCACGGGAAGCCGACCTGGTAGCCCAGCTCCAACGTGCCCGCGAACTCGTCGGCACCCGGGCCGACGACGCTGTAGACGGCCTTGCCGGAGTGGAACCACTCGCGAGTCAGCCGGTTGCGGTCCAGCGGGAACACCCCGTTGAGGAAGGTGTCCCACTGCTGAATCGTCATCGTGCGGCCACCGCCGTCGACCA
>NZ_JBSXPP010000039.1:0-12574 GCF_054073305.1 Mycolicibacterium sp. CBM1 | reverse complement strand
CAACCTCATCAACGACCGACCCAGCTGACACCCGCTGATACTTCGGCGGCCGATCACTGGCCAACGCCGCCTTCACCGTGTTCCGGGCTACGCCCATCACCCGCGCAACCTCAGAAATCGACAACTGCTCCGACCGGCGCAACCGCCGGATCTCTGCCCAGTCCTCCACGCTCAACACTCGCTTCCTCCCTGGCTCGCCCGAGCCAAGGATCTCCAGGAAGCTGGTCAAAATTCACTTGCCGCGCTCCGGTCAGTATTCAGTTGCCGCCGACACGGGGCCATGAGGAGCTGCGGCCCTTCCCGACCGAGGTCGTGGCCCGCACCCCCGATGAACGCCATTACCACCGTGCGGGGTTCTTCACCGATGGACACCGCGCGACGTGGGAGTATCCCCGTCGTGCCGGGCGGAGCCACTTCTGTACGGCACCGGATCCATAAGGTCTTCATAGTCGAAACTACTGGACCTCAGGGGATGGCAGGGGAGCATGATCGAGTGCCACCCTCTCCAACGCCGGCTCCAGCGCCGAGTCTCGTCGAGCTCCCGAAAGATCTCTTGGAGAGGAAGAACGGCATCTCGTTGTTGGAGGGTTGGTTGCCTTTGACGATCGAGGTCGTCGTCGTCGCGGTACTGATCGTGGCGATTGGGTGGCGGACCAGGCGGTGGCGGATGGTGTGGGTTCCCACATCGGCTGCGGTGGCCGTTCTGGTGGCGCTGGCGGCCCGCAGCTATATGAACGATCAGGGGTTGGCTTCGGACCCGGCGCCGTTCGCATTGTGGGTCTGGATCGCGGTCTTCGGCCTGGCCGTGGCAGTTGGTGTGCTCGGCTGGCGCAGTGCACGCTGGTGGCGGCGGATCATTTCGGTGCTGGCGGTCCCGCTGACGCTGTTGACCTCGGCGCTGGCCCTCAACCAGTGGGTCGGCTACTACCCGTCGCTGCAGTCCGCGTGGGGAGCCCTGACTGCGGGCCCACTGCCCAACGAAGTCCAGGCCTCGGATCTGCCGTCGCTGCGTAACACCGCACCCACCACCGGCAAGCTCGTCAAGGTCGACATCTCCGACGCCCCCAGTGGATTCAAACACCGAAGCGAATACGTCTACCTGCCGCCAGCCTGGTTCGCCGGCGATACACCGCCGAACCTGCCTGTTGTGATGATGATCGGCGGTGAGTTCAACACTCCCGCCGACTGGATGCGCAGCGGCAACTTCGTGCCCACGGTGGAAGGCTACGGCGCCGCCCACGGCGGGCAGTTGCCGATCTTCGTGTTCGTCGACACGGGCGGCAGTTTCAACAACGACACCGAGTGTGTCAACGGACCGCGGGGCAACTCGGCAGATCATCTGACCAAGGACGTCCGCCCCTATGTCATCTCCAAGTTCGGGGCGTCCGTGGCCGCCGCGAATTGGGGCGTAGTCGGGTGGTCGATGGGCGGGACGTGCGCCGTCGATCTGGCCGTCATGCATCCAGATCTTTTCTCGGCATTCGTCGACATCGGTGGTGACGTGGGTCCGGTCTCGGGCACCAAGGCGCAGACCATCCAGCGGCTCTACGGCGGCAACAAGGCCGCCTACGACGCCTTTGACCCGCGGACCGTGATGACCCAACATGGCCCGTACAAAGGCGTTTCAGGTTACTTCGCGGACACGATCGAACCGGCCAACGCCGAGGCGGTGATGAAGGAGCTCCGGTCAGGCGAGCACGACTCGGGCGGCGAGGGTCTCGGCGGCCGCGATGAGATGGGGCCGGAAGATCCCGAAGTCGACGAGGCCGCCGACATGCTGTGCGACGCTGCCCAGAAGGTCGCCATCACCTGCAGCGTGCACAAGACCGTCGGCTTCCACTCCTGGCAATTCGCCGCCACGGCATTCGCCGGCGCATTGCCGTGGCTGATCGAGCGGATATCCGGCGGCCCGAATTAGGGGTGCAGCGGGCGCGAGGGTCAGTTCGTCTGGTCGAACCGCTGACGTTGTGCGAACGCCGTGTGCGGCCGCTGGTGTCCGTTCCCAGTCAGCTTGGCGGTTCGCCGCAGGGAACCGCCGTTGAACGAGACGCGATCGTGCGGGTCCGTCTCACCTGAGTTGGCGGTTGTGATCGGCGGTCTTGAGTGCCCGGCGGACTGCCCGCGAGCGACTCGTGGGCGGGGAGCAATCCGAGACAGGATCTGAGCCGAACTGCCCTGGGGTTTTGCTGCGGGGAGCGGCGTGTTTGCGGCGTCTCATTTCTCCAGATTCGAGACGGACCCGCTTGCTGAGGGCCGTGCCGTGATGATGACGTACGGTTCTTCGAGAAACTGACCAACAGGTGAGGCAGGCGGCCCATGAGCGTCGCGTTTCTCATCACCACTCTTGTTGTGGTGGCCACCCCCGGAACCGGGGCGGTCTACTCAATAGCGACCGGGCTTGCCCGCGGAGCCAAGGCCGGCGTTGTGGCAGCCTTCGGGTGCACACTCGGAGTCTTACCCCCCATGATCGCCGCAATCACGGGACTGGCGGCGCTACTCAACTCTTCGGCAGTCGCGTTTCAGACGGTCGAGTGGGTTGGTGTTGCCTACCTGCTCTACCTGGCTTGGCGGACCGTGCGCGACAAGTCGGCCCTCGACGTTGACGACGTTGCACAACCACCCGTCTCAGCACTGCGAATCATCACCACCGCCGTCCTGATTAACTTCCTCAACCCCAAGCTGACGATCTTTTTCTTCGCGTTCCTGCCCCAGTTCGTTCCCACAGGGACGCCCAACGGCACCTGGCTGATGGTCGGACTCAGCGCCGTGTTCATGGCGCTGACCTTCGTGGTCCGCCTCGGGCCGGGCGCCGTGATCACCGATGACACCGAGCGCGGCGCGGCAGCCGTCGGGGTGACGGCACCACAGGGCCTGGTCCGTACCGCCGAAAACCGCACCGCACTGCTCGACGAGGTCCTCGGCACCGGTTTGCGAGTGCTCGTCGACGCTGCGCGGTGTCCGAGCGAGGACCTCGAACAGCTGCGAAAAGTTCTGGCGCCGCTGCGGGGCACGTCCTGCAGATCCTTCGCCCCGATTTCTACGTACTGGGCGCGGCACGATCGCATCGAGGTAGGAACTGCACGCAGAACTGCAATCCTCATATGATCTGACGTCAGTTCGCGGCTTGGTGTCTGAGCGGCCGGTAAGGTGGTGCGGCAGACGTTCTCGTCCACGACGATCCGGGGAGCCGACATTTGAACCGCACAGGGCTGTCATGGCAGTAGAGGGCGGCGCGCACGCCGAGCAACCCGCCGACGAAGGCGGAACGATGTGGGCATACCAGCAGGTACGCAAGGCCATCCTGTGTGGTGATCTTGCGCCGGGAGCGCGAGTGTCGCAGGTCCAGCTGGCGAATTCGCTGGGAATCGGACGGCCAGCTCTGAGGGAAGCGCTTCGCCTTCTGCAGAACGAGGGATTGATCACCGCCGAGCTCAACCGCCAGGTCCGGGTGGCGCCCTTGGAACTGGCTGACTTCGAACAACTCAACGCGTTGCGGCTGGCGGTCGAACCGATGGCCGTGCGGCTGTCCGTTCCCCACCTGACCGAGGAAGATCTGGTGACGCTGGTGGCAGCCGAAGCGGAGAATTCGCACTTCCAGCAACTGATGGAGTTCGACGCGGCCGCGGTCGCGCACCATTGCTTCCACGCGACCATCTATTCCAGGGCCGGCGAGCGTATCCGCCGCCTTGCCGACGACCTCTGGCAATCAGCGGAGCGATATCGACGGCTCATGGGCGGCGAGCAGTCCAATATCCAGGCCGTAACCCAATTGATCAACGCCGATCACGCGGCGATACTGCGTGCCGCGTTGTCCCGCGACGCGGTCGGGTGTGCAGATCTGGTGGCCCAGCACATCAACAAGGCCAGCACTATCACGCTATCGATCATCGACAGCACGCACGACAGCAGTACGCTGCGCACCGCCGCCGATCATGTACTGAACCGCTCCACGACGAAGGCATGACCCAGACCACGAACGCGCGCCACATCAGCCCATGAGGTTCCCGAGCCGGACCACGAACCGTCGCCGCTGCGCCGCAGTGGTGTCGGCCCTCAGCAGCGGCCGCAACACCGGGGTCCAGTGGGGCGGGAAGCGACGCAGATCGACGCCGAGGTCGCCGTCGGCGAGCAGTACCGTTCCGAGGAGCTGGCGACGTTCGGGGCCGCGCTGCTCGGTCCAGGCGCCCATCGCCACCATCTCCTGGCCCAATAGCTGCGCACCGCGATCGCCCGGTGCCACTCGGTGATACATGTACACCGGTATTCGTGGGCGCGCCGCGACACCCTCGGCGGTCCACTGCGCCCGCTGTGGCGACAGCATGCTTGTGACGGCGGCATCGGCGGCATCGGTGGCCAGGGCGAACATTCTCGGGCCCACCGCACCGACGGCGACGCGAACCCCGGGCGCGGCGTCGCGCAACGCGGAGATACCGGCCCTCACCAGCGCCAGCTGGTGGCGCTCGGCGCGCCCAGATCCAACGCCGAGGATGAATCGGCCGTCGTTTAGGCCCGCCGCGGCGACTCGTCGAGCCAGCCAGTTGGGCGGGAATACGTCGAGTGGAACGACGCCCACCCCGATATCGCACAGCCCGGTTCGTTCCGCCAGCGTTGCCATCAGCACCGTCGGGTCCCGCTCGGCGCCGGGCACGTTGATCCAGAAACTTCCGAACCCCAGTTCGACGCTCACCTCGGCCAGATCGACGATCTCGGCCGCGGGCATGTCCCCTGAGAAACCGATACCCCAACGTGGTGGACGCGCGAGCGTCGCGCCCGTCACGATATCGACCCTGCTAGGCAATACCGCACCGCTGCAACGGTAGCGGACCACTTCAGGGCATCCGCAGCCGCCAGTACCTTGTCCTCGCGTGCGTTGATCACACCGAGCCCGTTCAGATGAAGGACGTGATATTCGTTTCCACCCCGGCATACTCGCGCCCGTAGGTTTCGTACAGCGGTCGGCTGTTGACGAACGCATGCCGACTCGCGACGTTGATGTCTCGCCAAAAACGTTGCAAGCGATTGGATTCTGCGAATGCTGAGGCGCCCGAGATGGACATTAACGAATCGACGGCGGACCGCAGGTTGACGCAGGCGTGTCCGGCATCGGCTCGGCAGCGGGCGCGGGTCGTCCTGTCCAGTACGTGGTGCTTGGTGGTCTCTTCCAGCTCCAAAGCACCCCGGCGAACGTGCAGCCAGGCGGTGTCGATCTGCATGGCTGCCTGCCCGATACCCTCGAGAACCACTGCGGAATCTACTTGCTTGTCGAAGTCGAAGAAGGAGATTCCGCGCGAGTGCGCGTTGAACGTCACCTGCTCCAGGAGCTCGTCGGCCATGCCCAGGGTGGGACCCATCAAACCGATGCTGAAGAGCGCCGCATTCGGCATCCGATCGACCGGCTCGTCGCCCGGGTGGAATTCAGCCTCTCGGGCGGCGCGGGCACTCATGCTCGCCGCAAGCGCATTCGGCACGAAGACATCCTGGGCGACCAGGGTGTTGGACCCGGTCGCCCGCATTCCGGCCACATGCCAGGTGTCCTTGATCGCCAGCTGCTGCATGGGTACAAACGCGAAGATCTGGTCAACGACAGTGCCCCGGTCGTCGAGCACGAAGGCACCGCCCCCGGCCCAGTTCGCGTGGAGGCACCCGCTGGCGAAGCCCCATGATCCATTCAGTCGGTATCCGCCCGGGACGGGCACCGCGGTGCCGTTCGGCGCGGCCACCCCGCAGACGAGGGGACGGTCACTGGAAGCCAAGATGGCGTCGGCTCCGGCCTGTGGCAGGTAAGCGATCGCGAACGCGGTGATGTCTCCGATCAGCGTGAAAACCCATGCGGTGGAGGGACATCCCTTGGCCAGTTCGGCTGCGACGTCGATTTGGCCAACTACGCCGCCACCGGCTCCGCCGAAACGTGCGGGCGTGAGGTAATTGAAGAACCCCGCCTCGCGCATTTCCTCCAGGGTTTCGTCGGGAAGTCGCCGCTCCTGTTCGGCAGTGGCAGCCCGCTCGATGAGGCGCGGACGCATCTCGCGCGCGATGGCTACCAGCTCGTCGCGGACCTGTGAATTCGTTGTAGTAGTGAGCATCTGGTTCTCCTCATCCCCTGGGTGGTCGAACTGGCGTTGGTGTTCAGGATCGGTCGGTCGTTGCCTCGGTCGCCCCCGCCGCGACGGGCGTACTGGTGTCCCGCTGGCGGAGCAGGATCAGCTTGCCGGTGCCGGATCGGCCACTGAGGCGTTGTTGCGCCTCGGCGGCGGCTGCCAGCGGATAGCGGCCAGTGATGTTCTCGGTCAGCACACCGCGAGCCGCCAGCTCGAAGACGGCGGCGGCCCGGCTCAGCAGTTCGGCGCGGGTAGCGACGTAGTCACTCAACGCCGGGCAGGCGACGTACGGCGAGCCGATGGTGCCGAGGCGTCTGAGGTTGAAGGGTTCGACGCGACCGCTTGCCTTCTCAGGTTTTCCAGCTGATTGGGGTTTTCCCACGCCAAATGCCAATGTACGAGCCACAGACCATGGTCAGCGGTGCCGCTCTCCGGCTCGTTGTCCGGATCGTGGTAGACGGGTGTGTCTTTCGAGGGCTGCGTAATGATCACCGCTGGTCCCCTTCTGAGGTGTTCTCGAGGTCGAGTTGATGGGCTGCCAGCCCCAGCCGGTCCTGCAGGACTGGGGCGAAAATGTCGAGGGCGTGCACCAGCTGTTCCCCTACCGCCGCGGCCTGATGCGGTACGTCGGCGGGGATGTAGAGGAACTCGCCGGCGTTGACGACGTAGCGGTCGCTGCCGTTCAAGACCAATTCCAAGGAGCCGGTGATCACGTAAACCGATTGATCGTAGGAATGCTGATCCACGGGTACGGCCGGATGACCGGGTTCGAGCCAGATCGCTTGAATCATCACGTGATCGCCGACCAGCGCAGTGCGCTTGAATTTGCCGTCCATCAACTCGGACTTCGGCAACTTGTCGAGAACCGCGTGGTACGGCTTGGTCGGCATGTGCTTCCTCTCAGTCCGTGGGGCTGTCTTCGACGCCGCCGTCGGTAGTCAATCTGCGAGCAGAATAAAAGTCAAGAAGTAATCTGACGTCAGTGTTGGGGGAGATAGCGCGCGGCGTCGCGTCTGGTCGTCCATGGGCAGCAACAACTGCCGACGCGATGGCCTGCGCGGGTGTCATCCGCACCAGGAGCACGCCGGATTCAACGGGCGCGCTATGTTGGCGATCCGTCATTATTGCTGTGAACGCTAATGGTGCACAGCGTGATTGATGAGCCGTCGAGACGGCTGTGCTCCTTGCGCTCAGCGCCACGGCTGCAGCATCCAAAGCCCGGCCACCGCGGAAGTGCGCCAAAGATGAGTATGCTTACTTATTGCTCATTTTTTGACTGGGGTTCGAAAAACTGTCGGCAGTTCTGCCGCGCCACATTCCGCGAGAAGGTCGGACCGTGCCTGCGTGCACGGCATCGAGCCCGCCATGCAGGAACGCGGTGTTGACGTTGGCGAACGTCTCGGGCCGTTCGTAGGGCGGCCAGTGCCCGGCATCGGCGAAGACGACGAGCTTCTTGTTGGGGAGGTTGTCGGTGTAGTAGGAGGCCCCGGTGACGGGTGAATAGGCATCCTCTTCTGACCACCCACCCAGCCAATGCCAGATAGACGGTAGCGACGGCACGGTTGATCCTCCGGGCACTTCTGGTGCCGGCCGAGGTAATGCGATGCCCGAGAGATCCGGCGAAATAACCGATCGGGCCGTCAATGCAGAAGTCGACGACGACGAGGACAACGCCGAGAAGTGCGAGTTGCAGCGGAACATGGCCGAGGTGTGGATTGATGAACTGGGGCAGGAATGCGACGTTGGAGAGGATCACCTTCGGGTTGAGCACTTTGGTGATCATCGCACTACGAAATGCCGCCGATGGCGAACGGCGCTGTCCAAGAACAGGTTTCGAGTGGTCAACCGTGGGCGGCTTGGTTCGTAAGGTCGTTACCGCGAGGTAGATCAGGTAGAGCACGCCCGCCCATTTCAACCCCAGATAAACGGCCGGGAGCTTGTGCAGCAACGTGGACAATCCCAGGACTGCGATGACGGTGTGTATGGCCAATCCTGCCGATACGCCCGCGGCTGCAGCGACGCCCGCAGCTCGCCCCTCGCGGCTGCCCAGGGCAACGATCATGACCATATCGGGACCGGGGATCACCACCAACAGCAATGCCGCAAGCACAAAGGGGCGGACAAACATGTCCGGCTGATTAGTCACGAGTCGCATCGGTTCGCATATTCCCCAGGGTTAGCTCATCCGGAGCTGTACACCTTCGTGGCGGTCGACTGTGTTGCTGGACGCTCGGTGCAGGCAAAGCGGAACCTCTACCGAGAGACCGTGGGCCGCCTCAGCGCCCTAGGCATACCACCCAATCATGTGACCATCGTCTTGCGGGAAAGCGCCGTCGAGAACTGGGGCATTCGCGGCGGCCAAGCTGCATGCGATGTCGACCTGGGTTTCGACGTAAATGGCTAGCCGTCATTCAAAGAGAGAGACAGGATCTGAGCCGTCCAAATTCTCTAGAAGTGAGGCGCTGCGCCTTTGTCGCAGCAGCAGTATCAAATGACAATAGTTGGGGCGCAGTGCAATACGCAGTAGTTTACGGGCAACGCTGCATATTCGATTCCTGCATATTCGCGCGGGTGGGCAGCTACGCAGCTCATACCACCGTCTCACCGGTGATACACTTGCTAGCATGGACACGGTGACGGTGCGCGATCTTCGGAACAACGGGGGAGAAGTCCTGCGTCGCGTCGAGCACGGCGAACGCATCGTCGTTACTCGCGACGGCACGCCGGTGGCCGAGCTCCGCCCTCTGCCCCGACCTAGCGCCGGCCCGGCCGAACTCATTCGCCGCCGCAAGAATCTTCCGCAGGTGAGCCCAGATGCGCTCCGGCGCGACATCGACGATCTGATCGACCCGTCGCTGTGACAGAAGCTTCGAGCCAGGGGATGCTGGACACCTCGACGGTGATCCTCCTCGGCCAGATATCCGACCCCTCCGAGCTTCCCGATGAATCGGCGATTAGCGCGATAACGCTCGCCGAGCTTTCCCTAGGTCCGCACGTAGCGCGCGACGATACCGAGCGCAGCGCCCGTCAGCAGCACCTACAGCAGGCCGAGGCAGACTTCGATGTTCTTCCGTTCGATGGTGATTGCGCACGGGCATTTGGCGCCGTCGCGGCGGCACTGCGCACATCGGGGCGTAAGCCCGCGGCGCGCGCGTATGACGCGCTCATCGCAGCCAGCGCGATCGCGCATGCGTTGCCGCTCTACACATGCAACCCATCCGACTTCGCAGGAATCCCGCGACTTGAGCTCCGGCCGGTCACCCATCCTCATCACCAGTAGACGCGACGCTACTCGACTGCGCGGTGCCCAAAAGCGCTGGGCAACAATAAGAATATGCAGTACTTTAGTGGTAACCCGCCATATTCGATCCGGTCGTATTCCTCCTGGATCGAGCGGCGACGCAAGTGCTCCGGGGAAGACTGGAGTCTCCGATCCTCGTCGTGGCGACATGGCCATCGTGAGCGATCCTGAGATGGTCCGAATGCTCACGCTCCTGCCTACTGAGGTCGACGCCGAGGTATCAGCAGTAGCCGCTGCGGGGGTTGCCGCTGCTGTGCCGGAGAACATCGCCTCCAGGGAACTGAGTGATTGTCTTACAAAACGTCGTACACTGTCGCTATGGCTGACACGATTACCTTCCGGCCGGACGAAGACACATCGAAGGCGCTGGAGGTCTTGACCAAAGACGGCACGGCTGTGTCCGCAGCCGTTCGATCTGCTCTGATCGATGCCGCACGCCGGAAGGCCGGCGCGGCGATTCGCGCCGAGGCGGAAAGGCTTGCCGAAGACGAGTCCGATCGCGCGGAGGCCATGCAGGTGCTGCGCGATATGGAGACCCTGCGTGCGTGGTGAGGTCTTTCATTTGCAGGCGCCGCGGGGGAGTCGCGGTCACGAACAGTCCGGTTTCCGCTACGCCGTCGTCGTTCAGTCGGATCAATTGCCGCTGTCGACCTGGCTGGTTGCGCCGACGTCCACGTCGGCTCGTGCCGCCAGCTTCCGACCCGAGGTTGAAATCGGCGGCGTCAACACCCGAGTGCTTGCCGAGCAGACTGCAGCGGTAGATCCCGGCCGGCTCGGCAAGAGCGTCGGGTTCCTCAGCCTGGACGAAATGCGGCGCGTCGATGCGGCCCTACGCGTCGTCCTCGATCTCTGAGCGCTGCACGGTCAACCACATTGGAGGAAAGCCATGTCAGCCTCATCTCTTGTCGCCTTTGCTGCGGCGCTGATAGTGGTGGCGGGATCACCCGGTCCGAGCATCGCCGCGTTAGTCTCGCGTGTCCTGCACACTGGTCTTCGTCAGGTGGTGCCATTCCTGGCGGCTATGTGGTTCGGTGAGTTGGTCTGGCTGGCGGTGGCGGCAACCGGTCTCGCCGCGTTGGCTCAAACCTTCAGTGTGGTGTTCATCATCGTCAAGTGGTTGGGCGTGGCCTATCTGTTATATCTCGCTTGGCAGATGTGGAACGGCACTGCCGAAGCGCCAGGATCGCCAATACCTAATTCGAACAACCATTTCCGAATGTTCGCCACGGGACTCACGCTAACTCTCGGCAACCCGAAGATCGTCCTGTTCTATGTCGCCATCCTCCCGACGGTCGTCAACATCGAACGTACGACGTGGTGGGGATGGATCTGCGTGGCCGTAGTACTCGTCTGTGTGCTCGCCAGTATCGATCTGACATGGTCGTTGGCGGCATCGCGAGCCCGCCGACTCCTGCGAAGCGATCGCGCAATTCGGATCGCTAACCGGATCGGTGCATCGATGATGGTCGGCGCTGCAACAGCAGTGGCCGCAAGGTGAAGGAAGTCCTGCGATTCATCAGATGAAAATGGCGAGGTTTACTGGTAATCCTGCATATTCGATTGCTGCATATTCGGTCCCAGCAAGGGCGATTGCGTCATAGCGAAACTCTCTCTGCTGGCCCGTGTGGTGGCCTGTGCCGCCTTCGCTCTCCGCACCTACGAGGCACACTGATTTCAGCTCCGGTCGAGAAGGGAGCAGGATGTTCGCTCCATGTCGTAGGTCGTCGATACCCTCTGGACCACGGCTCGTTCCCATATTCGAGTGGGACGGCAGAACGGACGGAATCGTCATGTACATCAGAAGCGTCACAGTCGAGAACGTGAAGAGCTTCCGAAAGAAACACCGGTTCGAGCTGACATCCGGAGTGAACTATTTCGTCGGCGACAACAACAGCGGCAAGTCGACAGTGCTCGAGGTGGCGAGTCCCCGATTCTGAGTCCACCCGGTTCTTGAGTCGGGGTGGTGTGATCCAGTTTCAGTTGATGTTGCAGTCCATCGGGGTGTGGGTGCAGCTGCAGACGGCAGCGTACTCGGCCGGGGTGCGGTAGCCCAGGGCCGAGTGGCGGTGCCGGTAGTTGTGTTCGTGCTTGAAGTCGCCGATGACCACGCGGGCTTCGAGCAGGGTGTTCCAGTGGTTGCGGTTGAGGCACTCCTTGCGTAGTCGGTTGTTGAACGATTCGATGTGTCCGTTGTTCCATGGCGCTCCTGGCGGGATATACGACATACCAGTCCGACCGTCACAGAACTGCTGCAGCGCTTGGGAAATGAACTCCGGACCGTTGTCCATCCGCAGCACCTTCGGCGGCCCACCCGCTGCGGCGAACACGTTGGCGAGATCGGCGACGAGTCGGTCGGCGGTGATCGACCGCTCAACGATGTGCAGCAGTGAGACGCGGGTGTGCTCGTCGATCATCGAGGCGATCTTGATGGCCTTGCCGTCGACGGTGGAATCGAACTGGAAGTCGATCGCCCACACCACGTTCGGGGCATCGGCCTCGATCGATGGGATCGACGACACCCCGGCCCGCTTGCGCGGACTGTGCACCCGCACCTGCAGCCCTTCCTCGCGCCACAGCCGGTGGATCTTCTTCAAATTGACCTCACGGCGCTCGTCGTAGCGCAACGCCGCCCAGGCACGGCGGAACCCATGGCATGGGTTCTTCGTCGCGTACGTGCGCAGCCAGGCCCGCATCTCGGCATCGGGATCGGCGGGGGTCTGCGACAACGGCAGGCGACGGCAGGTGGAGCGGGGCAGCCCAACGGCTTTGCACGCCAACCGTTCCGACATGCCCATCATGGAGGTGAGCATGCCGACGGCGCGGCGCTTGGCAGCTGGGCCTAAAATTTTCCCTTTGCGACCTCCCGCAAGGCGTCTTTGACCAGCTCGGCCTCGGCCAGTAATCGCTTCAGTCGGGCGTTCTGTTCGCGCAATTCCTTGAGTTCCTTGGCGGCATCGGTGTCCATCCCGCCGTAGGCGCGACGCCAGTTGTACAACGTCGCCGCAGACACCTCGAGTTCGGCTGCGATTTCCTCGCCGGTCTTGCCTTCGGCGGCCAGTTCGTCCGCACGGCGCAGTTTGCGCACGATGTCTTCTGCGGAGTTCCGCTTCCGACCAGCCATACGTTCATCGTCCCTTCTCGCCCACCATCGGGCTACAGGACTCTAGAACTTGCT
>NZ_JBSXPP010000038.1:0-14143 GCF_054073305.1 Mycolicibacterium sp. CBM1 | reverse complement strand
GGGGCTGATGAACGGATCTGTGACATCTGAAATCGCTTGACGAGCTGTCAGGCTGGAAGGATGTCGTTGTGCCTAAGCCCTACCCCGAGGAGTTCCGCCGTGACGTGGTGCGGGTGGCGCGCGAGCGTGGCCCTGGGGTGTCTGTGGAGCAGGTCGCTCGCGATTTCGGGATTCACCAGACCACGCTGAATTCGTGGCTTCGTATGGCTGATGCCGATGAAGGCCCGAAGTCGGTCGCAGCCCCGGATGTGCTGCGAGAGAACCGAGAGCTCAAGCGGCGCAATCGCCTGCTAGAGCAAGAGAACGAGGTCTTGCGCAAGGCGGCGGCCTATCTGGCGCGAGGATCGCTACCGGGAAAAGGCTCTACCCGCTCGTGAAGGAGCTGGCCGCAGCCGGTGCCCCGATCCGGGTGCCGGTGGCGGTCTCGTGTCGGGTCTTGAAGCTTCACCGCCAGCACTATTACGCCTGGCTGTCGTGTCCAGTCACCGACGCCGAGTACGACGAGGCGCATTTGGCGAATGCGATCTTCGACGCCCACCGCGAGGATCCTGAGTTCGGTTACCGGCTGTTGTTCGATCAGGTCCGCGCCGCCGGCCACAACGTCAGTGAACGTACGGTGTGGAAGATCTGCTCGATCAACCAATGGTGGTGTGCGTTCGGCAAGAGACGTCGCGGCCGCAAGGGCTTACCTGGCGCCCCGGCGCACGAGGATCTGGTGCGTCGCAAGTTCACTGCGCTGGGACCAAATCGGTTGTGGCTCAGTGATATCACCGAGCACCCGACCGCTGAGGGCAAGGTCTACATGTGTGCGGTCAAGGACGTGTGGTCCAACCGAATTGTCGGATACTCCATCGCTGAGCGGATGACCTCACAATTGGCCGTTGACGCGATCGAGTCCGCCGTAGCCCGCCGCGGCGGCACAGTCGCTGGTTGCACGTTGCACACCGACAGGGGCGGCCAATTTCGTTCCCGAAAACTCCAGCGGTCGCTACGGCGCCATCAGATGCTCGGCTCCATGGGACAGGTCGGCTCCGCCGGGGACAACGCCGCCATGGAAAGCTTCTTCTCTCTGCTGCAACGCAACGTCCTCGACCGCCAACGCTGGCCCACCCGCGATGACCTCCGCATCGCGATCGTCACGTGGATAGAACGCACCTACCACCGCCGTCGAAGGCAAGCCCGCTTGGGCCGATTGACCCCCATCGAATTCGAAGCCATCATGACCCAGACGGCCAACCAGGCCGCCTAACCAACTGTCACAGAATCCTTCAGCAGGCCCGGACAACCGCTAGGTGGCCTTGGCCGCTGGGCCGAAGGTCTCTGCGAATCTCAAACCGCTACCGCCGAAGCGTTCCCCGGTCCCATGGATCGAACACGCCACCGGACAGAAGCTCTACACCTGGCAACGCGACCTCCTACGCGAACTCAGCGGACCCGACCGGCCCCGAGTCTACTACGCCCAGATCGCCCGCAAGAACGGGAAGACAAGAGCAGCAGCCTGTTTGGGACTGATCGAGATATGCCTCAAGAAACAACGGCACGTCTACGCGATAAGCGACTCAGAGCGCAACCTCAACAGCGTATTGATGCGGGAACTGCACGACCTCATCAACGGGTCCGAGTATCTGCGCGATTCGTTGTGGATCTTCAAAGATAAGATTGAGTGTCCGGAAACCGGTTCATTCATTCAAGTCAGACCGGGCAACTTCAAAGCCGCGCAAGGTATTAACCCGCACCTTGTACTGGCCGACGAGGTCCACCTACTGCCGTCTGAAGTGTGGGACGGCATGCAACAGGCGGGCCGTGCTCGCACTGACGCCTTGCTGTTCGGCATCACGACACCCGGCTACGACCTGACGTGTCGGGCGCACGATCTGTACCAACAGGTCAAGGCCGGCGACCTGGCAGGGCGCATCTATGAAGGTGATCCCGCTCTACCACTGGACGACCGGGACAACTGGCGGGCAGCTAACCCATGCTATGACCGTCCCGGCTTCGCCGAGGCCCTGGCCTACGACCACAAGACTCTGCCCGAACACGAGTTCCGGCGATTTGCCCTCGGTTGTTGGACGGCAACGCATTCCGCATGGCTGCCGTACGGCGCATGGGATGCCCTCGCCACGTACGACGAACCGCCACAAGGCACCCGTGTGTGGCTGGGCTTCGATGGATCGTATTCCGGCGACTCAACGGCACTCGTGGGTTGCACGCGTGAAGGTCACCTGTTCGTCGTCGGGTGCTGGGAGAACCCTGGCCGCAAGGGCTGGCGAGTCCCGCGTGATGACGTGATGGACACCGTGGCCTACGCGTTCGACTACTTCAACGTGCAAGAGCTGGCGTGCGATCCTCCGTATTGGGGACGCGAGATAGCCGAGTGGGGCGCACGGTGGGGCGACAAGGTGATCGAGGTCCCCACCTACAGCGTGGCCCGCATGGGTCCCGCCTGCTCGACGTTCCACGCCGCTGTGATGGACGGTGCGCTCACGCATAGCGGTGATGCACGTCTGGCCCGCCATGTCAGCAATGCCGTGGTGAGGTCCACGCCGCACGGTGACGTGATCACCAAGCCCGATAAGGACTCCCCGGCCAAGATCGACCTCGCTGTTGCCGCCGTCCTGGCGCATTCACGGGCCAGTGTCGCCGTCAGCAAGCCGAAGGCCAAGCCGTTCGTGCTGTGGTCGGCGTGATCATGCTGTGCCGCAACGGGAGTCACTCTACAAGTTAGCCAGACCGGACATAGCAGCAGGTCAGAGGCTTGCGGAATTGTCTGGAGCGTTCGCCAGGCGTTCGACCGTGGCGCACGATTTCACTCACTCACACCCCAAAAACATGCCGTGACCTGCACGGACGCTGAACCGCGCCCGAAATTCCGGCCTTTATCGACCAGTTTGGAGACCTATTGTCCCTGCTCAGGCGCGCTTTTCAGCGTCCACCCGATCCACCTGCCGAGACGCGCAACTACTCAATCGCTGATCCCCGCCTCGTGGAACTGTTCGGCGGCAACCGATCCCTGACCGGTGTCCACGTCAGTGAGCACAACATGCTCGGTGTCGCCGCCGTCTGGCGGTGCGTGCACATCATCGCCGGGGGCATTGCAACCCTGCCGCTGCGGGCCATCGCTGAACAGAACGGCATCACGCAACGGGTCCCGTCGTGGCTGGACAACCCTGCCGGTGGGCTGACTCGTTTCGAGTTGATCCAAACCACCACCGCTCACTTGCTGCTCTGGGGCAACGCATTTCTGGCCCACATCTTCGGCGGCGCTGGGCAGTTGATGGGCGTCAGCCCGATCCACCCGTCAGCAGTCTCTATCGACGTGGACGACCAGGGCCGCAAGTCCTACAAGGTGTCATTGCTCAACGGCAGGACCGAGACGTTCGATGACTCGACCCTGACACACATCAAAGGGATCTCCACCGATGGCATCCGGGGTCTGTCACCGCTGAGGCTGGCCCGCAACGGTGCATTCGGTACCGCCCTGGCAGCCGATCAAAGCGCCGCGAACTTCCATGGTCAGGGACCGACGATCACGGCGATTGCATCGTTCGACGAGTCCACCACCGCCGACGACGCCAAGGAACTGGCCACCCAGATCGACCGTGGCCTAACAGGTCCCGCGAACGCCGGCCGAATCGGATTCATCAACCGCAACATCCAGATTCACCCGTTCACGGTGAGCAACGAGGACTCCCAGTGGTTGCAGTCGCGCGCTTTCCAGAAGTCTGAAATAGCAACGTGGTTCGGCGTCCCCGACTCGCTCGTCGGTCTGTCTGAGAAGCAATCCAGTTGGGGCACAGGCATCGCCGAGATGCATAAAGCCATGGCGTCGTGGACGTTCAAGCTCTGGACAGCACCAATTGAGGACCGCCTATCGCTGCTGCTTCCCCCATCGGTCAAAGCGGAGTTCGACTACCGCGCCTTGCTGTCCCCGGCACCGGAGGCCGAAATCAGCTTGCTCATTGCCCAACTGCAAGCGGGCGTGATCACCACCAACGAAGCACGGCGGGTCCTGAACATGCCGTCCATCGACGGCGGGGACTCGCTCACCACGACACCGGAGGTTCCCCAGTGACCGACATCGAACGCCGGTTCGCCTCTCTAGAGACCGCCATCACCGGCAACAAGATCGGCGGATACGCCGCCGTGTTCAACCAGCGCACCGACCTAGGCCCGTACACAGAAGTGCTGGCCTCTACAGCGTTTCGCTCGGCGCTGGCATCGCCCACGCTGAACGTCGCCGCCTTGTTGAACCACAACGAGGACAAGCTCCTGGCTCGCACCACCAACAACAGCCTGAGGCTTTCCGCGGATTCACACGGTTTGCAGTTTGAGTTTGACCTGAACCCGGATCTGAGTATCACCAACGACGTTCGCGCCATGGTGGAAAGCGGCCTGATCACCGGTTGCTCATTCGCCTTCCGCATGGACCCATCCGGTTCTGGCCAGAACTGGACCCGCGATGAGGGACGCGACCTGCGCACCATCACCAGCATTGCATCACTTCACGACGTATCGGTCGTGACCTACCCGGCATACGACGGAACCGCCGTATCCCTGCGCAACAAACCCACTCAGGCCATCGACGGCCGAACACAGATGTTCCGAGCGCGTTTCGGCGCCCGCTACAACCGAAAGGTATAAATGACCAAGACTGAGATTCTGGCGAAGCTCGCCGAATTCAACACCATCTCCGAAACTCGCTCGCTGACTGACGACGAGTTCGCCGAGGTTACCTCTCTGGAGGCCGACCTTAAGCGCAGCGAAAACACCGAGCAGTTCCGCGCCCGTCACCAGG
Organism: Mycolicibacterium sp. CBM1; assembly: GCF_054073305.1. NCBI lineage: Bacteria > Bacillati > Actinomycetota > Actinomycetes > Mycobacteriales > Mycobacteriaceae > Mycobacterium > Mycolicibacterium sp. CBM1. Next base: position 9,348 of record NZ_JBSXPP010000038.1, on the reverse strand, counting down.
GCTATGTGACGCCGGCCAATCACGTGGGCGTGCATGTTGCCCCGGCCAAAGCTGACGACACCGAGATGAGGGCTTTTAGCGATTATCTCCGTACGGGCAAGGCCAATGCCGACCTGGAGTCTCGCGCGCAGACCGTGGGCAGCAACGTCGGCGGTGGTTACCTGGTCCCGCAAACGATGCTCGACCGCATCGAAACCCGGATGAAGGCCTTCGGCGGGATCGCCAACGAGGCGCAGGTCATGACGACCGATAGCGGTGAGACGCTGAAGTTCCAGGCCAACGACGACACCGCGAACAAGGCGGTCATCGTGGGAGAGAACACAGCACCGACTAGCGGCGGTGCGGATCTGGCCTTCGGTCAGGTCTCGATTGGTGCCTACACGTGGACCACTTCCGGCGCTGGACAGGAACCGATCTCAGTGACTTGGGAGCTGCTACAGGACTCGAATACGGATATCGCCGCGTATGTGGCCGAGCGGATCGCGGAACGATTCCAGCGGGGCCAGGCCGACTTCTGGGTGCGTGGAACCGGTTCGTCGCAGCCTTACGGCATCACCACCAACACCACGACCACATCAACATTCACTTCCGCCACCATCGATAAGGATGAGCTGATCGCGGCTGTGCACGATGTGGACCCGGCATATCGCAACGATGCCATCTGGGTATTCAACGATGCCACCCTGGAGGCTATCCGCAAACTTGAGGACTCGACCGGCCGCCCACTGTGGACTCCACAGGCCGCCGCTGGCTTGGAGGGCTCGATCGGCGGGACTCTGCTCGGCCATCGCGTGGTGATCGATCAGTCCTTCGCCGACTACGTGGATGGAGGCACGAACAAGTGGGGCGTGTTCGGCGCTGTGAAGACCGGCTACCTCATCCGCCGCGTCAACGGCATGCGCCTGATCGTGGACGACTACACCGGCAAGTCCCAGGCTCGCATCGAGTACGCCGCGCACGTCCGCGCGGACGGAACCGTCCAGAATCCCCACGCCTACACCGTTTTGAAGAACGCCGCCTAATGCGCACTCTGCGCCAGCTACAAGCACGTGAGGCGGCGCTGGTGGCCGAACTCGCCGAAGTCCGCGCGGAAATCGCCGCGCGGGCTGGCGAGGCCGATAGGCCAGCGAAGCGACGAGCGCGTAAGGCGGTTTCGGCTGCCGTGGAACAGTCGGTAAGGACCGAGGCCAAGTTGGCCGCTGCAAAGCGGCGCGCCGCTGAGGTTGCCGAGCGCGCCGCGAAGGCTCAGGCCGACCTTGCCACCGCCCGAAAGGCGGTGAGCGATGCCGTATGACATTGGCGACCGCCGCAAGCTCACCATCGAAATCCGCAACGAGGCAGACGAACTAGCCGATCCCGATGCGCTGTCGTTCACCATGACCGCACCGGATGGTGTGACCACCTACGTCTACGGCACCGACGCCGAGCTGGACCGCGACAGCCTCGGGACGTTCCACGTCTACTGGGACTGCGCGGTTCTCGGTGTGCACACCTACAAGTGGGCGACGACCGGCTCGCTGGCCACGGTGGAGACCGGCTCATTCCAAGTCGGGCGGTCGGGCTATCCCACCGCGCTCGACCTCTCCGACTGGCTCAGCCCAACGGAGAACGACGACCTCACACAATGGTGTGTCGATGCCGCTATCGCTGCGGTGGAAAAGTCCTGCGGTCGAACGTTTCTGACCACCGAACCCGAACAACGGACCTATCAGGCTGAGTATTTCCGGGGCCGCACGCTGGTGGACATCGACGACCTCATGACCGACGATCTCGTTATCGAGGTCGACGGTCACGCGCTGACCGGCTACACACTGTTGCCGCGCAACGCCGCCCAGCATGGGAAGCCGTGGACGCAGATCGAGCTGCCGGGATGCGTGCACGGGTGGGTGTCCATCACCGCCCGATGGGGATGGCTAGAGGTTCCCCCGGCGATCCGTACCGCCGTCGCCATCACCGCGGGACGTCTGTACGACCGACGCCAGAACGTGGCCGGGTCGATCACCGATCAGCGCATCGATGACGTCGAGTACAAGTGGAACGTCTCGGCTCTCGATCCTGACGTGGAGAACATCATCCGCCCGTTTAGGAAGCTGTGGGCTGCGGTATGACGCGAGACCTGTCGCAGATTGCTGAAAATCACTGGTGATCCTGGAGGGCCTTTCCTTCCGGCGCGCCAAAAATCGACAGCGTGTGATTAATGGTTTCAACTATCGCTCGGGATGAAAAGGCGACCCCAAGATTCAACGCCTGGGAAGTGTGAACGAATGGTGCGGCAGCCGTCATCTGTACGGGGATGTCCTCGGTTTGATTGTAGGACTGCGCCACAATTCCGACCAAGAAGAACCTCGAACCCACTGAAAGGCTGCCATCCGCCATTGTGAACGTCCCTCGGTTGAGAATAAAGACCGGGCTGCCGCTACTGCCGCCGAACACCGCACCGTCAAGCAGGAACGTCGGAGTGCCACCGAATGGGACAGCAATTGGAGTAGCCGTAATGGCACGCCGAACGATTGGAAGGTGGTTAGTGGGATCACTCAGGCCCTTCGGATAACCGACGAACGTAAGGTCCTCGATTGCGTCGAACACTGACATTGCCTGCTCGGTCGGAAGGTTCGACCATGAAAGCGTCCGCCAGAAGGGCGGGGGAGTTTGCGCGTAGAGGTCGTCCCAGACCTTGGCTATTGGCAACACCGCAATATCGACGGCTGGGTCGGGATGCCCCACGATGCCCACAACGGGCGCGCCCACAATGGTGTACCTGTAGCTTCGTCCTAGCTCCGGCCCCGAATTGTCAGCGTTTTGAATTAGGAAGTTGAGCCGAATTTCTGACGCTTTTTCAAGTACATGCTTATTTGAGATTAAGAGGGGAATTCGGTTGCCGTCTTCGGTTGTGGTCGCGTCGAACAAAAATCCGGTTCCGGTGGAAACCTTCCCGTCAGTCATCACATTGGTCACGTGCACTGTGCAGAACAGTATCTGCCTCGCGAGAGTGTCGACCTTCATTCTCGCCACGATAGCCAAGAATCCGGCAATGGTTGGGGGTACTGGTCGGGTGTCGCTCACTTTGCGAAGCGACTGGGGGCGTCGCGCGGGTCTACCAGGACCACGCGGGCACGGGTGTTGATCAGTTCAGCGGGAACGCACCACTCCCGGTAGGGCGGCTCATCATCCTCAACAACCTCGTAGTCGGTGAGGTCAACATCGTCGGGCAACTCGACGCGCAACACCTGATCGCCCTTAGCCCCCTCGTTGATATCCAGCGCAACATCGGACAACCACACACCGGTCAGGCCGAAGTCGTGGAACATGTAGTACCCGGTGGCGTCTCGGAAACCGTCCCGCAGGATGGCCTCTGCGGCCGGCGTCCGGTGGTAGAGGTTCACTGTGGCCTGATCGCCGCGACGAACACGCTGTAGTGCTGAATGCACTTGCTGCGCACGATGTACGGCGTGGCCGCTGGGGAACGCATGAGGCCGCGCACCACCGACCGGGACGTTGTGGTCTTCCACCCCTCCGATGTTGACCAGCCGTGTCGGAACAGGACATGGGGAACACCGGATTCCTGGGCGTCCCGCAGCGCCGCCAGGGCATCGTCGTACACCTGTTGCATCCGGTGCTCGTACGGGGTCCACTCGCCATCTTGGCCGGTTCGGTGGAAGTCAACTTCGGTGAATCCGCCGTCAAGGCCGACCATGACGCGCTTCCAGTCACCGCCCGCCGTCTGAAACACGCTCATGCGGGCCAGAACCGCACCAACTTCGGTACCGCGGTACCCGCCAGAATCGCCTCCGCTTCGGCCACCGCCAGTGCGTCGGTCTCAGGGATCAGCCAGTACTCGAACCATTGCGTACCGCCACCGGACACGAGCCCCTTGGGCTCACAGAGGACGCGCGGGCCGGAAGTGAACGGACCGTCCATGTCGTCTCGGTCCAATCCCGCGGCGTCGGTGGACCTTATGAACGGCGCGCCGCCGCGGTAGCTGTCGCGAAGATAGTCGGACTCGTTGGCACCGTGGACCATCATGCGGGGTTTCACGACCTTCATTTAACCCCGCGGTGGACCGATGGGCAAATGTTTGACAGGCCGTCTCTCTGTACAGAAGACCACGTGGTGCCCTTCGGTGGGGTACATCTGCGCATGTGTAGCAAATTTCTTTCAGCGCTTGCTGACGGCCTTGTCCATCGCGGCGGCGATGGCGTCCAACTGGAGTTGTTCCGGGGTGAGCCGGTCGGCGTAGCGATGCGAGGTTTTGTCGGTCATCGTCGGCTCCGGTCGGGTTGGTGTTGATCGGGATCGTATCGACGACCGGGCGCCGGTCCATGCCGTTTATCCTGGTAAGCGCGGTAATCCCAACGCTCATCGACGGGTGAGAGAATCGCAGAGTGTATGAACCCCCGGCTCTCGGCCAAGGCATTGACGCCGTCAATCCGCCCCATCCATTTTCCTGCGGTTTCGTGCTTGTTCGTACGGGTGTGTCACTGATAAACCTGCTGGTAGAAGGCATTTGATGCGGGTCTACATCCCGGCCACGTTGGCCATGCTGCAACAGCTGGTGTCCGACGGGTCGATCCAGCCGCGCAGCGGGACGGCATTCGCGGTGACGCCGACGCTGCGTGAGTCCTATGCCGAGGGCGACGACGAGGAGCTGGCCGAGGTGGCGATCGGCGAGGCGGCGCTGGCGTCGTTGCGCCTGCTGGCCGCCGAGGCCGGGGATACCCCGGGTTCGGGCGAACTCCCGCTGCGCCGGGTGGTCCTGGAGGCCGACGCCCCGGAGTCCGCCACCACGGTCCGGCCCGATCTCGACGATGCGGTGGTACGGGTCAGTGGGCCGGTGAGTCTTGACCACATCGTCGCGGCGTACGTGGACAACGCTGCCGCCGAGGCGGCCGTCACGGCGGCCATGGCCGTCATCGACGATGCCGACCTGGGGGACGAGGACGCCGAGTTCGTCGTCGGCGATGCCCAAGATCACGCGCTGGCCTGGTATGCCACCCAGGAGCTGCCGTTCCTGCTCGAATTGCTCTGAGCGTCTAGATACGGAACCGTAAGTTACGGTACCGTAGGTTGGACGTGGCAGGGAGCGATGATGGTAAAAAATGAGGTCAAGATCAGCGCAAATGTGGTCGACACGGTGCGGCCCAAGGTCGCCGGGGCGGGCCGCAATCCTGCCATCGACGCGGTTCGGTCGCTGGTCGGACGGATTACCACACCACTTTTGCCCGACGATTACCTGCAACTGGCCAACCCGCTGTGGTCGGCGCGTGAGCTGCGCGGCCGGGTGCTCGACGTGCGGCGCGAAACCGAGGACTCGGCGACTCTGGTCATCAAACCGGGGTGGGGCTTCACGTTCGACTATCAGCCCGGTCAGTACGTCGGCATCGGCCTGCTGGTGGACGGCCGCTGGCGATGGCGGTCCTATTCGCTGACGTCGAGTCCGCATTCGGCCGGCACCGGTCGTAAGCGCACGATCACGATCACGGTCAAGGCGATGCCCGAAGGGTTTCTGTCCACTCACCTGGTCGGTGGCGTCAAGCCCGGGACCATCGTCCGGTTGGCCGCGCCACAGGGCAATTTCGTCATGCCCGATCCGGCGCCCGCGTCGGTGTTGTTCCTGACCGGCGGCTCCGGTATCACCCCGGTGATGTCGATGCTGCGGACCTTGTCGCGTCGCGGCCAGATCGGCAGCTCGGGGCACATCGTCCACGTCCACTCCGCCCCGACCGAATCCGACGTCATGTTCGCCGCCGAGCTCGAGGAGCTGGCGCGCGAGCATGACGGCTACCGACTCACAGTGCGCACCACCCGCACGCAGGGGCGGCTGGATATGCAGCGGCTCGACGAGGTCGTGCCCGACTGGCGAGAGCGCCAGACCTGGGCGTGTGGTCCGGAGGGCATGCTCAGCGAGGCCGAGAAGACGTGGCAGGCGGCCGGCCTCGGCGCTGCGTTGCACCTGGAGCGCTTCGCGGCGGCCAGGACGGCGGTGCACGGCCAGGGCGGGGCGGTGACCTTCGGCCGCAGCGGTAAGACGGTGACGGTCGATGCTGCGACGTCGCTCATGGAGGCCGGCGAGCAGGCCGGTGTGCGGATGCCGTTCGGGTGCCGGATGGGGATCTGCCAGTCGTGTGTGGTCAGCCTGGTCGACGGGCACGTGCGCGACCTGCGGACCGGCGACGAGCACGAGCCGGGCACCCGGATCCAGACCTGTGTCTCGGCCGCGTCGGGTGACTGTGTGGTCGATGTTTAGGGTTTACCGACTAGTAACCTACGGGTACGTAGGTTACGGTAGCGTAGGTATGAGAAGGGAGGCATGACATATGGCTATATCCGACGTCGAAGCGTTTGCACACCTCACCGACGCTGACATCGAGAGCCTGGCGGCCGAGCTCGACACGATCCGCCGGGATGTCGAAGACTCGCTCGGCACGCGCGATGCGCGCTACATCCGCCGCACCATCGCCGCCCAGCGCGGACTCGAGGTGGCCGGCCGGCTGATGTTGGCCGCCAGTTCCAAGAGATCAGCGTGGTGGGCCGGGACTGTGACTCTCGGGGTCGCCAAGATCGTCGAGAACATGGAGATCGGCCACAACGTCATGCACGGCCAGTGGGACTGGATGAACGATCCCGAGATTCACTCCTCGTCGTGGGAGTGGGACATGAGCGGGGCGTCCAAGCACTGGCGGTTCACCCACAACTTCATGCACCACAAGTACACCAACATCTTGGGCATGGACGACGACGTGGGCTACGGGGTGATCCGGGTGACCCGCGATCAGCGTTGGAAGCCGTTCAACCTCTACGGCAATCTGCTGTTCAACACGCTGCTGGCCATCGGCTTCGAGTGGGGCGTGGGTCTGCAGCACCTGGAACTGGGCAAGATCTTCAAGGGCCGCGACGACCGCAAGGCGACGTTGGTCCGGGTCAAGGAGTTCGGCGCCAAGGCGAGCAGGCAGCTGCTCAAGGATTATGTCGCCTACCCGGCGATCACGTCGTTGTCGCCCGGCGCGACCTTCCGGTCCACCGCCACCGCCAACGCTGTGGCCAACGTGATCCGCAACGTGTGGTCCAACGCGGTGATCTTCTGCGGTCACTTCCCGGACGGCGCGGAGAAGTTCACCAAGACCGACATGGTCGGCGAGTCCAGGGGCCAGTGGTACTTGCGCCAGATGCTCGGCAGCGCGAACTTCGAGGCGGGTCCGGGGCTGCGGTTCATGAGCGGCAACCTGTGCCACCAGATCGAGCACCACCTCTATCCCGACCTGCCTAGCAACCGGCTCCACGAGGTCTCGATCCGGGTCCGGCAGGTCTGCGACAAGTACGACCTGCCCTACACCACCGGGTCGTTCCTGTTGCAGTACGGAAAGACGTGGCGCACCATCGCCAAGCTGTCGTTGCCGGACAAGTACCTTCGCGACACCGCCGACGACGCTCCGGAGACCCGCAGCGAGCGGATGTTCGAGGCATTGGAGTCCGGCTACGCCGGTGTCGACCCGCGCACCGGTCGCAAGCGCGGCCTGAAGACCGCGATCGCGGCGGTGCGCGAATGGCGCCGCGACAATCGCTTGGCCAAGGCGGCCTAGGAGCCTGCTGAATTAATCCCGCGTGGCGGGGCCGGTTGTGCTGGGGTTTTGGGGACAATTGGTGGGTGCAAGGTCGCTCGGATGATCAGCGTGAGTTGTTGGATGCGGAGTCGGTTGCCGGGCATTTGTTGAAGTCCGACAGCATGTTTGCTTTCTTGGCGGCGCATCGTTCGCAGTTGTTTCCCGAGGAGATGTTCGTCGATCTGTTTCCGTCACGACGGGGCCGACCGAGTGTTCCAGCCGAGGTGATGGCCTCGGTGATCACCTTGCAGGCGCTACACGGCCTGTCGGATAACGAGACCGTCGAGGCGGTCACCTTCGATCTGCGGTGGAAGGCGGCCTGCGGGATGCCGATCACCGCGACGGCGTTTCACTCCACCACGTTGACCTACTGGCGGCGCCGGTTGGCGGCCTCAGAGCGCCCGAACCGGATCTTCGAGGCGGTCAAAGCCGTCGTCACCGAGACCGGAGTTTTGGCCAAGAAGACACGGCGGGCGCTGGATTCCACCGTCCTGGACGACGCGGTCGCCACCCAGGACACCGTCACGCAGCTGATTGCCGCGATCCGCCGGGTCCGCCGCGACGTACCCGACGCCGCGCAGGTCATCGAGGCCCAGTGCACTGCGCATGACTACGACGACCCGGGCAAACCCGCGATCGCCTGGAACGACAAGTCAGCCCGTGACCAGCTCGTTGATGCCCTGGTCAGCGACGCGCACCGACTGCTCGGTCACCTCCCCGAGCAGGATCTCGGGCCCCGCGCCGCCGAAGCGGTGGCATTGTTGGCGCTGATCACTGGCCAGGACGTCGAACCCGTCGAGGGCTCTGATGGCACCGACGGGCAGTGGCGCATCGCCCAGCAGGTCGCCCCGGACCGGATCATCTCCACTGTCGATCCTGACACCCGCCACGCTCACAAGACGGTGCACCGCCGCCAGGACGGCTTCAAAGCCCATATCGCGGTCGAACCCGACACCGGCATCATCACCGACTGCGCCCTGACCAAGGCCAACGGCCCCGACAACCACGAAGCCGTGGTCGGGTTGGCCCTGCTCGACGACGAACCCGCTCCAGTGCGGGTGCTCGGGGATTCGGCCTACGGCACCGGCGACGCCCGCGCCGCACTGGCCGAACGCAAGCACATCGCCGTGATCAAACCGACGCCGCTGCGCGCGCCGGTGCCCGGTGGATTCACCAGCGACGATTTCAGCATCGACTTCGATGCCCGCACCGTGACCTGCCCGGCCGGCCACACCGCCGGTATCGCACCCAGGGGTGGGGTGAAGTTCGAGAGGCACTGTCGTTCATGCCCTTTGACAACGCAATGCACCACTGCCAAGCGTGGACGCCAGCTCACCATCGGTGAACACGAACAGCGTCTACGCGCAGCCCGAGCAGTCGCCCGCACACCCGAGTGGCAGGACGAGTACCGCCAACACCGCCCCATGGTGGAACGCTCGATCGCCTGGCTCACCCGAGGAAACCGCAAACTCCGCTACCGCGGAATCGCGAAGAACGGCTACTGGCTCCACCATCGCAGTGCCGCGCTGAACCTGCGACGCCTCATCACGATGGGCCTGACCCACACCGGCACCACCTGGGCCATCGCCTAGCACAGACCACCAGGTCTTGCCGTCACACAGCACAGATGCCACGCTCGACACGGCGGGGTGACCCTCGAATTGTCGGCCCTCAGGTCTGAGGGAACACACGCGCCACAGAGCGCTCTGAGGCACCCCGCCCCAAACGCCCTAATTCAGCAGGCTCCTAG
>NZ_JBSXPP010000037.1:0-22908 GCF_054073305.1 Mycolicibacterium sp. CBM1 | reverse complement strand
TGGTGACCATCGTCGGTGTGGAGTCCCATATCGGTCACCGGACGTCCTGAGTCGGCGGGCACCGGCGAGGTAGCAGGGTTGGGCACCGCGGGTTTCGGCGGAGCAACGGAATCCGTGTGATCCGCATCGTGGTGATGGCCCTCCGCATGCGCTTCATGGGCAGCCGAGTGTTCTCCCTCCGCCTCGGCCACGTCGCCGTGATGGTGACCCTGAAGACCCGAAGCCAATCCCACCGCCACCGCACCAACCATCACAGCGTTCGCGCCGACCAACACAAGCGCCCTGCCGAAACCGCCAACATCTTCGGCACGGTAGCGCGTGAGCAACGCCCACCCAGCACCCATAACGACATAACACTGAAGCAACAGAACCGCGATCCCGGCGCCGTCCACCGCCTCAGGCTGGCCCCCGTGAGGCCCGAACGGGACACCCACCGTCCGCGACACGACCCACAGCGCGGCCGCCCCGGCATTCGCCACGAACCCGGCAGCGAGCACACCAGTCCCCGGCCTCGACCAGACGAGCAACGCCCAGAGCAGTTGGAACACCGCAACGCCGGCAAAGAATACGCCCGAGACCAACCAATCACGCCAATGCATCGGAGCGACCGCGAAGTGAATCACCGCCGCGCCAAGGGAAGCGACCGCCGCACACCGAGCAGACAATCGACGATCAGGCTTCGTCGCTTCCTTTGCCTTCACGGCTTGACCCTGACATACCAATCCTGACGCGCACGAGCATCAGTGCATAACAGTCGGGTTCCAACTTCGCAGCGCGAGCGCAGCCGGCACCGTAATTGGCCAAGGCAACGACCTGGTGCTAGAACCTCCAAGCCCTACGTACCGACCCGGGGGGCTTACCCCGATCGTCGTGGCGGCATTAGGACCACGGCTACTTCCCACTGCCCCAAAATCTTCAGGCGGAAGTGGCCGCAGCAGCCAAGGCCGTCTCTTGAGCGGGCACTGACTCAGAAGTTCGGTGCGGTAAGAGCTTCCAGCGCGGGGATGCCGACCGGCTCGTCGGCCATGAGTGGGACGACAGCGTACCGGGCGGCGTATTTGTTTCGGACGGCGTCGATTTCGTCGAGTTCGGCGGTCGCCCGCCGGCGCAGCAGTGGGCTGGTCGGCGCGGCGGCGGCCACGGAGTTGTTGATCACCCACGCCCAGGGGCGGATGCCCGCGCGTTCGAGGTCGTGTTGAAGGTCGGCAGCTTCAAGCACGGGAGTCCTTTCCGCCAGGGTGATGAGGATGACTTTGGTCAGTTGCGGGTCCTGGAGCCGCATGAGCGGGGTGGTGTAGTGCCCGCTGTCGCCCATCTGGCGTGCAATGTCGCGATGATAGGAGCCGGTGGCATCGAGCAGGAGCAGGGTGTGTCCGGTGGGCGCGGTGTCTAGGACGACGAACGTGCTGCGGGATTCCTGGATGACTTTCGAGAAGGCTTGGAAGACAGCGACTTCCTCGGTGCAGGGCGAGCGGAGGTCCTCTGCGAGGGTGGCGCGGCCCGCCTCGTCGAGGTGGGCGCCTTTGGTGGTCATGACCCGCTCACGGTAGGTGCGGCTGGCGTCGGCGGGATCGATCCGAGAGACACGTAGGTGCTCGACGGCACCATGCAGTGTGTCGGCCAGGTGGGCGGCAGGATCTGTGGTGGACAGGTGGACGTCGTGGCCACGGTCGGCCAACGCGACCGCGATGGCGGCGGCGACGGTGGTCTTGCCGACCCCGCCTTTGCCCATGCACATCACCAGTCCCTTTCCGCCACGCTCGATGTCGTCGACCAGCTCGCGTAGCGGGGCCACTGCCACAGCATGCGGCACAGCGGGGGCGGGCTCGGCGACCGGGGCGGTGTCGAACAGGGTGCGCAGGGCTGGCAGGCCGACCATGTTGTCGGCTTTGAGCTCGACGTAGTCAGTTGGCAGGGTGCGCAGCGCGGGGGGCATATCGGTGAGTGCGGCTTGCTCGCGTCGATACACCGCGGTCGCCAGTGGGTCGGTGTCGTCGGGCGGCCTTGGCATGACGGCGTTGACGACGACGTACTGGCGGTTCATCCCCAGTGCGGCCAATTCGGCATGGGTGCGGTCGATCTCGCGCAGCGCCGAGCCCGTCGGCCGGGTCACCAGCACCAGGCGGGTGCGGTCAGGATCAGCCAGTGCGGCGACTGCGGCCGCGTAGGTGCTCCTCTGCTTGTCCAAGCCAGCGAGAGGGCCCAGACACGAAGCATCCCCCTTGCCGGCTTCGAGGAACTCCGTCCAGTTCCCCGGCAGTTGCAACAACCTGATCGTGTGCCCGGTGGGTGCGGTGTCGAACAGGACGTGATCGAAGCTGGCGACGACGCCCTCGGTGTCGGTGAGCAATGCCGTGAACTCGTCGAAGGAAGCGACCTCGGTAGTACAGGAGCCAGAGAGTTGTTCGGTGATGGAGGCGATCTCGGCTTCGGGCAGCAGCCCACGGACCGGACCGACGATGCGTTCGCGGTAATCCGCGGCGGCGGCCTCGGGGTCTATCTCCAGGGCAGACAGTCCGGGCACAGCGACGATCGGGGTGATGGTGTTGCCGATGCTGACCCCGAAGACCTGCCCCACATTGGAGGCCGGGTCGGTGGATACCAGCAGTACCCGCGCGCCGGCGCCGACAAGCGCCAAAGCTGCTGCACAGGCGATCGACGTCTTACCGACGCCGCCCTTACCGGTGAAGAACAGGAATCGCGGTGGATCGGTGAGGAAGGTTAGATCGCGCGATGTCATAGCGGACAGCTCTCCAGTCGGAGTGGGAGTTTCGGTTGCGCAGTGTGGGTCAACAGCAGCCAGAGTCCCCGCAGCATGATCCGCTGCTCTCGGACAGGCCGAGGTTGATCGCGCCGACCGGTACGGCTGACGGGGATTCCAGGCCGGCCCAGCGGGCGAGTTCGACGCGGGTCGGATAGCGGCCCGTCACGACGGTGACACCGTCGACCGACACCAGTGGAAGGCCTGCCGAGCCCGCGATCTCGAGGAAGCTTTTGACGGCCTCATCGCGGGCAAAGGACAGCGGGTCATTGGCCAGGTTATGGCGGGTGATAGCCGCGCCCTGTGCGAGCAGCCAGGCCATGTCGGCGGTGAAGGTGACCAGGTTCTGGTCGACATCCTCACCGCAGACGCCAGTGTTGCAACACAGGGCGGGTTCGAAAACGGCGATCGTGGGCATGACGGTACTTCTCCTCTGTGAGTCAGTGGTTTTCGGTGTCGGTGAGCATTTGGGCAGCCAGCGTTTGGACGCGGGCGGCGATATCGTCACGGACCAGACGCATGCGCTCGATGCCGTCGATGCCGCGCGTGGAGGGTTCGTCGGTGTCCCAGTTCTGCACCGGGGTGGCGCCGGCGTCGACATGTGCCTCACGCCCCAGCGTCACGACCACATCGACGTGCCCCATCAGCTGCGGATCGATCGGTTTGGGGTGCTCGCTGCCGACCCCGGCGCCGACCTCTGCAAGTGCTTGCACCGAAAGGTCGTTGAGCGCATCGCCAGGGCTGGTGCCTGCGCTGTAGACGTCGATGCGGTCACCCGCGAGCCGGCGCATCAAGGCGGCCGCCATCTGGGACTTGCCCGCGTTCTTCACGCACACGAACATCACGGCGGGCTTGGACACGTGGCGATCCCTTGACGGTTGATTTGATCATCATCAATATAGACGCATGCCGATAGCCCCGTCTACGCAGGGTGAACCATGCTGCCCAACCCTGGCCGGTCAGCCGTTGAACCCCGACTGGGCCGCTGAGCTGGCGCGGATGTTCAAAGCGCTGGGCGATCCGGTACGGCTGCGGATTTTGAGCATGGTCGCCAGCCACGAGGGCGGCGAATGCTGCGTATGCGACATCACCCCCGGTGTCGAGGTGTCCCAGCCGACGATCTCGCATCACCTCAAGACGCTGCGTGAGGCGGGCCTGCTGGACTGCGAACGTCGCGGAACGTGGGTGTACTACTGGGTGATCCCGTCTGCCCTGGAACAGTTGTCGGCAGTGCTGACCCTCGACGCCACCGACATCCCCGTGACATCCCGTCAAAGGACCTGTCGATGAGCGCCAAACCGCCCGTGTTGTTCGTCTGCCGTCCACAATGCCGGCGGCTCCCAGATGGCAGCCGGGTTCCGCTCGGCGCCAACCGGTGACGCTATCGAAGTCCGCTCGGCGGGAAGCTCCCCAGCAGACGCGGTCGATCCCGTAGCGACAGAGGCCATGGCCGAAGTGGGTATCGACATCTACACCCAAAATCCCAAGATCCTCACCGCTGACGCCGTACAGGCCTCCGCCGTTGTAATCACGATGGGATGCGGTGGCGCCTGCCCCTTCTACCCCGGAAAGAGCTACCGCGGTTGGGCGCTCGAAGACCCGGCAAGCAAAGGGGTGGAGGCAGTGCGCCCGATCCGCGATCAGATCAAGGCCCGTGCGGAAGACCTCATTTCCGAGTTGGCCCCCGACACTGTCGCCTCCAAAAGATGCTTCTCGGAGAAGCTGCTCGTGCCGCACCAACGCAATCCGGCCCGTGCCGTCATCATCGGTGCCGGCTACATCGGGCTGGACACCCGCCAGTACCACCGCCACACCCGACGACCACAAGGCCTACTACCCCGGCGCCACGCCCGTACATATCCGCATCACCGGGGATCAGAACAGCGGCAAGCTACTCGGCGCACAACTCGTCGGTCACCGCCACGCCGAAATCGCCAAGCGCGTCGACACCTACGCCACTGCACTGTTTCACCGCATGGACGTTGCCCAGCTCAGCGACCTCGACCTGTCCTACACGCCGCCACTCGGATCGCCATGGGACGCAACGTAACTGGCGGCACCGGCATGGGTCATTCAACATCGACAGGTGTGATCAGCAGTCGCAGCACCCGCACCCGTCTTCGTCGGTCAAGGTGGGGATGACCGGCGCACAGCAGTTCTCACCTCTCCACGCCTCGCGTCCCTCTCGGATTGCGACCGCAGCGATCACCAGCGCGGCGACGGGGTCGGCCCAAGACCAGCCGAACACGCTGTTGAGTACCAGCCCGACAAGTAGCACCGCCGACAAGTACGTGCACAACAAGGTTTGCTTGGAGTCCGCGACCGCTGAGCGCGAACCAAGTTCACGTCCCGTCCGCCGTTGAGCCCATGACAACACCGGCATGACGACGAGGCTGACAGCGGCCAGTGCAATGCCGATGCTGGATGGCCGTGGTTCGGCGAGGCCCAACAGCGAGCGCAGCGATTCGACACTGACATACAGGGCCAGGCCGAAGAAGGAGAAGGCGATGATCCGCAGTGCGGTTTTCTCCCGCGCCTCATGGTCACGGCCGGAGAACTGCCAGGCGACCGCCGCCGCCGAGGCGACCTCGACAACAGAGTCCAGGCCGAAGCCGATCAGCGCAGTCGAGGACGCGCGGGTGCCCGCAGAAAGTGCGACCGCAGCTTCGACGATGTTGTAGGTGATCGTTGCGGTCACCAGCAATCGGATTCTGCGCGCCAATAACTTACGGCGGTCGGCCTCGGGTATCTGGGGCATTGCCTGGCCGCGGTTGGCCACTACAACTTCTCCGCCCGGCCGCGGTTCGCACCGTAGTTCGGGCACCCCGCGACCGCGTGGCCGGTAGCCGTCAGCACTACCTCGGCACCGGCAAGGAGATCCACTATGGCGGGTTGCACGAGTCGGAACAGCGACGCCCGTCCAAGCGGCTCGGATTCGACTAGACCACAATCCTTGAGACAGGCCAGGTGCTTAGACACCGTGGACTGAGCCAGGCCCACCTCATCGACCAGGTCGGTGACGCGAGCCGGGCCGCAGGCGAGGCGACGCAGAATTGCTAGGCGCGTCACGTCGCCCAGCGACCGGAACAGAGCTGCCGCCGGGGCCAACTCCGCCGCTGTCAGGTTCGACACCGCCGGTATCGCCATATGGCGATGATATAGGCATGGGGACTTGACCGACACCGACATCCGCCGGCACAGCACCTCCAGGTCTACGGTCTACGCCGCGCGAAGCGCAACCCAAGTGAATTGCTGTGTCAGTCCGGTTGGGGTGACGTGTTCGAAGCCACCGGAACCGATCGGTGTGAAGCCTTGCCCGATTTCCGTGATGAGTTCTTTGGGGCTGTAGCGCACCACGGGGAGCCCAGAGCACGACCTCGGTCCGGCTTCATCAAAGGTTGCGATGATGGCTGCTCCGCCGGGCTCGATCGCCCGATGCAGCAGTGAGCGGTAGGCAGCGCGGTCCCGCTCTTCGGTGAGGAAGGCGTGACTTGGCAACATCGAGCGCCTCCGCAGAGATGTCGAGAACCGAAACATCCTGGTAGCCCTGCTCGACCAGGCACCCGGCAAGGCGGGAGGCCCCTCCTCCGATGTCGATCACCGATGACGATGGGCCCGCATGAACCAGCTGCAGCAGAGCCAGCGACTGGCGTGGCTCGGGTTCGAACCAACTGACGCGTTCCGCGCCCACCGTGCGGTACCGATCGTCCCAGTGGGCCGCGCACGCCTGCATGTCCGTCATCGAACCGCTCTCCATCCTCGCCGCTTCGCGAGTAGTTCGATTGTGCCCCTGACCGATTGACCATTCCTAGAGCCGATGGTCCCGGACACCGACACGACGTATGCCTGCGTGGTTAAGCGGGACAATTCACACAGATCCGGCCGTTGGCCGCGCTAGTCCCGTACTATCTGCGTATGAATGCAGATACTTCTGCTTGCCGCCGACGGCTTCCCGACGACCAGGTGGATCTCGTGGTCGAAGTGTTCCGGATGCTCGCCGATGCCACCCGTGTTCAGATCTTGTGGGCCTTGGTCAGCCGCGAGATGTCGGTCAACGACCTGGCCGCGCATATCGGCAAACCTGCCCCGTCGGTGTCTCAGCACCTGGCCAAGCTGCGGATGGCGCGCCTTGTCCGCACTCGCCGCGAGGGCACCACCATCTTCTACAGCCTGGATAACGACCACATCGGACAACTGGTCACCGATGCGGTGTTCAACGCCGAACACGCAGGCCCTGGTGTGCCCGGTCACCACCGCGGTGCCGCCGAGCTGGCGACGCTGCACTCCGAGACCGACGATCCCGCACCGAGCCCGGTCCGTCAGAGAGAACACCTGCAATGACCCACGAGGCTCACCCGAAGACACCGGACCACGGACACGACCACGGCGATGGACACAGTCACGACCATGGTCACGGGCACACCCATGACGGGCCCGGGGGAAAGGTCGGTGCCGCGCTCAGGGAAGTGTTCGCCCCGCACAGCCACGACGCCTCGGACAGCATCGACGGCGCCTTGGAGTCCAGCGCCGCCGGTGTCCGGGCCGTGAAGATCAGCCTGGTCGCCCTCGCCGCAACCTCCATCGCACAAGTGGTGATCGTGGCGTTCTCGGGGTCGGTCGCCTTGCTCGCCGACACCATCCACAACTTCTCCGACGCCCTGACCGCCGTTCCGCTGTGGATCGCGTTCGCGCTCGGAACCAAGGCCGCCACCCGTCGCTACACCTACGGTTTCGGACGCGCCGAAGACATCGCAGGACTGTTCGTGATCGCGATGATCGCCCTGTCCGCCATCATCGCGGGCGTCGAAGCTGTTCGCCGCCTTGTGAACCCAGTCCCGATCGACCACGTCGGCTGGGTTGCTGCGGCCGGCGTCGTCGGCTTCATCGGCAACGAACTCGTCGCCGTCTACCGCATCCGCATAGGTCGCCAGATCGGCTCAGCGGCCCTGGTCGCCGACGGATTACACGCTCGCACTGATGGATTCACCTCGCTCGCCGTGGTCATAGGAGCCGGCGGCGTTGCCCTCGGCTTCCCGTTGGCCGACCCCATCATCGGCCTGGTCATCACCGTGGCGATTCTGGCCGTCCTGCGTACCGCCGTGCGCGACGTGTTCCGCCGCCTCATGGACGGCGTGGACCCTGCCTACGTCGATGCCGCGGAAGCTGCACTAGCCGCCGAACCCGGTGTCACCGCAGTGCGCAGTGTGAAGATGCGCTGGATCGGTCACCGTCTCCATGCCGATGCCGAGCTCGACATCGACCCCGCCACCAGCCTCACCGATGCCCACCGGATCGCCCATGAAGCCGAGCACACCCTGACGCACGCGGTCCCGAAATTGTCTTCCGCCCTGGTGCACGCATACCCGGCGACAACCCAGACCCACTGAGGTCTCCCGCCTGACCGAGGCAGTCGATATCGCCAATCTTCACGCGGCGCCACTGCCGTCATCAGCACGACGGCATTGGGCCCCCAAAGCCTCGCGGCGGACGCGGTCAGCGAGTTCATCCGTCGCGGGACTTGACCGCAATCGATTACTACATGATCATTGAGTCAATGACGATTGACCGATTTCCACATGGTGGTGAATACGATGCCGAGCGGCGAGCACGAGTGCACGCCGCCCTGGGAGACCCCGCACGGCTGTCGATCGTTGATCGACTCCTGTTGGCCGACGCATCACCGTCTGAACTACAGCAGTTGTTGTCGATGCCCTCGAATTTGGTCGCTCACCATCTGCGGATCCTGGAAGAGGCGGGCGTGGTCCAGCGCAGCCGCTCCGAAGCCGACCGCAGACGTACCTACTTGCAGCTGGTTCCGGCGGCACTGGAAGCTGCACTGCCGACGGCCAGTTGGCAGGCAGAACGCGTGCTCTTCGTGTGCAGCCACAACTCCGCCCGCAGTCCGTTGGCGGTGGCGATTTGGAACCGACGCAGCACTCTGCCAGCGGTATCGGCGGGGACTCGCCCGGCCACCAAGGTGCATCCGGGCGCGATCAAGGCGGCCAACCGCAGTGGCCTGGCGATTGCGGCGCACACCCCCGTACACATTGACGATGTCGTTCGCCCCGGCGATCTTGTGGTTGCGGTGTGCGACAACGCCCATGAAGAGCTTGTTGCCGACACACGTCGGCTTCATTGGTCGATACCCGATCCAGCCGGATCTGACGATCCCGGCGCCTTTGATCGGGCCTTAAACAGGCTGTCCGAGCGCATTGACCGCTTACTTCCGGCGTTGGGCGCCGGCTGAATACCGACTCCCTGGCCGCCTAGCGGCCTCAACCACCCCTGTTGCGCTCACCTGTGAAGGATGGACTGTGGACGTTTCGATGTTGAGAAGCAATGGCTTTCGTTGGACGCTGTGCTTGATGGGAGCAGCCGTGGTGTCGCTGTCTGCGTGTGGGAGCGACAATTCCCAGCCCAGTTACGCAATGGCTGCCCACATCGATTGTGGTGGCAAGCAATCATTGACCGCCAGCGGCTCCACCGCTCAAGCCAACGCGATCCCGGTCTTCGTGCAGGCCTTTACGGCAGCCTGCCCAGGCCACACCGTGAACTACACTTCCATCGGCTCCGGAGCCGGTGTCAGCGAATTCCTATCCAACAAGACCGATTTCGGAGGCTCGGACTCGGCATTGAGCCAGGAACGCGGAGAATACGACGCAGCGCAACAGCGATGCGGGTCGCCGGCGTGGAACATTCCCGTGGTGTTCGGGCCGATCGCCATCACCTACAACCTCAGCGACGTACCGACGCTGGTACTGGATGGCTCGACCGCCGCGAAGATCTTTAACGGAGTGATCAGCCGCTGGGATGATCCGGCTATCAAGGCGCTGAATCCGTCAGCACAACTGCCGTCGACCGACATCCTCGTCGTGTACCGCAGTGATGACTCGGGTACTACCGACAACTTCCAGCGCTACCTCGATGCCGCCTCTGGTGGCGCATGGGGCAAGGGAGCCGGCAAGACATTCACCGGTGGCGTCGGGCAGCCGGCGAAAGGAAATGAGGGAACGTCCGCCGCGGTGAGGGACACCCCGGGTGCGGTCACCTACAACGAGTATTCGTTCGCCAAAGCCCAGCGCCTGGCCAGCGCTCAGATCGTGACCTCCGCAGGGTCTGCCCCGGTGCCGATCACCGCCGACACCGTGGGCAAGACGATATCGTCGGCAACCATCATCGGGCAGGGCAACGACTTGGTGCTCGACACCTCACGGTTCTACACACCCACCGCGCCCGGGGCGTACCCGATCGTGCTGGCGACCTATGAGCTGGTGTGCTCGAAATACGGCGATTCGTCCACCGGTCAGGCGGTGCGGGCGTTTCTCCAATCGGCCGTGGGTCCTGGCCAGCTACATCTTGAGGACCACGGCTACTTCGCGTTGCCCCCGGACTTTCAGGCGAAGGTGGCCAGCGCAGCTAATGCCGTGTCCTGACCGCAACACATCGGTCAATTCTGCTCTGCGGTAGGAGCTTCCAAAACAGGGATTCCGACGGGTTCGTTCGCCAACATCGGGATGGCCGCGTGGCGGGGCGCGTACTTGGGGCGGACGGTTTCGATTTCGGCGCGTTCGAGGTCGTATCGAAGGCCGGCGGCTTCGAGCACTGGCGTCGTTTCGGCCAACGTCACGAGGAGAACCTTGGTGAGGTCGGGGTTTTGCAGGCGCATCAGCGGGGTCGTGTAGTGCCCGCTGTCCCCCATCTGCCGCGCGATTTCGCGGTGGTAGGAGCCGGTGGCGTCGAGCAGCAGCAGGGTATGTCCGGTGGGCGCGGTGTCGAGGACGACGAACTTGCTGCGGGACTCGTGGATGAACTCAGAAAACGCTTGGAAGGCGGCGACTTCCTCGGCGCAGGGTGAGCGCAGGTCTTCGGTCAGGGTGGCGCGGCCGGCCTCGTCGAGGTGGGCGCCTTTGGTCGTCATGACGCGTTCGCGGTAGGCGTCGCTCGCCTCGGCGGGATCGATACGGGAGACCTGTAGGTGCTCGATGCTGCCTTGCCGGGCCTCGACCAGGTGGGCCGCGGGGTCTGTGGTGGTGAGGTGAACGTCGTGGCCGCGTTCGGCCAGGGCGACGGCGGTGGCCGCGGCGACGGTGGCTTTGCCCACCCCGCCTTTGCCCGTGCACATCGCGAGTCCGTTTCCGCTGCGCTCGATGTCGTCGACCAGGTCGCGCAGCGGGGCATCAACTACCGAGGCGAGGCTCTGGGGTGAGACCATCTCCTCGTCGGCGACTGATTTGGTGTCGAACAGGGTTTGGACTGCGTCGAGGCCGACCATATTGGCGGGCTTGAGGTTGATGCGGTCTTGGGGCAGTCCGCTCAGCGCGTCCGATATGTCCGCTAGCGCGGACTGTTCGCGCCGGCTGATCGCGGCAGCCAAGGGGTCGTTCTCGCCCTGCGGAGGGGGCATGACCGCGTTGACGACGACGTACTGGCGGTTCATTCCCAGGGCGGCCAATTCGTGGTGGGTGCGGTCGATTTCACGCAATGCCGACCGTGTCGGGCGGGCCACCAGGACCAGGCGAGTGCGGTCCGGATCGGCTAGGGCGGCCACGGCGTCGGCGTAGGTGGCCTTGTGTTTGTCCAGGCCTGCCGCCAGCCACGAGGGCGGCGAGTGTTGCGTGTGCGAGATCTCCCCGTTCTTCGAACTGTCCCAACCGACCGTCTCCCATCACCTCAAAACGCTGCGCGAGGCGGGCCTGCTGGAGTGCGAACGACGCGGCACGTGGGTGCACTACTGGGTGATACCGGCCGCCATGGCCCAGTTGTCCGCGGTCTTGGCCCTTGACACCACCCCTCCTGCCGCCGCACCCGGAGCCTTGAAGGCGACCTGCCGATAAGCGTGAAACCATTCGTGTTGTTCGTCTGCATGCACAACGCCGGACGTTCACAGAGGGCCACCGGATTGCTCTCGGCCCTGCGCCGGTGACGCTATCGAAGTCCGCTCGGACGGCAGCGCCCCCGGGTCAATGCCATCACCCCCGCTGTTGTGCAGGGCCTGGGTGAAGTCGGGTTCGACCAATCCGGCATTGCGCAACTGGGTGAGTTGGTGGCTGGCGGTCGATTCGCCAACCCCGATCGCGGCGGCCAAATCTTCGATGGCGTCGACGAAGCAATCGCCTTCTACTCCAAGCTCTTCCACACCGCGCCGGCCAAGGTCAAGCCGGGCTACGCCAACTTCGCGATCGCCGAACCGCCTCAATCACCTCACGCTGGGAGGTCTACACCAAGCTGGCCGATTCGGACACGTTCGGTGTCGGCCAGCAGAGCGGCGCGCCGCCCGATGAGGCCAGCCGACGAGAACGCCGCTGCGACAACATAAGCCAGCTGTCGATAATCCTGGGTGCCCACCCCGGGAATCCGCAGCCGCTATTGCGTTCGGCGGCTTCCCGGAGGGTTGGGATCGTTCACGATTTGTTCGCTTGTGCATTGATTCGAGGACTGTCAATATCGATAGGTGTCGAAGTCGTCCGAAGTCGGTTGCCGCGAGATCGCGCCCCGAGTCCGGGAGCCGCTCAGCGTTCCGGCCGCAGTCGAGCTGTCCGCGTTGCTGAAAACAGTGTCGGATCCCATACGTCTGTGCCTGCTCAGCGTGATCGCCAGCCATGGTGGCGCCTACGGCGGCCGCCGCGGCGGCGATACCTAAATCCAATCCCAACGCCCTCCGAGGAGCCCCCTTATGGCATCCCGCCATATCATCGCGGTCGGCGGCAGCGACGCCGGCATCAGCGCAGCACTGCGTATCCGCGAACTCGACCCCGCAACCGAGGTCACTGTCGTGGTCGCCGACGCCTACCCCAACTTCTCCATCTGCGGCATCCCCTACTACGTCTCCGGCGAGGTCACCCACTGGACCGACCTCGCCCACCGCACGGCCGCCGATCTGGCCGCAACCGGCATGCACGTACTGACAGACACCCGAGCCACCCGCATCAACGTCGACGCCCACACACTCGACGTGCTTGGCCCGGACGGCAGCCCCGACCAGCTGGCCTACGACGCCCTGATCGTGGGTACCGGCGCAGTCAGTGCCCGCCCACCCATTACCGGACTCAGCGGACCTGGCGCGCTCGGCCCCGCCGAGGGTGTGCATCTGCTGCACTCTATGGGCGACACCTTCGCCGTCATGGACTCACTGCAGCAACGCAATCCGACCACCGCGGTCATCATCGGGGCGGGCTACATCGGCCTGGAGATGGCGGAGGCACTGACGACGCGCGGCATCGCCGTCACCCAGATCGAAGCCCTGCCCGAGGTGTTGCCGACTGTCGACCCGGAACTCGGCGCCTTGGTCCACACCGAACTCGAACGGCACGGCGTCGAAGTCCTCACCAACACCGCCGTCACCGCCATCAGCCGCACCGACGACGGCGCCCTGACCGTCGCCGCTCAGCACGACGGACAACCATTAACCCGCACAGTTGATTTCGTCCTCGTCGTGGTCGGTGTACGACCCGACACCGAACTGGCCACCCACGCCGGCGCCGAACTCGGCGTCAAAGGCGCTATCGCCGTCGACGACACCATGCGGACTACCCTGACCGACGTGTTCGCCGCCGGAGACTGCGTGCACACCCACCACCGAATGGTCGGCCTCACCTGGCTGCCGCTAGGCACCACCGCGCACAAACAGGGCCGTGTTGCGGGCGAGAACGCCATAGGTGGCCGCGCGCGCTTCGCCGGCAGCCTCGGTACCCAAGTCGTAAAAGTCTTCGACCTCGTTGCCGCCCGCACTGGACTACGCGAACACGAAGCACTGGCAGCACAGCGCGGCTGGCAACCGGTAAGCACCTCGTCCACCCCCGACGACCACAAGGCCTACTACCCCGGGGCAACCTCGATCCACATCCGCATCACCGGCGACGACACCACCGGCCTGCTACTCGGCGCACAACTCATCGGCCACCGCAGCGCCGAAGTAGCCAAACGCGTCGACACCTACGCCACCGCTCTGTTCCATTACATGACCGTCGACGCTCTCAGCGAGCTTGACCTCTCCTACACCCCGCCACTGGGCTCACCGTGGGACGCTACCCAGATGGCCGCCCAGGCCTGGGTACGTCAACACCAATTGGTTAACCAAGAGCGCCTTGCGCTTTGGCGAGAAGTCCGCTCACGTCCGCGATAGTTGAGTACCCGTTACGCAGGTGGCGGGGTCGACATCACCGGACAGATGCGCACAGAATCGCGACGACCACACCACGATCGACCTCATCAACGACGCGGGCAACGTGGCGGTCTCCAGCGACTCCGCCGGCTGCATCCCCAGGGTCGACTTCGCGACGGCATCCCGCGTCAGTGCCGTCGGCGGGATCGGGCCAAGGGTACTAGCAATGTCATTCTTCACATACGAGCGACAGTCCGCCAGCGTTCGCTTCGCCAGCCCAGTCCGATGGTCGGTGTACTTGCTTGGCCCACTCGGCGACAGTCATCGTGGACAGGGCCGATCGGAGCGAATGGACGCTAGGGATTACTGGGCGGACTTGGTCGACGAATCCCCTGAACTTCTCTGCGGTGTTCAAGTCCTCGAAACTCGTAGATGTCTGCTCGCCGCCGAGACGGTACAAGACGGCGTACGCACTCCAGTGACAAGTCGTCATTCTTGCCCGAAATATCGACGCAGTGTTGACGCAAGGAAGGCCCAGTTAAGAACGTATCGTCCTGAACTGGGCCTTCACAGGTGGAGCTGCCGGGAATTGAACCGCGATACTTTTTACACGCTGACCTGCAGAAATGATGCGAAAGGGTACTCGAAGCGACGCGAGGCTGACGCGAGAATTCGCAGGACAACCCGCGGGGTGTGGATGGCATCCACATACCTGTCGACGCCCCGATGCGTTAGCTGCGGGGGGTGAACTTGGCCGACGCGACACGCCCGGCCGGAACGGACGAAAGGTGTGCGTTTAGCACGGGCACCACTGAGCCGCCCCACGGCCCGGCGCGCGAATATTGTTGCGCCTCAACCGATCGGCATGTTGATATGTCAACAACTTCAACTCCCAAAGTGTTGATGTATCAACACTTTTCGTCGATTTCTGCCGTTGACCTGTCCAGTCGCAGGGCATAGGTTCTGCGGCATGACAACGACACCACCCGATTACCCCGCAGGAGCCTCCGTGATTGGCGACTGGACGCTCGACGACGGCGATGCCCGGTCGTTCCTTCGCGCGAGCCGCACCGTCAAGACCGAGGGCGGTGATCTCGTGATTCAGAGCGGCGGCCACCAATACGGCAACGGCACAATCTGCAGCCACCTCTCGATCAACGGAGACATCTATCTGAGCGCGTCCGAAACGCGCGACCTGATCACCCAGCTGAACCACCTCGCTGACGACCTTGACCGGCTGACCGCCACAACGGGATAGGAGCCCCGAGCGCGAAGGGCCGCCACCGCTACCGAGTGCGGGGCGGCCCTTCGTCGCTACCGGCGTGGCACTCCTGCCAACGCGTTTCCTAGAACGGCGGGTCGACATCCCAGGGGTCGGGGTCAGGCGGCGGCAATGCTGACGTAGGCAACGGGAGATTGGTCACGACAAAGAGATTGAGGATGTCCGACCGGTCGATAAACATGATTTGGCTCCGCTTGGAGTCGTCGAGCGCATTGCCGATCCAGTTGCGTGCCTGCTTAGTGATCTCACCACCTGCGACAATGAACGCGTGATCAACAAGCACCCGCCTGTTGATCTCGGGGTCGAAGATTTCGTGAGCCAACATCATCAGAGCTTGGTTGTAGATCTCGGCGACGTTGGCGTTTCCCTGCTTGGTCACGCCTGACGAATCGAGCTTCCCCTTTTTGGCCTGGATGCCGAAATAGATGCGATGCTGGGTCGGCAGCGTGTACCGCATCCAGATGTCCTTGCCGTACTCAAGCGCCTTATCTTTGTGACCGGCCGCCGTGATCCGGTGAAAACCAAGCTGGCGGAACAACGGCAACAGCACGTCCTCGATCAGCTCATCTTCACTACACCGGTCGAGGTAGGCCTCAAGTTGTTCGCGGCGTTTGACCTCCGCTGCAGACAGCGGCCGATGCGGGTTGGGGGGCAACGCGGTGACCGTATTGGTCCCGATGTGTCGCAGATGGCAGTGGCCGTCCTCGCCGTAGAAGGCTTCGAATCCCTCCCGGGTGAGGACCTTGTTCAGCTGTTCCATCGCCTTGGGCCGGTCCGGACCCTCGTTCAATGCATCCGCCGGGCTCATCAGGTGATCAATCAGGCGGCAGAAACTCTCGGGGGGATGTGATGGACCCTCGTGCGGCTCGTCGAGCATTTCGTCGATGACGTCTGCCACCCACCGATTGCGAGTAGAACCATCGTGCTCGTGCTCGGTGCCCATCTCATGGAAAAATCCCGTGAGCCAGTAGCTGGACCGGTAGGGGAAATAGCGGGGCTCCTCAGCGAAGCCCGGGTCGTCTGAACCGAGATTCCCACACACCAGATCTCCCAGCGCCTCCGAGTTGCGCCGTTTGAACTTCACCCTTCCCCTAACTACCTAGTCGAGTTCGCCAGCCTGCCGGAGAACCGCCCGAGCATCTTCTACCTCGCTCCTCTCGGCGGCTTCCCGCAATACCTCTCCATAGCTGCTGTACTCCCCTCGCTTCGCGGCGGCGACGCACTCCATTAGCGCGGTAGCCAGCTCGGCGGCCTCATCTATGGAGAGTGCCCAAGACATGGTCGCGCGACCCGTTTCGTGGTCGCCGCGATCGCCTTCACCGAAGGGGTAGATACGGATGACCGCGGGCAGCACGTCGCCGTCAGGGAAAGTCCTCGGCGGCGACGAGAATACAAACGGCGAGGCAGACTCGGCGTAGTAGTCCATGCTTAGGTTCATAGATCGAGACGGTACGCCCGGATGGGGACAGATCAGCCCTTAAGCGGAGCCAAGCCCATCGTGGTGACGCAGGCGCTGGGGTGTCCGTGCCCACGAGTCCTACGTTGCCCGACTCTGGCGGCCACGCTGCCTACCGCGGCCGACGAACTCGATAGGCTGGCTGCACCGTGGGGATTGAGCCCCAGTGAGCGGCCGGCCATCGCGTCGAGCAGGGGCCGGGCCACTACTCTTCTACCGGCATTGCTGCCGGGCTTGAATACCAGGGCGTACGGCGCTAGACTTGCCGCAACGATGCCCGCCAAGGCTAGAGCGAAAGCTTCCTTACTTCGGCGGGTGTTTTACTATCATCTCTGCCGGTGAAGCCCTTCTACTCCATAGACCAGCAGATTGAGAAGCTCCGTACTAACGGTCTGGTGGTGGGTGAGTCAGACGTAACGGATATGCGGCGGCTCCTAGAAGACCACAACTACTACCGCTTGAGCGGGTACTTCAGATACTTCCAGCAGAATCCGGAGGCGGGAAAGAATAAGTTCGAGCACGGCACCGACTTCGCCAAAATTCGGGACGTATACGAGTTTGACCAGCGCCTTGCCGCCTTGCTGCGGTCTGGGCTCGCGGAGTTCGAGGTTGTGTTCAGGTCACGGCTCGCCTATCTGATGGCAAAATCATCCGGACCCAACGGGTACCTCAGCGAGCAGACCTATGAAAATCCAAACGGCACAACCCGCGACAGGCTTCTGAGAGACATCCTGGACGACATCAACCGTTCAGAGGAGCGGTTCGCCAGGCACCACGCCCGACGCGGCGAACAGATGCCCGTTTGGGCAGCCGTCGAAGTGATGTCGCTTGGAACCAGCTCCAGGATGTACGGACTCGTAGCCGATACGGACGGGGTGTTCAAACCGCTGGCGGAGGGCCTCGGCCTGAAAGCTAAATACTCACGCAAAGTCTTCCGTTCCATCACGGTGTTGCGGAATGTCTGTTCGCACCACGGGCGAATATGGAACCGCGTCGGTATCGAACTCGAGACGCCGCCTCTCGCTCGTGGAAAGCAGGACGATCGATCCATCCACCTGAACACGCCCTGGGCGTGGTGCTCAACCCTTGTGTATCTCGTGGGGCAGATCCGCGGCGACAGCACGTTTTACGACGAATTCTGGGACTTCATTGAGCCGCAACCCGACTGGCTAGTCCAAGGACTTACAAGCGTGTCGCCAAAGTAACCGATTTTCGTCCGGCGTAGCCGATGTCCCGCGCATTGGGCCGCCGCAGGCAGTCGAGGCCGGAACAGTCGTGGTCTTGGAACTCGCCGCACCAAACCTCATCCGGCGGTGGCTTGGGCGCCGCAGCTTTCCTGCGTGGGCGGTTCTTCGGGCTAACCGGCATCGCTGCTGTCCTCGCCGTCGTCGTCGGGCTCGTCGGGCAGCTCCTTGGGTAGGCCGACATCGCGAATCAGCTTGGCGAGCAGCAACCTGCGCGCGCGGACCTCAGCGAACAGCGGGTGCATCCGTGGCCCTTGGCTGGACTCGAATACAGGCTCAATTTCGGCGAGTTTGGCCCGCAAATCGGCCAGTTCATCGACCGTGTAACACGCCTGGGCAAGCACCGCAGACGCAGACTCGTCAAGATCGAAATCGCTTGTCACAGAGTACCAGAGCCGTCGGCCACCGGCCTTCAATCCTCGTGGTGTGCTCACAACAACCCCTTTCAAGGGCCAAATTCTGAAATTGCCGGGGAGAGAAACCCGCCTATGCCATCGAGGTGCGGCGACGGGGTCGGCGGGGTACACCCCCACCCCATTGGCGGGTAGAGCTGCCCCGCGCTGCGCGGAGGTCGCAAAACGACGCGCAGCGCGGGGCGCTCTCGGAGTGGTGGTGTGGCTGCAGCATTTCCGCATACGACCGGCGGCGCTTCACCCGACATTTCACAAGGAAGGCACGACAGCCACACCACCAGAAGGTCTAGCTGGCGATGGTGAACTTGCCGATCCGCTCGGGCCGCACGACGGCATGCCCGATACGCCACGTGGCCCGCAACGCCACCGAGTCGGACGAGAAGTACTCATGCTCGCTGTTGGCGACACGGACCGTGCCGACGGCCGACACGATCGCGGACTTGTCGACAACAAAGCCGGTCCCGGCGGGCACGGCTCGGTTGCGGAGCACCGGCAGCGAAAGCAGCATGGGCTGCGCGTCGTTGGTGCCCGCACCCAGCAGGCTCTCGTTGACGCCCTGGCCGCCAACCTTCAGCCGCCGCAGTGCCGCCCACGTCGTCGGGCTGACGATGATGTGCGACGGGTTGGCAAGGTTCTCCTCCAACCGCGCCACCAGGTCGATCAGGGCGTCGAGGTTGCCGTCGATGGCGCCGCCGTCGACCAGGTTGATGGTGTGGGCGAGCCCTGCGACGGGTGCCACCGCCGGGGCGGTCGGGGCGGGCTCGGCGAGGAATGCCAGATCAGCACGGCGGGTCACGGCACGGGCGACGGATTGCGAGAGCTGGGTAGCGGTCTGCCCCTGGCCCCACTGCTCGCTCGACAGGCGGACAAGCTGCGTGATCTTCGCGGTGTGAACGAGCACCTCCGCGAGTTGCGGTTCGCCTTCGGGGATTTCGGCACCTTCGGCAGTGAACTGCGCCTCATCGTCGTTGACGTAGGCGACGCGCACAGCGGGGGCGTCGCCGTCGACCTCTCCGGAGACGGTGGACGCCAGCAGGATCGCGGCGTCGGGTACAGCGTCGGCGGGGGCGTAGGTGTAGACGTCGGGCCGGTGTGCGCCAGCGGTCAGGTTGGTGGTGATGGTAGTCATCAGGAGTTATTGCCTTTCAGGGGTTTTGGCGCGGGCAGGCGTGTGCGCGCGCTAATCAACGGGAGTGGTTGATTGCGGGCGCCGGGCCTGCGATCGAAATGCTGTCCGCGCCAGGCGGGCAACACCGTGCAGCCTATCGGCGCTCTGGCTCAAATCGGCCGGGTGGCGTCCCGAATGAATCCGGACAGTCGGGACGCCCTGCCGGGTTTACTCCTGTCGTGGGCCGAATGCCGCTTCAAATCCCGGCGCCCGTTTCCGATCCCGCACACCATGGCCGGGGTTCAGCTCCCCCATGCCGGGGCGGGCGTGGCGGCGACGGTCGATGCCGAGGGTTTCCCGTGCGGCTGCCATCGCACTGGAGACCTTCGTGGTGTCGACTGTTCCGTCGTCGGCGAGGAGGTCGTCGAGCTGGGCGACGGCAAACACCGCTTCGGGTCGCATTCCGGCGGCAGTGATCTGCCTGCCGATTGCCTGTCGTTGCATGGCTGAGAGGCGATCTTCGGCAGTCTTGACGCGGTCCCGCAGCCCCGCCGATTCACGGCGCAGCTTCTCGACCACCGACCGCGGGAACACGTCGCTGGCTTCGTCAGCGTCGGGTGTTTCGTCGGCGTCGGAGGGCTCGCCTTGGTTGTCGATTTCTGACGTCTGTGTGGGCGTCTCAGCCGCGGGAATCGTTGTGTCGGTGTCGGTGTCGACCGGTCCGGTTGTGGTCTCGTCCATTGGGCTATTTCTCCGATTTCATGTAGGTGTGGCTGATCGCGGACCGCGGGTAGTAGGTCTGCCGTCGTCCCGGCCGCGACAGGGTGCAGTGCGGCGACCGGCCGCGAGTGTCGGCGAGCTTGAGAAGCCGACCGGGCAGTCGGCGGCGACGGCCGAGCGCGTCGGTGACGACGCGGGCAACGGCGCGGACCCGACCGCGGGTCGATACTTCGTAGAACCCGGCGAATCCGTCTATCGGCCGCCACAATTCGGCGCTCACAGAATACCGGCCAGCATCGGCCACGTACGGCGCCGTACGCCCCCACGAACGTCAACGCGGGTCTGCAGTCGCGGTGATGCTGATGGATCAGCCAACGCGCCGCTGGCGGCCAGGAACGCTCGCTCACTGGTAGTCGCGGGGCGATTGAAATGGTGGCCGAGCCAGCGTGCACGATCGCGGTCGCAACGCTCGATCAGGTGCTCGGTGACGCCAGGGAGGCGCACCACCAACGCGGGCGCCGCTTGCTGCAGAAGTTGGCCGGCCGTAGTGTCGTCGCTGGTCGCGGGTTTGTGGCTGGAGAAATCGACATTGCTGGGCGATTCGGTCATGTTCCGGCCACCGCTCGCGACACACTTGTTGGAATGAGCATTTGCGTTGTTTCCCTTCACTATTCAGTTGTCAGCCGCCGCGGCCACAGCCAGGGCAGCAGATTTTGTGCTTACTCGGACGTCTCGCGTCGAGCACCTGTTTGCTGTTGAGCGATCAGAACAGGTAGCACGCCTTTTTGCATATGAGCTTCATGCCGCACAGTCCGCGAGAGTCGACCAGCGGAAACACACCTCGATTGGCGCATAGAGGCGCCAACCCCCGAAAACGTGTGCTACCCGTTCTGACATCAGTCTCTTCACCCCTTGAACTGCACCGATAGCCGTGGAAGTGCATTAAGCAATCTGTTCTGAACCTGT
Organism: Mycolicibacterium sp. CBM1; assembly: GCF_054073305.1. Taxonomy (NCBI): domain Bacteria; kingdom Bacillati; phylum Actinomycetota; class Actinomycetes; order Mycobacteriales; family Mycobacteriaceae; genus Mycobacterium; species Mycolicibacterium sp. CBM1. The sequence continues at coordinate 1,857 of NZ_JBSXPP010000037.1, read as the reverse complement.
TCTGCACAGACAGCGAGATCACTAGATTTACGGTGGTTGACCTGCGGTTAGTCGCCGCTACGGCCCGAGGCGCAATCTGTGCTCCAATCTGTTCTGAACACACGGCATTCAGCACGGATTCAGAACAGATTGACTTGTTTGCTGGGTCGTCGACAATCGGATGCCGCCTGCCCCAGCACAGCTGTTTGCTATCCCCTAACCGGGCACACGGGCACAGCTTTTTGCATATGAGCGCCCCACAGTACGCACCGCTAGGCGTGACCTGCGCAAACGGTGCCCACAGGACCATATAGAGGCGCGAACCCGGAATGATCTGTGCCCCTGTGCCCAACGCAGCGTTTATGTATGTTGACCTGCGGATACGTCGGGCACAGATTGATTTATTGGGGCGTGCCCATGTCATTAAGAGTCGTCCCCTTTGCTCCCCACTGACCTGCGAACATCGTCTGCGGCGGCCTCATTCGCGATCTGTGCCCTAACCTGTGCCCCGTGGTGCGCGTGCGGCACGGAACGGGCACGCCTTAGGCTATTTGCTGCGAGGTCTAAACAGGGTAATTCAGGATTTCAAAGGCACTGGCGTGTTCCCGGTGAACGAGTCCAGCAAGTTCTAGAGTCCTGTAGCCCGATGGTGGGCGAGAAGGGACGATGAACGTATGGCTGGTCGGAAGCGGAACTCCGCAGAAGACATCGTGCGCAAACTGCGCCGTGCGGACGAACTGGCCGCCGAAGGCAAGACCGGCGAGGAAATCGCAGCCGAACTCGAGGTGTCTGCGGCGACGTTGTACAACTGGCGTCGCGCCTACGGCGGGATGGACACCGATGCCGCCAAGGAACTCAAGGAATTGCGCGAACAGAACGCCCGACTGAAGCGATTACTGGCCGAGGCCGAGCTGGTCAAAGACGCCTTGCGGGAGGTCGCAAAGGGAAAATTTTAGGCCCAGCTGCCAAGCGCCGCGCCGTCGGCATGCTCACCTCCATGATGGGCATGTCGGAACGGTTGGCGTGCAAAGCCGTTGGGCTGCCCCGCTCCACCTGCCGTCGCCTGCCGTTGTCGCAGACCCCCGCCGATCCCGATGCCGAGATGCGGGCCTGGCTGCGCACGTACGCGACGAAGAACCCATGCCATGGGTTCCGCCGTGCCTGGGCGGCGTTGCGCTACGACGAGCGCCGTGAGGTCAATTTGAAGAAGATCCACCGGCTGTGGCGCGAGGAAGGGCTGCAGGTGCGGGTGCACAGTCCGCGCAAGCGGGCCGGGGTGTCGTCGATCCCATCGATCGAGGCCGATGCCCCGAACGTGGTGTGGGCGATCGACTTCCAGTTCGATTCCACCGTCGACGGCAAGGCCATCAAGATCGCCTCGATGATCGACGAGCACACCCGCGTCTCACTGCTGCACATCGTTGAGCGGTCGATCACCGCCGACCGACTCGTCGCCGATCTCGCCAACGTGTTCGCCGCAGCGGGTGGGCCGCCGAAGGTGCTGCGGATGGACAACGGTCCGGAGTTCATTTCCCAAGCGCTGCAGCAGTTCTGTGACGGTCGGACTGGTATGTCGTATATCCCGCCAGGAGCGCCATGGAACAACGGACACATCGAATCGTTCAACAACCGACTACGCAAGGAGTGCCTCAACCGCAACCACTGGAACACCCTGCTCGAAGCCCGCGTGGTCATCGGCGACTTCAAGCACGAACACAACTACCGGCACCGCCACTCGGCCCTGGGCTACCGCACCCCGGCCGAGTACGCTGCCGTCTGCAGCTGCACCCACACCCCGATGGACTGCAACATCAACTGAAACTGGATCACACCACCCCGACTCAAGAACCGGGTGGACTCAGAATCGGGGACTCGCCA
>NZ_JBSXPP010000036.1:0-22944 GCF_054073305.1 Mycolicibacterium sp. CBM1 | reverse complement strand
GGGACTGTGGAAGTAACGGTGTTTCCGGCACTGACACGCTGAGCGATGCTCGGCGAGAAAGGTGCCGTGATGACGACACTGGAAGATGTGGCGAAGAAGAAGGCGGCTGAGCAGTCCGCAGCGCAGAAGGCTGCGGTCGAGCTGGTCCGACTAGCACAGGAACAGGGCCTGTCGCTGACCGGGCCCGACGGGCTGCTCAAACAGCTGACCAAGACGGTCCTGGAGACCGCACTCAATGAGGAGATGACCGAGCACCTCGGGTATGAGAAACACGACCCGCCCGAGGCGGGGTCGGGCAACATCCGCAACGGGACCCGCACCAAGACGGTGCTGACCGACACCACCGGCCCGGTCGAACTCGACGTGCCGCGCGATCGGGCATCGACGTTCGAGCCCCAGATCGTCAAGAAACGTCAACGCCGACTGTCCGGGGTCGATGAGGTGGTCTTGTCCTTGTACGCCAAAGGGCTTACCACCGGGGAGATTTCAGCGCACTTCGCCGAGATCTACGGGGCATCGGTGTCCAAGGAGACGATCAGTCGCATCACCGACAAGGTCATCGAGGAGATGAACGACTGGTCGGTGCGGCCCCTGGATGAAACCTACGCTGCGATCTTCATCGACGCGATCGTGGTCAAGGTCCGCGACGGCCAGGTCGCCAACCGGCCGTTCTACGCGGCCATCGGGGTCACCCTGGCCGGGGAACGCGACATCCTCGGATTGTGGGCCGGCACCGGCGGGGAGGGCGCCAAGTTCTGGATGAGCGTGCTCACCGATCTGCGCAACCGCGGCATCAAGGACACCTTCTTCGTCGTCTGCGACGGGCTCAAGGGACTGCCGGAGGTGGTGGGCAACGTATGGCCGCGGGCGATCGTGCAGACCTGCATCATCCATCTGCTGCGCAACACCTTTCGGCTCACCTCCCGCAAGTACTGGGACGAGATCAAGCGTGATGTGAAACCGATCTACACCGCAGTCAACGCGACTGCGGCCCGCACGGCGTTCGACGATCTGGCCCAGAAATGGGGGCAACGCTACCCGGCGGTGATCCGCCTGTGGGACAACGCCTGGGACGAGTTCATCCCATTCCTGGACTACGACGTGGAGATCCGCCGTGTCATCTGTAGCACCAATGCCATCGAGTCGCTCAACGCCCGCTACCGCCGCGCGATCAAAGCCCGCGGCCACTTCCCCTCCGAGCAGGCCGCCCTCAAGTGCCTGTATCTGGTCACCCGATCACTGGACCCGACCGGTGCCGGCAGGGCACGATGGACGATGCGGTGGAAACCTGCCCTGAATGCGTTCGCGATCACCTTCGCCGACCGATTCCCGGCAGCCGAAACCTACTGATCAAAACCGCCGGAAACACCGTTAACGAGATAGTCCCGCGAGACTCATTGGAGAACTCACTGTGTGCGAGTGGATTCGCTCGACAGCAGGTCCAGTGCGATGTCGACGATCATGTCTTCCTGGCCACCGACGAGACCGCGCCTACCCACCTCGAGCAATAGGGTGCGGGCATCGACGTCGTAGCGCTTAGCCGCCTTCTCCGCGTGCCGCAGAAACGACGAGTACACGCCGGCGTATCCGAGCGTGAGCGTCTCGCGGTCCACCTGAACCGGTCGATCACGCAGTGGCCGGACCAGATCGTCGGCGGCGTCCTGCAGTGCGAACAGATCACAGCGGTGCGTCCATCCATTGATGTTCGCCACGGCGATGAAAGCCTCGATGGGGCAGTTCCCCGCGCCGGCACCCTGACCGGCCAACGACGCGTCGACTCTGACGACCCCCTCCTCGACGGCGATCACCGAATTAGCCACCGACAGAGACAGATTCTCGTGCGCGTGGATGCCGATCTGGGTGCCGTCGGCCAAGACCTCGCGGTACGCGCGGATGCGTTCACGGACGCCGTCCATGGTGAGCCTGCCGCCGGAGTCGGTCACGTAGACGCAGTTCGCGCCGTAGGACTCCATGAGTTTGGCCTGTCGAGCGAGTTCCGCGGCGGGTGCCATGTGGCTCATCATCAGGAATCCCGACACGTCCATGCCGAGATCGCGAGCCTTCGCGATGTGCTGTGCCGAGATGTCGGCCTCGGTGCAGTGCGTGGCGATCCGGACGGATCGCACGCCGGCAGCGTGGGCACGTTCGAGTTCGACGATGGTGCCGATGCCTGGCAGCAACAGGGTGGTGAGGACGGCGTTCGAGATGTTCTCAGCAGCTGCCTCGATCCACTCCCAGTCGGTGTGGCTGCCCGGTCCGTAGTTGAGGGAACCGCCGGCCAGGCCATCACCGTGCGCGACCTCGATCGCGTCCACCCCCGCCGCGTCGAGGGCGGCCACGATGCGGCCGACGTCGCTGGGTTCGATGCGGTGCCTGATGGCATGCATCCCGTCACGCAGGGTGACGTCTTGGATGTACAGCGGTGTGTTCACAGGGACATCTCCGCTTCGACGCGACTACGTTGAGCTATGGCCTCGGCGACGCGTAACGCGGCCGAGGTCATGATGTCGAGGTTGCCCGCGTAGGCGGGCAGGTAGTGGGCGGCCCCTTCGACTTCCAAGAAGATCGACACCTGGGTGGTGACCGGCGGCGAGCCTTCGGGCACCAGGGTGTGCACCGGTTCGCCGTCGGCAATGGGGGTGAACTGCACCTGCTGCTTGAGCCGGTACCCAGGCACGTACGCGGCAACCCGATCGGCCATCGCCGTCACCGAGTCCCGGATGGCGTCGTGATCGGCGTCGCCGATGAGGCATAGCACGGTGTCGCGCATGATCAACGGGGGGTCGGCGGGGTTGAGGACGATGATTGCCTTGCCACGGGTGGCGCCACCGACGGATTCGATGGCGTGCGAAGTTGTTTCGGTGAACTCGTCGATGTTGGCCCTGGTGCCGGGACCAGCCGATTTAGAAGCGATGGAGGCTACGATCTCGGCGTAGGGAACCGGGGTGATCGCCGACACGGCGGCCACCATCGGGATGGTGGCCTGGCCGCCGCACGTCACCATGTTGACGTTGTCGACGCCGGCGTCGAGGCACTCGTCGAGGTTCACCGGGGGGACCACGAACGGCCCGATCGCGGCAGGTGTCAGGTCGATCAGCTTCTTCCCGTAGGGCGCCAACCGCGCCGCGTTGGCGACGTGAGCCTTGGCCGAGGTGGCATCCAGAACGATGTCGATCTCTGCGAAGTTCGGGAGCGCGATCAATCCGTCGACCCCGTCGTGCGTCGTGGGGATGCCGAGCCGCTTCGCCCGCGCCAAGCCGTCGGAGGCAGCATCGATGCCCACCATGGCTCCGACCTCGAGGATCTCGGATAGCCGCAGCACCTTGAACATGAGGTCGGTGCCGATATTGCCGGAGCCGATGATGGCTACCTTGGTCTTAATCACGACTCCTCCTGCAGGTCAGAGAAATTCGCCGTAACCTCGCCCAGCGGACCGATCTCGGCGCGGATCCGTGTCCCCGGAGGCGCCGCCACCATCGGCCCGAGCGCTCCCGACAGGATGACGTGGCCGGCGCGCAGGGGATCTCCGTATTCGATGGCAGTGCGTGCCAGCCAGCCGAGCGCAGTCAATGGATCACCCAGGCACGCGGTGCCGTGGCCCTCGGATGCCAGTGTGTCGTCGGCATACATCTGCATGGTGACATCCTTCGGCTCGAACTCATCCAGGGTGAGCCGATGCTGGCCAAGCACGAACAGACCAGAGGAGCCGTTGTCGGCGACGGTGTCCGCGATCGTGAGATCCCAATTGGCGATCCGGCTGTCGACGATCTCCAGGGCGGCTACGGCGTAGTCGACGGCGGCTCTGACCCGCTCCTCGTCGATGCCGCCACCGTCGAGGTCTGCCTTCAGCACGAAGGCGATCTCGGCTTCGGCCTTCGGCTGCAGTAGTCGGTGCGAGGGGACGAGGGCAGCGGAGGTGACGTCCATGTCGGCGAACAGCACCCCGAAGTCGGGCTGATCGACTCCCAACTGCTTCTGGACGGCTGGCGACGTCAGGCCGATCTTGCGTCCCACGACATGTGCCCCGCCGGCGATCCGGCGTGTGGTGAGTTGGTTCTGTACCGCATATGCGGCAGCGATGTCGTCGGCACCGATGAGGTCGCGTATGGGTGCGACCGGCTTGCCGGTGGTGATTGCAGTTTCGATGCGTTCGCGCGCCTCGGTGATCACTGCAGAGCGGTCTGTCGTCATGAGGTCTCCTGCGTTGCGGTAGCCACTGCGAAGCCGGCGATCCAGGATGGAATCGGCTCGTAGAAGCGGGAAGTGAGGCGGTAGTCGGTCCCGAAGGCGGCAAGGGACGCAAACGCCGCGATCCAGGTGCGTACCTCGTGGGCCGAACCACCTGCCTCGGCGGCCATGCCCTCGGCGGTCCAGGCGTCGAACTCGTCGAGCGCGCGGCTTTCGATGATGTCGAGGAGCCGGTTGTCCCATGTGGGATTGATGGGGATCATCGACGTGGTTCCGGCTACGTAGTCGCGGCCGGCCTGAACCACCCGGCCCTCCCCCTTGAGGCGTTGTTCGGGTGTCGGGGGATGTCCCTCGATCAGGGCGTCGGCCACCCGCGGTGGCGCCCCCTCGAGCACGGGTACCGGAGGATCGTGGGACAGCCCGCCGGAGGCGACGAACAGGACGCGACGGTCCAGCTCGGCGGCTGCCTCGCCGACCGCGGTGCCGAGCGCTCGGATGCGGCTGATCGGGCACAGCGGCGTAGCCACTCCGTTGACGAAGATCGGCACGACGGGGACGCGATCGATGCCACCGAACAACGTCTCCAGCGGCTGGGCGAATCCGTGATCGACCGTCATTCGTGCTGAAACCGTCAAGTCGACCCCACGTTCCAAGACCCCCACGGCAAGAGCCTTGGCGGCCTCGGTGTCGACCGACAGCGGACCCTCCCGCGAGCCGAAGTCGCCAACGGCGTTCGCTGCGGTCGCCAGGCAGAAGGGCGGCATCTCCTTGTAGAAGAATCCGTTGTAGTGGTCGGGTGCATACAGGACGACCAGCTCGGGCGCGAAGTCGGCGATGAACGTCTTGGCTTGTCGTACAGCCTCGTCGACCCGTGTGAGCACTTCCGGTTCGGGATCGTTCTTCCCGATCAGCGGCGAGTGTGACAGGCCGACGGCAGCTGCGGTCACGACCGATCTCCGTCTTTTGGTGCAGGTGGATGGATGACGACTTTGCCGGTCAGCGTGCCGTCGACCATGAGCTGAAAGCCGTTGTGAATCTCGCTCAGTGGCATGGTGCGATCGATCACCGGTCGGGTGTTGGTGGCCTCCAGCATCCGCAGCATCGCCACCAGTTCGCTGCGGGTACAGCCCGTGGAACCGAGGATTTGCTGCTGCAGGTAGAAGATCCGCCCCAGGTCGGCGGACGGATTCATACCGGTGGTGGCGCCTGCGACCACAACGGTGCCGCCGGGGCGAAGGGATTTCAGCGAATGAGACCAGGTGGCCTCGCCGACGGTTTCGATGACGATGTCGACGCGCTCGGGCAGCCGTTCGCCAGTCGGCAGGGCAGCGTGCGCCCCCCAGCTGAGGGCATCTGCACGCTTGGCCTCGGTGCGGCTGGTGGCATAGACGACCGCCCCGGCGGCGCACGCGATCTTGATCGCCGCGGACGCGACGCCGCCACCGGCGCCTTGGACCAGGACGCGGTCACCGGGTCGCAAGTTGGCCTTGGTGAACAACATTCGGTAAGCGGTGGTCCATGCTACGGGCAGGCAGGCGGCCTCGTCGAAGGACAACCAGGCCGGCTTGGGTACGAGGTTGCGCCGTGGCACCGTCAGGTACTCGGCGAATGCACCGTTGTGGCGTTCCGAGAGCAGGGCACGGTTCGGGTCGAGCGTCTCGTCACCACCACCGGCGTCCGAATCGGCAATCACCGGGTAGACGATCACCTCATTGCCGTCCTCGTCGTAGCCTGCGGCATCGCAGCCGAGCACGATCGGCAGATTCTCGGGTGAATGCCCGACGCCACGCAGCGTCCACAGGTCGTGCATGTTCAGCGACGAGGACACGACGCGTACCACTGCCCAGCCGTCCTTCGGTCGGGGCTTGGGCACCTCGGTCAGCAGAAGTCCGGACAACGGGTCGTCGGGGTTTTGGGATACGGCTGTTGCGGCAAGCACCCGACCAGATTCGCGTGGATGGGCGCGCAATCCCACTAGGTGTGCCGCTGTGCGAAACGTTTGGTGGAGGTTAACTTCGCGATCGAGTTTCGTGTCTGTCATGACGTCAACGAAGGAGCCGGGCGTCGAGTCACAGGTAGTGACCGCGCCTGAACGCGGCGGACTGCAACGCCCCGCCGAGTTGACCCGCAACATCGACGTGTCGGGTCTGGTCGACAACGCAGGCGGCCTGCTGGATCGTGCCGTGTGGACCGACGAGGAGATCTACCGCCAGGAACTGCGCCGTATCTTCGCGACCAGCTGGCTGTTCCTGGCGCACACCGATCAATTCCACAAACCGGGTGACTTCTTCACCACCTACATGGGTGAAGACCCGGTGATCGTCACGATGGACAAGAACCGCCAGATCAAGGTGTTCTTGAACTCGTGCCGACATCGCGGGGCCCGCGTATGCCGTGCCGACTACGGTGCTACCAAGAGCTTTACGTGCACATACCATGGCTGGGCTTACGATCTCGAGGGCAAGCTGATCAGCATCCCTAACAGCGAGGGGTACCCGGAAGGGTTCAGCGCCGCCGATTGGGGGCTCGTCGAGGTACCGCACGTGGACTCCTACCACGGGCTGATCTTCGGGACGTGGGATCCCAACCCTGAGGGGCTGCGGGAATCCCTCGGTGACATGGCGTGGTACATGGACGCGATGCTCGACCACGACGAAGAGGCCACGGTAGTCGTTGGTGGCGTGCACAAGTGGGTCCTCGATGGCAACTGGAAGCTCGCGGCCGAGCAGTTTGCCACCGACTGGTACCACGTCAACATGAGCCATGCTTCGGCGTTGACGGTGCTGTCACCGAAGGGCAAGCCCCGCGCGGAGATCGTGCACCGAACCGGACGTCAGTACGTCGACCCCAAGGGCCATGGGCACGGCTTCCCCGTGCACCCTCGCAACCGGTTCGACTCCCAGACCGTTCACGAGTGGATGGACTACGACGCCTTGCGTGAACGCCTCGGTGACGCCAGGGTAGAAGGCCCGCTGACCACCGGGCACGCCAACGTCTTTCCCAACTTCTCCTATCTGCCGGTCAACGGTTCGATCCGAATTTGGCACCCGAAGGGGCCCGATCGGATGGAAGTTTGGGCGTGGACGATCGTCGACAAGTCAATGCCCGAAGAGGTGCGTGAAGCCCAGCGGCTCTACAACCTCCGCACCTTTGGGCCAAGCGGGATCTTCGAGCAGGACGACGGTGAGAACTGGAGCGAGGTGCAGGCGATCTCGCACGGGTTCATCACCAACGCCGTGCCGCTGAACTATCAGATGGGAATGGGATCCGAGCGACACGACGGGATCCATCCGGGCACCACAAGTGAGCTCTATAGCGATGCGGCCGCGCGGTCGTTCTATGCCCGTTGGCGCGACCTGATGAACACGCCGGCCTGGCACGAGACGGCCCAGCCATGACCGACGGCATCCGGGTTGCCGCGCTGGACGATATCCCCGAGGGCGAGGGCATCGCCGTCGACCGGGTGGTCACGGGCACCGACGACGACATCGCACTGCTGCGCGATGATGACGGCACGGTGTGGGCATTGAACGACACGTGTACGCATGCCGACGCGTCGCTCGCTGAGGGATGGGTCGAGGGCGGCTTCGTGGAGTGCCCGCTGCACGCCAGCAGGTTCTGTCTCAAAACCGGTGCAGTACAAGGTATGCCGGCGACCGAGGACGCCGTCGCGCACCGCGTCGAGGTCCGCGGCAACGACGTGTACCTGTTCCCGGGACAACGGCCCTGATGGCCGGCGGGGTGGTGGTGGTCGGCGGCGGTATCGGTGGCGTCAGCACGATCGCGGCACTGAGGTCCGGCGGGTACGACGGGGACTTGACGCTGATCGACGGCGGCGAATTTCCCTACGACCGTCCCCCGCTGTCCAAGGAGTACCTGGCGGGGACCGCGAACCTCGAGGACATCGCGTTGCAATCACCGCAGTGGTTCGACGACCAGCGGGTGAGGCTGATGGCGCAGACCACCGTTACCGCGTTGCGGGCCGACGCCGGCGCGGTGGAGCTCACCGATGGATCGACGGTGTCTGCCGACCACGTGATCCTGGCGACGGGTGCACGGGCTGCCCGGCCGCCCATTCCTGGCGCCGACAGCGCGCGTGTCCACGTGTTGCGGAGCGCTGAGGACGCCGACCGTCTGCGTGCTGCTCTGGCTCCGGGCGCGCGGGTGCTGATCGTCGGGGCGGGACTGATCGGTGCCGAAGTGGCCTCCACCGCTTCCGAACTGGGGTGTCAGGTGGTGGTCGCCGATCCCGTGTCACCGCCTCTCGCCGGGGCATTTGGGGTAGACGTCGCCACCTGGCTGCACGGCATTCACGCGACCCGTGGCGTGACAACGGTGCATGGCGCCATCTCGGAGTTCGAGGACACCGGTAACGGGGTCTCGGTTCGACTGGCCGGTGAGGCGAATCTCCGGCAGTTCGACGTCGCGGTGCTCGCCGTCGGCATGGTTGCCGAGACATCGCTCGCCCGAGCGGCCGGCCTCCAGGTGAACCGCGGCATCGTCGTGGATGCGGGCCAGCGGACGTCCAACGCCGCGGTGTTCGCCGTGGGCGACGCAGCGGTCGTCCACTCCGACGGTGCACCCCCGCACCGTAGCGAGCATTGGGAGGCCGCTCAACACGACGGAGCCCGTGCTGCGGCGACGATTCTGGGCATCGAGCCGCCCGCCGACAGCGCGCCATGGTTCTGGACCGACCGTCATGGTCTACACGTGGAAGTCGTTGGTGCACTGGACAACGTCGATGATACCGCCACGCGAGGAGTCTTCGGCGAAGTGCCGTTCTCGATCTTCGGCCTGCGTGATGGTCGGGTCGTCGGCGCGGTCAGCGTGGGTGATTCGACGGCAGCGAGGGCGGCGCGTCGCATGATCGACCGGGGCACCCCGGTGACTGCGACGCAGCTGTGCAATTCCGGCACCGATCTTCGGAAACTGTTGCGACAGTGACGTTGCGAGGGCCAAAGGATGACTCAAAACGAGTGAAGTGAGATGACATGATGAGCCCGACTGCCACCCCGCCGGCAACCGGACCGCTCGTGGGCCGGCGCGCCGACCGCGACGTCCATTTCGAGGTCGAGCAGTTCTATTTCGAAGAAGCCGAACTCCTCGACGATGGCCGGTTCGCGGACTGGCTGGATCTGCTTGCCGAGGATCTGGACTATTGGATGCCGTGTCGCACCAATAGATCACGCCGACAGCAAGCACTTTCGATCGCAGCTCGGGGCGAGGCTGCGTTCTACGACGAGACCAAGGACAGCTTGGCGTGGCGCATCCGCAGGTTCGATTCGGGTATGGCATGGGCTGAAGATCCACCGTCACGCACCCGCCATCTGGTCACGAATGTCGCGGTACGACATGCAGATCCAGTAGTGCACACCGGGTTCACGGCTGAGGATCTTGAGGTGCGGTCGGCTTTCCTGGTCTATCGCAACAGGCTGCAGCGCGAGGAAAATGTCTTCGCGGGCCGTCGCACGGACCTGCTGCGCCGCACCCCTGACGGGTTGCGGGTGGCACGGCGCGTGATCCTGCTCGACCAGAGCGTTCTGCAGGCCAAGAATCTCTCCACCTTCTTCTGAACCGGACCACCGAGGAGCAGCCATGACCACTACTGGAGTGGATCAGCAGGAATCGATCGACGTGCGGCGGTACGTCGTCGCTACGTCCTTTGGCCAGATCGCCGTCGCCGAGGCCGGCGAAGGACCCGTGCTGGTGATGCTGCACGGTGGTGGCCCCGGTGCATCCGGGGTCAGCAACTACCACCAGAACCTGGCTGCGCTGTCGCGGCACTTCCGGGTCGTCCTGCCCGACCAACCGGGATTCGGCGGAAGTTACCGCCCCACCGAGGAGGACCTCGACGCGCAATCCATCACCGAGATCGCCGTCGGAGCCCTGTTCGAAGCGCTCAACGAGCTCGGAATCGACCGTTTTCATCTGCTGGGCAACAGCCTTGGCGGTGCGGCGGCGATTGCCATGGCCCAAACGCAGCCCGAACGAATCTCCGGTCTGGTGTTGATGGCTCCCGGCGGCGGTTGGCTGCCATTCGGTCCGACGCCGACGGAGGGGCAGAAGGAGATGTTCCGTTACTACAACGGGGGCCCCTCGGAGAAGAAGATGGCCAACTTCATCCGAACAATGGTGTTCAATCACAAGCAGTTTGGCGAGGACGTCGTCAAGGCTCGCTACGAAGCCTCCCTGGACCCCAGCCACATCGAGTTCTACCACCGGTACAACGCCGCGTTCGCCAAGCGCCACGGGATGGATCCGCTGTGGCGTAACCTCCACAAGATCACCGCGCCAACGCTCCTGCTGTGGGGCCGTGATGACCGCACCATCACCCTCGATGGCTCCCAGATCATGTTGAAGCAGATCAAAAACGTGCAGTTGCATGTCTTCGGCAACTGCGGTCACTGGGTTCAGCTAGAACGGCAGCGTGATTTCGAACGGCTTGTCTCCGGCTTCCTGGTGGAGCTGTCGTGACCGGCTGGCTCCAGGACGACGTTGCTCTGATCACGGGCGGCGGATCCGGCATCGGACGCGCAGTGGCCGAGAGATTCGTGGCAGAGGGCGCGTCGGTGGTCATCATCGGCCGCAAGGCCGAGCAGCTTGCGGAGGTCGTCGACGAGTCCGCAGACCCTTCGCGGATCCACGGCATCGCCGCCGACGTTCGCAACTCGGAGCAGTTGCACGCCGCGGTGGAGGAAACGGTGCGGCGGTTCGGCAAGCTAGACACGCTGGTTGCCAACGCGGGCATCTGGGACTACCAGCGGCAACTGACCAAGCTTACGGGCGCGCAGCTGGATCAGACCTTCGACGAGGTGTTCTCGATCAACGTCAAGGGGTATCTCCTGGCGGCCGAAGCGTCGTGGCGCGAGCTGGTCAAGACCCGGGGCAGCATCATCATGACCCTGTCCAACGCCTCGTTCTATGTCAACGGCGGCGGGCCGATCTATACCGCGAGCAAGCACGCCTGCCTTGGTCTGATGCGCGAGCTGGCCTACGAGTTGGCGCCCAAGGTGCGCGTCAACGGCGTTGCGTGCGGAGCGATGAACACCAAGCTCAGCGGGCCGGCGGCGCTCGATCTGCAAGACCGGTCGATCGCGGCGTCGTTCGCCAAGAAGAAGGCCGACGATCCGCCCCCACCCATTCCCCTGCACGACTCCAGCACCGACCCCGCGGCTTTCACCGGTTCGTATGTGCTGCTGGCCTCGCGGAAGCAGAGCGGCCCCATCACGGGGCAGGCGATCGAAGTCGACGGCGGCATCCGGGTGCGCGGCTTCGCGAACGCCGCGGGCGGAGACCACTTGTGAGTGGGGCGTTTCTCGCCGACGTCGAGTTGGGGCCGTCATGGCAGCGAACGAGCGACGATCAGCGAGGCGTGGTGTTGCGCTGTGGTTCCGACGTAGCGTTTGGTGCCCGCCGAAGCATCGACGGCCGGCTGCGCGACGCCTACCCGGTGAGCCTCGACGACGTCGAGCTGTACGCCATCGATCGGATCGCCTCCCAGGGATTCACGCGCGCGCTTGCCGAGCTGACGCGGTCGATCCTGGCCGCTCGTGGCAGCTGCAGACGCGTCGTCTTCGCCGCCGAGGCGGGCGACGAGGCCGTCGTGTCGGCGGCGCGGGCAGCAGGGTTTCGCTACGTGCTGGATGTGGATGTGCCAGGAGCTGAGCTGAGCTTGCTGGTGGTCGAACCCGATTGGGTGACCAAGGCCGATCCCGATCTGGACGACATACCGGACTCGTGATCAGGCGACGCAGACGGGGCCCGCGCGGTGGAACCCTTGGCCGGCGGATGCGCACACGTGCCGGAGCGCGGCGGTGACGGCGCGCGTGTCCGTGGCCTTGGGCAGCGACACCGAGAGTGCCGCCACCGGCTTGCCGTTACGTCCCAGCACGGGTGCGGCGACGCATTGAACGCCCAGTCGGCTTTCCTCGACGTCGGTGGCGATTCCATCGCGCCGGATGGCCGTCAACTCCTGGGCCATGCGGCCCGGGTCGACGATCGACCTCGGGGTCAATCGTGGCAGCGGGCCAGCCAATGCGGCGGCCGCTGCATCCGCATCGGAGGCCAGCAACACCTTGCCGATGGCCGTGCAGGTCGCAGGCAATCGACCGCCGATGCGCGACGGCGCTGCGATAGTGCGATGACCGTAGAGCTTGGCCAGATAGAGCACATCGGATCCATGCAACGTCGCCAAATGGACTGTCTGCTTGGTCATTTCAAAGAGTTCGGTGAGGTACGGCAGCAGCACGTCGCGCAGGCGGTCCTGGCCGGGCGCGTAGACCCCGCGTCCGAGTTCGTGTAGCCGGGATCCCAGGCGGTAGTTCTTGCCCACCCGTTCGACCATGGCGTTGCGCTCGAGCATGCCGAGCACGCGAAATGCGGTGGATTTGCTCAGGCTGGTCCGGCGGGCGAGTTCGCTCACTCCGAGTCCAGTGCTCGCGTCGTCCCCGAATGCGACGAGCAGGCTAAACGCCTTGTCGATCGCCGCTCGGTCGTCGCGACCGGTGTCCATGACCGCCGCTGTCATATCGCACCTCCGACGTCCAGAGCCGGATGTCACTTTTGATCACCCGGCTCGTCACTATTACTTGACCTATATTGCAGAATTGGCGCTGGTTCGTCAACAATGACGAGGTGGCAATTAAAAGTGACACTCCCCGCGAGGTAAATGTTCTGGTAGCGCGCAACATGAAGCGATTCCGGCTGGAGCGCGCCATGTCGCTGGGAGAGTTGTCGCGGAGGTCGGGTCTATCGAAGCAGACGCTCTCGAAAATCGAACAGGGTGAGGGCAATCCGACAGTGGAGACCTTGGCGCAACTAGGCTCGGCCCTCGACATGCCTGCCCGGCGTTTGCTGACCGAATGGGGCACCCCGGTGTTCGTCCAACGGAGCGACGAAGCGGAGTGGTCGGGCGATCCGGCCTGGTCGGAGCGGATACTCGACGAGACATACGGCTCGGGATACGTGCGGACGCTCGCTTTGCGACTCACGCGTAACGGTGCTGACCAGGCGGTCGTCGAGCCGTACTCGGCGGGAACGCTTCACCACCTATACGTCATCACCGGGAAGTTGCGGACCGGCCCGATCACCGATCCGGTCGACTTGGCCGCCGGGGACTTTGCGCGCTTTCCTGGCGACGTGCCGCACCGTCACGTCTGCTTGAGTGACCGCGCCACTGCCCACATGGTGACGACCTTCCCTCAGGTCCGACAGTTCGGGCAGACGCCGAGGAGCACGACCTGACCATCCGGCGGGATCCGGAGTTTGCACAAATGCACGTGAGGACATTCCTCGCCGTCGCGGTGCGTCGAAGGGACGGGTGAGGGCGCACAATCGGCCAATTGGAAGACTCAGGCTCGGTCGCCGGCGCCCCGGTCATTGAAGTGTGCGGCGAGGTCGTCGACCAACGCGATCACCTCGTCGTCACCGCCGGCCGATCCGAACGTGTAACCATCGGGACGCACGAGAATCGACGACACCCCATGTGTGTGCATCCAATCCGAGAGCCGTCCGTCCGCGTCGTGATGCCCGACACCGTGGTGGGAGGCCAGGGTCACGATGGTGGCGCCGAGAGTATCCAGCAGTTCCAGACGCCGAGGCCCGAGTACCTGATCCGGATTCGGCGTGATGGTCACCAAAACGAAGCCGCCACCGCAGAGATCATCCATCCACGTGCTGCCATCGTCGGCGGCCAACAGTGGTTGCACCGCATAAGATCCCGCCAGCGCATCGACCCCGGGTGCGCGCAGCACGCCAGCCTTCAGCATCGGCGGCGGAGAAACGGGCGGAACCAGTCCGGCGCGCAACGCAGCGTCGCGCGCGTGGGCGATGTCGGGATCGAGGGTGCAGGAGAATTGACCCATCGTCAGCGACTCCTGTACCGCTGCGTCGGTCGCCGGCTTTCGCTCTGCCCCATAGGTGTCGAGCAACGCGGCGTCCGCTAGACCTCGAATGACGAAATCGAGTTTCCACGCGAGATTCGCTGCGTCGATGACACCGGAACACATTCCCTTGCCCATGAACGGCGGCATCAGGTGTGCGGCATCGCCGGCGAGCAGGATCCTGCGATCACGAAACGTCTGCGCACTCAGTGAACGGAACTCGTAAACCGCGCGGCGCACCAACACACCGACATCGGGAGATATGTAGGAACTCAGCAGCTGCCAGACCCGTTCTTCGGTGAAGTCGTCGGGCTGCTCGCCATCGAGCAGCATAAACTCCCACCGCCGGTGCGTGCTGCCATTCGCCACGATCGCATGCGGTCTCCGCGGATCGCATACCTGCGCTAGTCGGGGCAAACCGCTCAGTTGGCTGATTTCATGCGGTCGCACATCGACTACCAACCACTGCTCGGCAAACCCAAAATCGTCCCAACCTATCCCAGCAGCGTTGCGTACGAGGGAGTTCGCACCGTCGGCGCCTATCACCCAGCGGGCCCGGACGGTAAGTGCATCCTCGTCCTGGCTCGGCGCCGCGGGGACGGCACCCACCTCGACATGCGAGTCATGCTGGACAACGCTGCAAACGTCCCAGCCGCGCCGCACCGTCACCGACGGATGGCGCTGTGCCGCATCGTTCAGCGCCGCCTCGACGACGGGTTGATAGAACAGGTAGGTGGTTGCCCAGCCGGAGCGATGTCTTGCACTGAAATCGATTGTCAGCGAAGGATTTCCGTCGGCACCAATCCACTCATAGGCGTCGACCGGGACAATCTCGGACGCGATGGCATCGTCGATACCCAACCTGTGAAAGATGCGGCGGACTTCACCGTCGAAACCGACGGCACGAGGCAATGGATACGGTGCCGCATACCGTTCCAGGACGATGACGCGATGGCCGTATTGTCCGAGCAGCGCCGCCGCAACCTGTCCGACCGGGCCGTAGCCAACGATGACGACGTCGGCGTCGAGCTCCCCATGAGCGAGTACGGGCATCCTTGACTTCCAATCCGCGCCATCCGCACTGCGGTAGCGCCACTTTCATCTGGGTGGATATTGCGGCCGTCCGACCGGTTCCATCGGAACCCGACAGAGCGCACGACACGAGAGCCTGCAGGGCACCAGAGCGCGCGGGTGATTGAGGTCCTTCGAGCCGACCCAGTGTGATCCATGCCTCTCCAATCTGTCTACAGAGTGTCCACACAGCAATGCCTTTACGCAACTAGCCAGCCGAAGTTTGTTCGCTTGCACAAGCGCCTTACCCG
Source organism: Mycolicibacterium sp. CBM1 (assembly GCF_054073305.1). Lineage (NCBI taxonomy): Bacteria > Bacillati > Actinomycetota > Actinomycetes > Mycobacteriales > Mycobacteriaceae > Mycobacterium > Mycolicibacterium sp. CBM1. The sequence continues at coordinate 7,553 of NZ_JBSXPP010000036.1, read as the reverse complement.
GTGGACCCCGGACGGCTTAGATCTTCAGGCGACCCTGCGCGCAATCTTGACCCGCTAGCAGGAACTGCATACAGTTCTTCGAGACCGGAGGAGACCGCCAATGCCGTCCAGTGCTGGCACCCGCGTACCGGAGACGCTCGGAGACGTGGTGTGGACACCCCTTGCCGATGTGGTCCAGAAAAGCGGACTGACCGACTACCTTGAGTGGCTCGACGTCCACAAACAGCGACGATTCGCCGACTACATGGCACTGTGGCGGTGGTCGACCGACGACGTCGACGGATTCTGGCACTCGGTGGCGGAGTTCGAGGGTTTGGACCTGCTCTCTTCCCTGCCGGCCCTGACCGATGCCCGGATGCCCGGTGCCCAGTGGTTTCCCGGGGCCGAAATCAACTACGCGGAGCAGGCGTTCCGGAGGATGACCGACCCGGAGGCGCCCGCGCTGATCTGCGTCACCGAGGACGACGAATCGACAGTCACCTGGGCGGAGTTGAGCAGGCAGGTCGCTGCCTTCGCGACTCACCTCCGCGCGTCGGGGGTCGGACAGGGCGATCGAGTCGTGGGCTATCTGCCCAACACCGAAGTGCCGATAGTGGCGTTCCTGGCCTGCGCGTCCATCGGTGCGGTGTGGTCGGTGTGTTCACCCGAGTTCGGCGACCACGCCGTCGTCAATCGATTCAGCCAGCTGCGGCCGAAAGTGTTGGTTGCCAACACCGGATACCGATACGGTGGCAAGCAGCGCGACCGTGTCGAGAGCCTGGCCCTGATCGCCGGACAGCTCGAGTCGCTCGTCCAGGTCGTGTGCGTCGACACCCGTAACGCACCACGTCTGGATGTACCGGTCGTCTCCTGGACCGTCGCCACGTCGGGTAAGCATCGGCTGACGTTCGCCCCCGTTCCGTTCGACCACCCGCTGTGGGTGCTGTTCTCATCGGGAACCACCGGCCTTCCGAAGGGCATCGTGCATGGGCACGGGGGCATAGTTCTTGAGCATCTCAAGACACTGCGGCTGCAGAACGACCTGCGACCCGAAGATCGGTTCTTCTTCGTCGGTTCCACCTCATGGATGGTGTGGAATCTGATGGTGAGTGGATTGCTGGTGGGCGCAACGCTCATCGTTTTCGACGGCAGTCCCGCCCACCCCGACGTTTCAAGCCTCTGGCGGATCGCCGACCGCCACAAAGCGGCCATCCTGGGCATGGGCGCGGGCCTGATCAATACGTATCGCACGGCAGATCTGCAGCCGGGCAACGACTTCGACCTCAGCGCACTGCGATCCATCATCGTCACCGGGTCGCCGCTGGGGCCGGAGGGCTTCCGCTGGGTCAGTGATCGGGTTGGGTCGGATAAGTGGCTGGCCTCATGCAGCGGCGGGACAGATATCTGCTCGGCGTTTGTTGGCGCCGCTCCCACGTTGCCCGTCCGTGCCGGTCGCATTCAGGCTCCGTGCCTCGGAGTCGCCGTCGCCGCCTGGGACCCGAATGCTCAACCGATCATCAATGCACCGGGCGAGTTGGTCGTTACCAAGCCGATGCCGTCGATGCCCCTGCACTTCTGGGCCGACAGCGACGGCACCCGATACCTCGACAGCTACTTCCGGATGTATCCGGGAGTGTGGCGCCACGGCGATTTCATCGAGTTCGATACGGACGGCAGTTCTGTCATCCACGGCCGATCCGACTCGACCCTCAACCGGCAGGGTGTGCGGATGGGTTCAGCCGAAATCTATTCCGCTGTAGAGCATTTGCCAGAAGTCATCGAAGCGCTCGTGGTGGGCGTGGAACGTGGCGAACAGTACTTCGTCCCGTTGTTCGTTCAGCTGGTCGCCGGCTCCAATCCTGAGGAAGTCACCGCGCGGATACGCGATGAAATACGGGCATCGCTGTCGGCGCGCCATCTTCCGGACGACATCATCATCGTTCCCGGCATCCCTCACAACAAGATCGGCAAGAAGCTCGAAGTTCCCGTCAAACGGTTGCTGCAGGGCGCTCGCCTCGGCGATGTCGTCGACCCCGGTTCCGTCGACAACCTGGACCATCTTCGTCATATCGCCGAGCTCGTCGACCGTATCGCAAATACCCAGCCGTCTGGTTGACGCCGAGACTACCCCGATCCCTGCACGCCATGGACAACCACGTAAAGGACGCACTATGCGCTTAGCTACCTATGACAACGGCCACGGCCCCCGCCCCGCGCTGCAGCAGCACTCCCGGTCGGAGCTGACCGACATCGCCACTCTCGTGGCGGTTGCCGGCATCGACGACCTCGGCTCGTCCGACGGTGACATCGTCCCGATCTTGACCCGCGGACCGCAATTCGCGGCACAGCTGGGCGACTTGGCGACAAAGCACGAGGACGAACTGCGCGACCGCCAGGCGGTGTTCGCCCGCGAATCGGTGGCACTGTGTGCTCCGGTGCTCAAGCCGGAGAAGTTCATTTGTATCGGCCTGAACTATCACGACCATGCCGCCGAGACCGGTCAGGCGATTCCCACCGAGCCGATGTTCTTCGGCAAGTTCGCCAACTCGCTCATCGGTGACGGCGTGCCCGTACGTCCGCCGGCGGTGACCTCGCAGGTGGATTACGAGGCTGAACTCGCAGTGGTGATCGGCAAGGCCGGATCGAACATTCCCACCGGGTCCGCCCTCAGCCACGTTGCCGGAGTCATGCCGCTCAACGACGTCAGTGCCCGCGATCTCCAGATGGCCAACCAGCTGTGGACCGGCGGCAAGGCGATCGACACATTCGCACCGGCCGGCCCCTCACTGGTCCTGCTCGACGAGATCGACGACGTGCAGGCGCTGCCGATCAAAGCACGCGTCAACGGAAACGTCGTACAGGACTCCGACACGTCGGCAATGATCTTCTCCGTCGCCGATCTGGTCGCCTACCTGTCCCGCATCATGACCCTGGTGCCAGGTGACATCATCGCCACCGGCACGCCCGCGGGCGTGGCACGGTCGCACGGACCGATGACCTTCCTGCAGACCGGCGACGTCGTCGAGATCGACATCGAGACCGTCGGCACCCTCCGCAACCCGATCGGAAAGCCCGGCACGGCAGTGCACACCGAATCGGCGGTGGTCAGCGCATGACTGCGGCGGCAACACTGACCGACAGCGACCTTGCCGCGCTCAACGATCTGATCGTCGAGCATGCCTGGCTGCTCGATCACGCGCGCTGGCACGACGTTGCCGAACTCTACGCCGAGGACGGCACACTCACCATCGGTCCCAACAGTCTTGTCGGTCGGGAGCAGCTGCTGGCGTGGGCAGACCACCGCGCAACCAACACCGCCCGGCACACCCTCCATCAATGCACGAATGTCCGCATAGAGCCCGACGAACCCGGCTCTGCGGTGGGGACGGTCACGCTGGTGCTGCACGTGGTCGACGGAACCGGTGCACCGGTCATCGAGTACGTCGGGGAATACCGGGACCGCTATACGTTTGGCGCGGACGGGACTTGGCGTTTCGCGGCGCGTTCTCTGCATCCGCTTGGACCAATCGACTTGACAGATGGGGAAGGCAATGCCTAATCGCGTGATCCACTCGCGTCTTACGGAGCTGCCCCAGGAGAGCATCGCAGGTGGCGCTCTGGTGCGGACCGCAGTACGCAGCGATGGCTCGCTGGTGACCGTCAACTGGTTTCACCCCGGCCACGACATCCCCACTCCCCCTCCGCATTCGCACCCGTTCGATCAGATCAGCTTTGTGTTCGCGGGCACAGTCGGCTTCGAAGTCGATGGACAGGTATATGAAGTCGGTGCCGGAGAGGTGCTGCAGATTCCGGCTGATGCTCCGCATACCGCGTGGCTGATCGGTGAGGAGGTGGCGCTCAACGTCGACGTCTACGCCCCCGTTCGCGACGACTACCGTTACCTGGTGGAACACCAGGCCGACGCCTTCGACGACTGACCAAACCTGCCCGCGTCGTGACCATGCCATCCGCCACGCCCGACGTAGCGCACAGCACCTTCGTGGTGCGGGGCGGCACGGTCGTCACGATGGATCCAGAATCCGGCACGATGCTCGCCGACGTGCGTGTCGTCGACGGCCGCATCGATGCCGTGGGGTCGGTGCCAAAGGTACGCGGCGAGAACGTCTTCGACGCCACAGGCAAGGTGGTGTTACCGGGACTCATCGACACCCATCGGCACAACTGGCAAGGCGCACTTCGGCTTACCGGTTTCGGCTGGGACTTCCCCACCTACCGCCGCTACGTTCAGCAGACGTGGGGCCCCCGAGTCACACCCGAGGACGCCTACATCGGTGAGTTGATGGGTGCCCTGACAGCGCTGGACGCCGGCATCACTACCGTGCGCAGTGAGTCGCACATCCAGAACAGCCGCGACCACGCTGACGCTGTGGTCGCGGCGCTGCGCGACAGCGGTATCCGTGCCGTCCTCGCGCACGGGTGGCCGTCGACAGAATCCGACACCTGGATGCTCGGCAGCAGCAGGGGTCACCCGCCGGACATTCTCCGACTGCGGTCCGACGTTCTGTCCGATGACACCGCATTGGTCACCCTGAACGCCATGCTGCGGGGACCGGATATGACTACGCCAGAAGTCACGGTCGCCGACCTGGCCATGGCGCGCGACTTGGGTGTCCGAGCCAGCATGCACATGGGCTGGCGTCCCGGCGGTATCAACTTCCTGCACGAACGCGGACTGCTGGACAGCGACCTGCTGTTGGTGCACTGCTGCCGGTCGAGTGACGAGGAAATGGAGCAGGCGGCCGCGGCTGATGCCTCCATTTCCGTGGCGCCGGCCGTGGAGACGAGCATGCCGGGCCTGGGCCTGCCTGCGACGGATCGATTCCTGGCAGCTGGTGGCAGGGTCAGCCTCAGCAGCGACACCAAGATATGCGTCGCGGGTGACATGTTCACAGCCGGCGTGCGGCGCAAGCAGCATCGGTGCTGTATGCAACCACGCATCCCGACAAGGGCGTGGTAGCGCCCGCCGCTGCCGAACTGCTCGGATTCGTCACCCGCGATGCGGCCGTTGCGTCCGGGCTCGATGACCGGATCGGGACGATCACGGAGGGTAAGCAAGCCGACTTCATCATTGTCAATCTCGATGCGCTCAACCTCTATTCAGCAGCAGATCCGGTCGACGCCATAGTCGCCGCCGCCACACCTGCCAATGTTGAGCTGGTCATGGTAGGCGGGGTCGTCGTCAAGAACGGATCATCGACGTATGCCGGTCTCGACGACGTCATGCGTCAGGCGCGAGCGTCGCGCGCACGGGTAATGCGCGCCTAAACTGTATGCAGATGCGGCCCGACCGCTAGTGTGACTGCAAGGACAACGCGAAAGCGCTCGGCGTGGGAATCACGCCGAGCAGCGGACTGATGAAGGCGGAATCATTGACCGAAGTCAGGGACGCCCCAGCGCCCGACACATCGTCGGCTGCGCCAGTCAATACGACTGCACAGGCATATGACGTCATCCGGCGGGCCATCATCAACGCCGAGCTCAAGCCGGGCGCAATCGTGTCACAGGTCCAGCTGGCGGCACAGCTTGACATCAGTCGTACCCCCCTTCGGGAGGCGCTGCGCAGGCTGCAAAGCGAAGGACTGCTCGAAGGCGACTTCAACCGGAGACTACGGGTGGCGTCGCTGTCGGTTGCGGACCTAGAGCAGGTTGCCGCGATGCGGATCGTGCTCGAGACGCTAGGAGTGCAGATCAGCGTTCCGCGCCTCGACACCCGCCAACTCGAACAGGCGACCAAGGCCTTTGAGGACATGGACAAGGCCTGGCTCAGCACAACTACGAGCTCGTTCGACGATTTCCGTATACCGCACCGGATATTTCACACGACCCTGTTCAGCGGGGCCGGCACCCGTATACGGTGCCAGCTTGAAGAGCTGTGGGACCATGCGGAACGCTATCGCACGTTCTATAGGCAATCGGCCAACAACGCGTTGGAGCTGGCCCATATTGCACATGACGAACACGAGGCGATTCTGCGTAGCGCGCACGAACGCAATGCCCGTGAGTGCGGCAAGCTGACCGCCGTCCACCTTGCACGGACGGCGCTGACCACGCTAGCCAAACTCGACCCGACACACGACCCCGCGGTGATTCGCCAGGCGACCCTCCTGGCCGCCGGCGAAGACTGATTCAACCTCCGGCGACGCTCAACACACGTTTGCCGACGTTTGCTCCCTCAAATAGACCGATCAGGGCCGCGGGGAAGGCACTCACTCCCCCATCAACTCGGTCCTCAACCGCCACGAGCAGACCAGAAGTCAGCCACTGCGAGAGCTTCTCTTGGGCCTCGTGAGGGGGACCCGTTTGGTGGTCCAGCTGATCTGTACCCGTGTTGTTGGTCCACGGTCATGCGAGTAGAGGGCAGAGTGATCATCGGGAGGTCACATGCCCCGTCAGTATTCGTCGTCGGTCCGTCGGCAAATCGTTGCGCGGCTGCGATCGGGTGAACCGGTGGCTGCCGTTGCGGTCGAGACCGGGATCTGTGAAGCAACTCTGTTCCGTTGGAAACGTCAGGCACTGATCGACGCCGGGGTCATCGAGGGCATTCCCAGTGTGGAGGCTGACGAACTCGCCGCGGCTCGCAAGCGGATCGCGGCGCTCGAGGCCGAGCTGGCCCTGACCCGCGACGCGTGCGAGCTGTTCGACGAGCAGGCGGTGGTGCCCCCAAAACGCCGACGCGCGATCACTGAGGGGCTGATCGCGCGAGGATACTCAGGCCGATCTGCCTGCCGGATAACAGGATTGACGCGTTCTCTATTGCAGTATCACCGGCACCGCCCTGTCCCGGACCGCGAGGTGCGTCGCCTCATTGTGGCCGACACGATCACCGAGATCCACCAACGCTCCCGCGGCACCTACGGGCGCCGGCGGGTCCGCGCGGCGTTGTTGGCCGACTACGAGATGAACGTCAACCACAAGCTCGTCAACTCGATAATGGCCGAGCACGGCCTGTACGGGGTGCCGCGTCCCGGGCGGCGGAAACCCAACCTGATTGGTGTCGACACCCCCGTTGACCTGGTCAATCGGCAGTTCACTGCCACCAAGCCGAACGAACTGTGGTGTACGGATATCACCGAACATCCCGCGCGTGACGGCAAGGTGTATTGCTGCGCGATCCTGGACTGCTTCTCGCGGATGATCGTCGCCCGCACCTTTTCCACCACCCCCGACACCGCCCTGGTCAACAATGCGGTCAACATGGCCGCCGATAGCAGAAACCGCAGTGGCCCAACGATTCTGCATGCCGACCATGGTAGTCAGTTCACGTCCTGGAGCTTTGGTGAGAACATGCGGCGGTGGGGCCTGCTCGGCTCGTTCGGTACCGTGGGCGACTGCTTCGATAACGCCGCCATGGAGTCCTTCTGGGCACGGATGCAAGTCGAACTACTCAACACCCGCCGTTGGGCCACCACCATCGAATTAGCTGCCGCCATGGCCGATTACATCGACAACTTCTACAACATCGAACGCCGGCACAGCTACCTCGGTAACATCAGCCCCACAGAGTACGAAACGCTCTGGACATCCACCTATTCGATCCCTCAACTCGCATGATC
>NZ_JBSXPP010000035.1:0-23410 GCF_054073305.1 Mycolicibacterium sp. CBM1 | reverse complement strand
AAAGATGCTGCCACCACGCGGCATACAGGTCCTCGGCGCTGCGGCCGGGAATCAGCAACGCCGAGGCCCACCGCGAATACCCACACACCATCGTCATCACCGGCAACGCAGTGGCCGTACGCACCTGACCACAACCGACCGGGACCGACACGTCAGGAAACCACAAGTCGCACTGCGCGATCTCGCCGGCCTGATACGTCGTGCGCGACGCCGGATCCGGTGGCAGATACACCGGCCGCAACTCACGCACCCGCTCACTGAGCGTCCGGATCGAGTACTGCCAGCCGATCCGCTCAGCGATCACCGTTGCCGGCATCCTCGGATAGGCCGCAAGCAACTCCCGGATCCGCGGCTCAACCTCATCAACGACCGACCCAGCTGACACCCGCTGATACTTCGGCGGCCGATCACTGGCCAGCGCCGCCTTCACCGTGTTGCGGGCTACGCCCATCACCCGCGCAACCTCGGAAATCGACAACTGCTCCGACCGGCGCAACCGCCGGATCTCTGCCCAGTCCTCCACGCTCAACACTCGCTTCCTCCCTGGCTCGCCCGAGCCAAGGATCTCCAGGAAGCTGGTCAAAATTCACTTGCCGCGCTCTGGTCAGTATTCAGTTGCCGCCGACAATGACCCAGACGGCCAACCAGGCCGCCTAACCAACTGTCACAGAATCCTTCAGCAGGCCCCTCGATGTCCTGGACAGTCAGCGTCACTGGTTACGTGCCACCACGGCGGATATGGCCCCATGGTCGATGCTTACCCGAAGTGACATGCCACCTCCTCAAGACCGGCTGGATTATGGATACCAGCAGAGGATGTGCATGCGCCAGCCACCCAACATCCCGTCGGGCTGGATACCTTCGGCGAGCGAAGAGTAAGCACGCGGCCGTTGAAGGGGAGCCAGAAAGAACGTCTGGCTGCTCAAACTTGGGTGGAGCTAAGGGGAATCGAACCCCTAGAACTATCTGCGGAAACACTGCTCTACGTGGTATTTCAGTACCTTGATGTTGTTACGCGGGCGCTCCGCATGCTGGGGATATGCCTCGGCGTGTTACGTGACGTAACGGTGCTCGTGCCGGGCGGCCAGGTTTTCGCTGATTGCTCTCCAAGTAGCCAGCACGAGGGCGGGTTCGGGGTCTGCATCAGTTCCTAAGCGTGCGATGTAGGGCAGGCGGCGAACACGCCCAAACCGAGGATCACTGGTACGGAATTCTGCTAGATGGCGAGAAGCGCCATGGGACCCTAGAACACGGCGTCAACAACGAACTAGCGAACGCAGTCGCCGATCGAGGTCGGCTGCGCAGAATGGTGAGTGGCAACTGCAATTGCGGCGGACGGTCGATACCTCCTGCGATCCATCAGACGAGCTATCACATTCCGAGGCCTGGCGTAACACGGTGCGGTGTCGCTGGAGAATTTGGACAGCACGGTCGTTGATGGCGTGTTTGAACGCGACAAAGCCGCTGTCGTTGCGGGCAACCCGAGGGCGGGGTCGTCGTTGGTCATCAATGAATCGTGGGAGGGATGCGCGGGTGACTACGTATACGAACGGCCGGGCCCCACCCGCCGAGATCGCCGCTCTGTCTCAGAGCGGTTCTCCGATGTCGGGAAGCAGCGCAATGTCTTCGGGCTGACCGTTGTGGAACATCGCAGCCAACTCTCGCACTCGGCGCTTGGCCCAGTCGGGATGAAAGCGACTGAGAACCTCGTACTCGAAATGGAACCGCTGCGTACGGTCGCCTACATACTTCCTTGCCTGGCTGGAGACCTCACCCTGGCAGTACCGGTACAGCACGTCGTCCAAGCTACCTACGCGTTCAAATCCGACCTTCCCACGTTCATAGAAGGTGAAGTGATATCGGCCATCATCACCGACGAAGATGTTCAGACCGTCATTGGTCAGCAATCCGACGGGTAGGGGGCGCACTCCGAGTTGCGCTGCGATCCGATCGATCTCGGTTTGTAACTCAGTTGACCTAGCGTCCAAGGGGCGGCCCATATTCATCGAGAATACCTCTGTCGACCAATTCCTCGACGTTGGCCTCAGGAGGACCGACGATCATGTATTGGGGGGCACCAGGTGTCGGTGTCTGTCCGAACCACGGTTGTATCGGTCCTTCGACGATCTGCCACCCATCGGGAAGCGGCTTCCCGGTGATCATGTAGCGATGATATTCCCCACCAGCACTTTCCGGCATTATCGCCCGGCCGCCAAAAGGAGTGCCGTCCGGGGCAAGATAGCGCCCACGTTCTGACCCGATCCTGTCGATGATGTCCCCCGCTTGGAGGCGGGCGGGTTGCGGGACATAGCCCGGGGGAAATCCGTCGTTTTCAGGAAACACCCGAGCCCCGGCCCCGCCGAACTGATTGTCAAACTCTGTTGGGTGCATGCCTCCCAGAGGATCCCACCCACGCATGACCGACAACGGGATCCCACCTTCGGTAACCAGCTCGGCCGGCAGGCCTGCACGAACCATCGCACCCTCAGCACCGAACGGGGCGGTGGCCGCGACCGACGCGAAATCGAAGGCCTTCTCCCCGGCGTAATAGGCCGCGCTGGGTGAGTCCAACGCATGCTTGACTTCTCCGACGACCGCACCCACCGGATTGGTGGCAGTATCCGAAATCCCCTTGGCCACGTCTTTCCAGGACTCCAGAACACCGGGAGCACCCGGACCTCCTTGTCCCAGAAGATTCTTGATGCCCTGCTCGGTGTTTCGCCACGCATCACCAAATCCCTCACCGAACCCCGGCGGAGGCACATGAGCCGGCTCAGGGGGCGTGTACGGCGGAAAATCCCACCCCATTGCCTGCGCACGCGCAACCATGCCATCCAATGTCGACTCGATCTGCGCGGCAGGCATGCCCTCGCTTGCCAGGACCTTGCGCGCGGTAGCCTTGAAGCCCTCGATCTCCTTGGCAGAGAACACCACTGGCTTGGGCACGTTGACTGGTACCGGAGCACCCGCGATCTGATCCAGCGCCCCGTTCACATCGACGGGCTGTCCAACCCCTCCAGGTCTACCCGCGCCGGCGAGGGCGTCCCGCACACTCCGTCCGGCACCAGCCCCGTCGGCTACCCCGCCGGCCGGCAACAGCATGTCCTGCAACGAACGCGGACGAGACGAATCCTCAACACCCGCGCCTGCGTGCCGGCGGGGGTCCGTGGGCGCTGGCTGTACCTCGGGGGTGGCTACGTGCAACGACGGCGGGATGGGTGTCTTGCCGCTGGCCATGTTGATCGCGTTGGCAAGCGCCATGTCGACCAGATTCGCTTCGGCCACAATCGTGTCCAACCGGGGCTGCAGCTGGGATTGCTTGAGCTGGGCCTCCATCGGATCGCGGACCTTCGGGCCAGGCAGCACCGTGCCCGCCACCGGGTCGATCTCCATGCCCAGCGATTCGGCGTCAGCTTTCAAGCTCGCCAGTTCAGACTTGATGCGCTCGATATTGTCGGCCGCACTGCGCGCCGCATCAGCCACAGCCCTTGCCTCATTGCCGTGGGCATCGAGATCCTTGCGGGTCTGGCCGATCGCTTCCCTGGCGGCCTCGGCCGCTTCACCGCCCCACGTTTGGAACGCCGGCAACGTGGCCAACCCGTCGGCGGCATCGAAGGCCGCCTGCGCACGACTGGTCGCGGCATGGAACACCTCACGCACATCACCAGCATTCCAACGCTCGATATCAAGGACGGTCAACGTCACGGCGGCTCACATGTCGGTCTGGCCGGCGATCGCGTTCGCCGCCCGCGCCGGAGCCTCCAACGCCTGGCTGCTGCGCTGCTCCATCTCCGCGAACCCTTGGGCGCTGGCGTGCAACCCCTGAGCGTGATCACTCAAACGGGTCAACAGCTCGCCCGTCGTAGCCACCCACTGCTCCGACAAAGCAGCCATCGCAAGCCCAGACGCACCCTGCCAACCAGCCTGGGCCGCCTCGATCCGGCCTGCCGCCGCCGCATGCTTCATCGCCACATCCTCACCATGGCCACTCACCGCGACACCCGAGCTCACCAGATCCTCGATATTGATCCGAAGCGACATCGTATCCCCATCCAGAGCTGCAGACTTATGCATACCAGCAAACAACATCAGCACGCCAATCACCCACCATGCCGGCATAACGGCGCCACCGCCGCGGCGCTCGCGCCCAAAGCCAGCACCCCGAAAGGCAGTTGGCGTGTCATCCGGCCCGCACCCTCGCCGACGGCACACGCTTGCCGTTGCGGCCAAAGCACAACCCATGGACCGCGAATCGAAAGGCCTCCAGCAACAGGGCGACGCCCACCACCGCAACAGGCGTACAACGCACTCTTGGCAACACGGGAGTGCGGGTTGAGTGACTACATCGAGACAAGGCTGCCGCGGCTGCTGCCCGGGGGATACCTGAACCGCCGCAACACTCACAAAGGCCAGAAAAGCGGCCCTGAACTGCACAAACTGAGTGGAGCTAAGGGGAATCGAACCCCTAGCGGCACCTGCAGAAACACTTCTCTACATGGGATTTCTGCTCTTTGGCGTTGTTACGCCGACCCTCCGCGTGCTGGGGATATGCCTCGACGTGTTACGCGGCGTAACGGTGCTGGCAGGATGGGGGCGGCTGGGGCTCGATGTTGCTGCGGGAGAACGGGGAGCTGAAACGCCGCGATCGGCTGCCGTCTTCGGCGGCGGGCAACGTAGTCGCGAGTGTTGGGGTCAAACGTCCTTCTGTTTCGGGACGATCACACCGAGGCCTAGTTACGTTGACGGTCGCCAGCGCGGGAAAGTCGGCGCGGCGGGTACGGACAGCGGACACGCCTCACGGCTTGGCGCGTATCGCACCGATTGCCGATGTGTGAGCGCCTCCCCCCGGCGAGGAACTTAGAGCGCGGCTCGGCGACTAGGTGCAGCGAGCCCGTGATGAGCGAGTCCCTCAACCAGACGCAGCGCGTCGAGGGAGCGGTCGCTGTTGCGCTGCGCGCGTCTGATCGACCACGCGCCGTCGGTTGGCGAAGGCGACCAACTCCGCAGCGGGCGACGATCGGCACCCGACATCCCGGTCGACCGCGAAGTCGGTGACTACTAGGCCGAAGGTCGAGACGACATCGAGGCAAGCACATAACCTACGGCTCGGTTGAACGGCCAAATGCCGCAAGTACAGGCAGATGGCCGAGGTCTCGGTCGGTCAACGACTCCCCAAGCGACGAAAGTTTCTGTGGACTGTCAGCCCGATCTAGGGACTGCGCGGTCGGCGACCTCGACTACCGGCACCGAGTCTGACGCCCTACGTTCAACGCGCAAAATCGCCTCAAACACAAAGTCCAGTTCAACGTTGCTGTTCATCAACTAATTTGGCCCCTACCACATTCGCGGCGGCGACGTCCGTGATCAGATTGGATGGCGGTCAGGGCAATGTGTTCAGTACTTGACGGTAGATCATGTCGACTAAGTCGTGTTGGCGGTGTCCGATCGCGGCGAAATGGTCTAGCCCCGGAGATGCATTGACCTCAAGGACTGAGTACGGCCCAGCGTCTCGCGTGATGTCCGGACAAGCGATGTCGACCCCACACAATCGCAGGCCGAACGAAGTGCCGATTCGACAGGCGAGATCTGTCCACCTCGGATCAGCTTGCGTGCTGAGGTCGGTTCCGGTTCCTCCTGCGGAGAGGTTGGATACGTCTAATAGCACGGCGACTTCGCCGCGCGGTACCACCGATTCCAACGTCAAGCCTAAGCCCTTCAGCCGGTTGGACACACGTGCCGCATCGTAATGCGTGATGTCACAGCCTTCACCTAACAGCGCCGACATTCTGTTTTCGAGCAGTTGGGCGATCGTCAATTTCCCGTCGCCGATGACCGACAGAGGGTCACGGCGATAGGCGCAAATCACTCGGCCGTCGAGCACCACGATGCGGAAGTCGGGGAGGGGAATCTCACGTTCGACCAGAGCAACCCGGATCCGTTCCTCCTCGTATCGGTCGAACACTGCCAACACCTCGGATTCGGTTTCGCACCGCCAGACGTCCAAACCCTTGGAGCCATCAACGGGTTTCACGTAGACCGGATACATATCTGATTCAATGAGGCGCGCCAGTACGTCTGCAAGGGACCGGTTCGCGTGGACCGGCGTTCTGATTCTTGCTGCCCACCACGGCATGACGAGTGTCTCGCCGGGCGGGCAATCAATTCCCAATTTGGCGAGAAAGTACTTCGTGTAGTCCTTGTCTTTCGCAATTGCCGATGCCGCGCTGGAATTTACACCAATGTCGGTGGATCGTGTGATGCGCACGCCTCCATTGACGTACGTCATCCGCGTGGCGTAGCCGTATCGAGGCTCGATATCGATTGCGCAGACGTTGGGCAGCTCCCCTCGGTCGAACAGCTCAGCAATTAGGCGGGTAACGTGCGGATAGTGGTCTTTGACATCGGTCAATGTGCACCTCCTTCGAAGAACCGATCGGCCGCAGCGCCGTGGCCGCCGGGACGGTTCTAGCGGATGATTGTCATAAATCGGCTGTCGACCCAGCGCAGGTACAAATGATTGGCTGGAGCTCCCTGCGCATGCGCACCTCAAACAGGTGGTGCAACGAGGTGAGCGGACGGGGTGATGGACTCCGCCAGTTGACCGACCTCGTGCGGCCCAGCCAACAGAGACGTGCGCGGTTGATGACACCCCGATGCGCTGAAGTTTGTCGCCGCTGCGTGGGGTTCGACTTCAGAAGGCACTCTAATTATCTCCCCTGCTGAATGAACTCTTCTGGCAAGCATTGTCAACCCTTGGCATGGTCGATGCCGCCCTGTTGCGGGATTGTCCCCGCTCGCAGGTAGGTTCAGGCGTCGAATATCCACGTTACGGCCTCAGCCAAGCTAGTGACGTAGCGCTGCCGGGTGTCGCTAGCCTGTCGGCTGACCCACGAGGGGTGCGGCACGAAGAGCAGGTCAGGGTGGCGCACTGTGGGTTTATTAGCGGGGCGAATGAAGGGCCAGGGCAGTACTCGCGACGGCAAAAAATCTACTTCAAGCGCAGCTCGGGCATCCTTACCCAGGCCTATGAGTAGCCGCGGTTTCACAATGTCCAATTCGGCGCGTAGGTGAGAACGGCAGTTGCTGATCTCGTGTTCGTATGACGGACGATTCGCCGGAGGATGGCAGTGCACGACGTTGGTCACGAAGATGTCGCTCTTGGCCAGCCCGGCCAGTTCCAAGCTGCGGTCGAGCAGGCGCCCACTTCCGCCGGTGAAGGGGACTTGCGACGCCATGCAGGGTCCACACAGACTCTGACCGACAAACACGACCGGGGAAGTCACGGATCCGTAGCCGGGGGCCGATTGAGTCACGCCGGCGATATTCATTCCATCGCACGCCGTGCACCCTCTGATCTCGGCCGCCAGCTCGCGCATCCGCGTGAGTCGCCGATCGGTCACGATATGTCCCAGGGAGCAAACATATTGCGACAAACGCTGCGGGGCCGCCCGACTACGGAGACTTGTCGCACGGCGACAGCGCACTCTCAATTTGACGGATCACTGGGGCTACTGCGACAGAGTCATGGACGTCAACCGACGCTGGCAAGATGATCTTCGGGCTCCGGTCCCACTCGTGCACGAATGAGTCGAAACTGATCCGTATGGCGTCCAGGAGTGGGAAATCGGCGGCGTCTTCTCCGATCCGTTTCCGTTGGGCGACTCGGGTTTGTAGCTGCTCAGGAGTCATCTGTCGATATACGAGCAGGTCCGGAACGACGAATCGATCTTCGAGAATTGCAGTCAGTTGCCGCAGCAGTGCAACTTCCCGAGGGGCTATCCGGTTCAGGGACTCGTAGGCGCGAAGATATGCCCCCGTGTGCTCGAACGGTGTCCGATCCTCGACGACGGGGTGAGGCCCCGGCGAGGCCAGCATGGCGCTAAGCCGACCGTGGCGGCGCGCCGAGTTGACCAGAAAGTGGACCTGGCTGTGAAAGCCCCAGCGGGCGAAGTCACCGTAGGCGTCGGTAAAGAATTGGTTGTCTTGTTCGACATTCCCTTCGAGCAACGCGTCCCAAGCAAGCGTGTCGATGAGCACCTGCGAAAGAGTGGACGCGCCGGCAGCGATCGCCCCTGTCACCACGACATATGGTCGGCGGGCCCGGGATGGGGGCCGGCCCTCAAGTTCCGGTTTCAACTCGCTACTCGATTGCGTCCTCGCAACAGTGCGGCTATGCGAGGGCGCAGCTGAATGCGCAGATCGTCGTCATCGCTGAAACGGATCAACTGGCCGCCGTTTTCAGCAATGAGGCCAGCGGCGAATCGGGACACGCTTTCCTGGCTGCGGGCGATACCGATGATTGCCTTGTCAGCGCTGGCCGCTAACGCCAACTCGGCGCCGACTCCGGTGCTGGGAATGCCGACGTGGGCGATGATGACGCCGGCCTGGTTGAGCGCCACAACGTCGTGCCGGTACACCTCAACTGCGGTCATCTCGCTGGCGAGCTCCGGGTCGGTGTGCAGGTGTGGAACGTAGGGGTGCAGCCCCACATCGGCGACGATCGTCGCAACTCGCTCGTAGAGTTCGCGGGCCGCCGAGAGGTCGGGCGAACCCTGCAGAGGGCCAGAAATATAGGCGCGCATTCAGAATTCCTGTCAGTGGTGGCACGAGCCAGATCGGTGAACCTAAGTCAAGAGGCGCGGCCAGGTCGGCGTAACGCCAGCACGGTTCGGGGGGTGATCGCACGGTGCAATACGTAAACCGACGATCCTGGCTCATCGTGGACTGCACGACCATGATAAATCGGCAGTTCCGCCTGATCTCGATGGCTGGGGTGCAGTGCGGTCATCAAACCTGTATACCGCCGCTGGCGAACATCGACGCATCCTTGGGCCGTGGCAGCGCCAGACTCCACCGCCATACCGACAACGTCAGGATCGAGGCGCCGGCGCGATATCCCGCGCGGAATGTAAACGCCGTCGGCGTTGTGGCAGTAGGACTCCTGGATTCGCCAGTTGGCGCCGTTGCGATGGTTCTGCCAAGACCACACGGTAAGAGCAGTCGCGGGCGTCACTTCCGCCACACGTCGTAAGAGGGCCCGGTGTGACGTCATGTATCGGTCATAGAACCAGAGGTAGTCGCCAAGGGTCTCCAACCGATGTCGAGTGAGATCTTGGGTTAGCTCGTCGCTCGGGATGAGCAGCTCTGCGGCGGCGAAATCGCACAATCGCTCCACCTGCAAATAGGCCTCATCGCTGTGTAGATCATCAAGCCACTTACGGTTGAACGCTAACTGTTGATAGAGCAGGATGTGTCCGAGCTCATGGGCTTCAGTGAACCTCACTCTCCGCCAGGGCAGATCTGTTCGTCGGTAAACGGTCCAGCCCGTAGCGCTTGCATGCAGCCGACCATGTGCCCCCACGCCGGCTCCAGCCTGAGCGCGCGTCGCCGACAGCGTGTCAAGCATCGGAGTAAGCGCGTACGGTGCAGCACGCTGTTGAGTTCGGTGGCGAAGATCGGCACATGCTTTGCGCATGGCAGTTTGGGGATCGGCGCAGTCCCATTTGGCTGCGAAAGCAGCCAATGACACAGGTAGCCGAGCCTGCTGTGCATGTCGAGATGGCGGTCGCGTCGAGCCGACGAGTCGCGTCTGCTGTCGATATTCGACTTCATTCGTGTCGACTTGAGGCTCGTCGAACGGCAGCTGCGGCTGGAGTCCGTCACCCGTCATCACCTCATCATCCCCGTGGTGGACGATGAGGTGCAACGGCCGCCCGAAGCGAGTCTCCGCGGTGCTGCACGCTCAGCCCAGTTGTGCGATCGCGGCCTGGATGGCCTCGTCGGGGAATGAGAACCGATCAATGCGCGTGCCTTCCGACGCCCTTTCAGAGCGTGCGGCCAGTGCCACATCGTCTTGGGTCAGCAACTCCACCAGTTTCGGGATGTTAGCGACGTCGATAGGCTGGACCCGGGTGTGGAAGTTCACGATCGCCTCGAGCGCCGCGACCGACGCTGACTCTTGCTCCGCCCGTGCTGCAGCCGCGGAAGCTGCGTTAAATGCGGGCAGGTCAACGCCGAGGTCAAACATCACTTCTTGCTCGCCGCGGATAGTCTGCGGCGCCTGTACCAGCTTGGGGAACGATTTCGAGACGGTCGCGCGCACTGAATCCCGCACATATTCAGGCAAGCTGGCCAGCAGCTCGCCGACGAGTTCGCGCTGTTCCCTCTTGGCTGCTCCCCAGGTGACCAGAACGTTGAACAACCCGAGCCAGTAACTGTTCAGCCGCTCGGCGGCATCGGCACGCACTTCATCGAGGGCTTGGGCGCTATGCGCATGACGGAGTCTCGCTTCAAGACGCGCCAACTCAGTGGCCTGGCCGATGGCGGTCGCGAGTTCGCGATCACGGTCATCGATACCACGGCGGAGGCGGTCATGGTCCGTGCCCGGCATTGGTGGCATCTCCCCTGAGGCAACGGGACCCTCCTCTGCCAATTGCCGGGTCTTCTCCATCTCGAAATTGTCATATACGTGCATCGATGCCGCGATGTGGACGTATTCACCAAACGGGATGTCCAAGGTCGCGGCGATCATTTCGCCGAGCAGCGAAAACTCGAAGAAGTTGAACGGCAGTAGGCGAAACGCATTATTCGAGCGCATGACCGTACACATGACCAGTCGCTCGTCACGGATATGGAAAAACATCCCGAACGTGCAGGGGATGTCGTGCGATTTGCGGACCGCGTCTTCGGGCACCCACACGACTGCGGCAGCCTGACGTGTATCACGGTCTTCCCGTAACCTCGCGATGACTCCATGAATCTGGTCAAGTCCCGGGGCTGCGTCGAAGAGCCGTTTGCCATAGCTCGAGCCCGGCACCGTCAGATCATTGTCAGTGTAGCCACGAACTTTGTCTTCGTAGAACGCAATGTCTTCAAGCCGGTTTGAGCCGGCGATCATCCATACGAACCGTGCGACCGCACCTACAATGTTGAGAGGCCGGGCCGGATGCGCGGCAATCCGGGCCCGTGGGTTCGTCATCCCGGTGCGGTAGTGCAACACTTCATATGACGATTCTTTCGAACCGTCTATGCGAGTCCCCTTGAGCAGCATGTCCGAGACTGTCTGGTATAGAGCCTCATCGACAGTCGACGGCGTCTCAATACGCCGATCCACGATGCGCACACACTCCCTCCCGCCAGCCGAGCCCTCCCACTGTACAGGTTTAGAAGGAATCACGTCGCTGGAATACAGCTAAGACCGCTGCGCGAACCAAGCTCTGCGCTCTACCCTGTCTACAGTTGAGGCTCGCTATCCGTAGCTGGCACATGCGCGTCTATTTCGGCAATTAACGGCGCAATTTCTGGATGGTCAATGCCTAGCAAGACTAACGCCGCCAATATCGGCAAAAGAAATTCACTTGTCCAGTCTGCGTAGTTTTCCGCGATAGTCTCGCACATTGATTCAATCGCGAAGTCAGGAATTTTTCCCTGTACCGCCCCGATGATCAATTCGGAATAGAGGATTCCCTGATCGTCGGGGTCACGAGTGTTTCGGATGAGCCATTCGATGTTTGCCTTCCGCTCTGCCGGGTTCGTTCCCCACCACACCTCACTCGGCGCACACCAGCGGAGCATGCAAGCAATAAGAACTCCATCGAAGTATGAGCGACCCATCGATACAAAGTCGAAAACCGGCCACCGCGGATCGGTAACCTGGGCGTCTTGCCGCGTATGTTGAATCGCGGCAGCTACCGCAGCAAACGTGGTCAGAGCATTGATTCGTGTGCCATACACAGAAGTATTACGGAGTCGCGATGTAGGCGTAGGAAACCATAGAACGTTGCTTTCGGTAATCGGGCTAACGCCCGCCTCAAGCGCAAGGCGTTTCTCAAAAAACCCGGCGAGCGCGACTTTATTTCGATAGTCACTGTCGGCGATTACTTGTTTGATATTGGACTGCTTGAGCAGGTTAACCTCGTCGGCATGCGGCGTTATATCCGGTAAATAGACATGCCACAGTGCGTGTAGACGTTTCTCGAAGGACTGCTCGAGATTGTCCCACTTCCTTGCTGTGATCGAGCGCGCATGAACGACGACTGCAGTAGCCTCGCCCGCAGACTCAGCTTTATCATGCCATTCGTTTTGGACATGCACCTGCAACCGCCTAAGTAGCCAACCAGAGACCGAGCCTAGGCAAAAGATGAGCGGTCGCCTGCTCGCCGCAAGCGTGGTGGCCTCCTCATCGGGCTCTTGATTCGATGCCTCCTCAGGTCCCTGATTCGAGGTCATATCAGAATCGTCCGCGCCCGGTACTGATACGCGCGAAATCCCGGCTCTGGCAGTCCCGAAGCGGCGGGCGACCTTATCGACCAGCTCGTTGAAGCCCGCTATCTTCATTTCCCGATCAGAAACAACGATCTGGTCGTACTTCTCGCAAGGAGGAAGAACCGTCGTCATCTTCTCAATGACGAGATCGTGGAACGATTCCTGCGCAACCAGGCGATCGAGTCGCATCTTTACGCCCATGGGCGGCTGCTTTTGTCGGATGTACTCGGTAGAACGCGAATTCAGCTCGATCGCGCCGTGTTCATCACACAGATCGAAAAAACTGCGAACCGCTCTGGCTGCCTTAACATCAGGTGTCAGCAAGTTATCTTGCGGCAGCGCAAAGGCATTGAACGATCGGGAATCGATACGAACGGTCTGCGAGACGCCGTTTTGCAGACAGAGAGGGCATCCGGCAGCTAGAGGAGTGAGGTCGGCACTTTGCCGGCCGATGCTGACCCAGCTCGACTGATGGACTTCGCCGACAATTGCGCCGAGATGACCGCGGGTAGCACCAGCGTTCTTTTTGTCGATAAGAACAACAAGAGAGGGGGATGTCTCGAACCGGATCGCCTCTGCGAGAAGGCTTTTGTACCTCCCTGACGCATTGACCGACATGATGGCAAGAACTGCGTCACGTTGGCCAATGGACTGAATTGCCTCTTGAATCTCCAGGCTGGTGGAGGGGTAGTTGTCTAAGGTTTCGCTTCCGGCAATGGTTGCACCCTCGGCAGCAAGCAGCCGCCTGAATTCACTCACAAGCGGTATCAGCGAGGCTGTATCAAGAACGACCGCTATGTTGTCCACCAAGTACTGGAGGAACCACGTCGCAATCACCTCGACATCACGCGGCGTCCGGAAGGCATCCGCGAATCGGATGAACGAGTCAGTGTGATCACCGGATGGCAACTGGTAGTGATAATTCGTTGGGCGCCAAATCGCGTGGCCATACTCAAGCAACGCCCGGATCTCGCAGCGGAGGGCACGGTCCATGAGTCGACCTTCGCCATCGGCGTTTGTCGGGGCGACACCACCGCGCCAGTCGATCGTGGGCAGGGCACCCAGCGCGAATTGCATGACTCCGACATGCACAACCCCGCAGCCGGCCAGGAACGTGCTGATCGGCTCATGGTCGAGAAACGCATTGATTGCTTTGCGCCTCTTGGGCTTCTCGCCGCCAAGATATGGCCAACGAAAGATGATGCTCTCACAGGTGAATAGAGGCTCCTGATGAAGCGCATGTATCACTATGTCCGGGTCAGGAACGCCCTCAATGTCCACGAACACCAAACCGCGGTCACTAACCGGATGCATTGACTTCGAGATGCGATACGTTTGCGTATTTATACGCAGATAGCCATCGGTCTGATCATTTGGCAGGTTGAAGAATTCTGAGCGTGCAACCATATGTAGCCGGATTCGTGTTTGAGCGTCAGAGAGTTAAACAACGTAAGTAGGAATTACGATGAATACCGCGAGGGATCAAGTGGAATGCGTACGACTGCGACGGTCCCTTGCACACCGAGATCATCCTCAAAAACTCGATTCTTGCGGTCGCCAGCTGGGTGGTCGTAGTCAACTACGACCGACCGCCCGGTTGCTGGAATCGGGCCCGATGCGATGAGCAGTGTGCCACCACATTTTTCGGTCCGCCGGGCTATCTTTGCGATTCCATCACCGCGCCCCATGTCGCGGAGAGAATGCCGATTGGTAACCAAGCCAGCGAGGTACTCGACGGCGTCAACCTTCTCGCCACGGTCAAGGAGGCTATTGGCAATGCCGCAGCCGTTATCGACCACAGCCATTTGGAGGCAGGGCTCTCGGGTCTCAATGCCCGAAAGAGTCATGATGCTCTTTGAGGCCCTCGCATGATGGACGACATTGTCGAGTAGCTCTGTGGTGATAATGCTGATCTCACGCAGCATCTGTTGACGCGTCTCGGCGGTATATTTCTTATTGCCCTTGGTGATCTCTCGAAGCCAGGGATAGATAGCGTTCTGTCGACTTGACACATCGATCTTTGATGGCGATGGATTGAGGAAGGCAACGATCCTCGATCCGATTTCCGCCGGCTGGTTCGCGTCATTAGCCTCAGCGATGTCGAAGAGTGCATCGCGAGGAGCCACTGCACGCCAGTCATGGCGCCATTTCTGGATTTGGTCAGAGAACAGCGCCGATCTGTCGGATGTCACTTGGAGCCCTGAGTCATGGCGAGCGAGGGCAAAAAACATGCCAGACCTAGCCAACTGGGAAGCCGGCGATGCCGTTGCAGGCGGGTGAACCGATAGCGGCCGGACTTGCAAGTCGTCTCGCAGCAGCAGATTGGTGACGATAGGGCCCAGCCGGCCGATGGAGCGCTGGCGCTGACGGCCCGTCAACTCCCGCAAATCGATAGAGATGTCACGATCGCCCGACGCCGCGTCATCGAGCTGAGCTTTGAAAGACCTGACGGCACCAAACGAATGCGCTCCCCGTAGGGCAACGGTGCCGACCTGCCCGTCTGAGCTGCAGTCAACGATTGGAGCCACGTCTTCGCCGTCCCCTTCAGGGCCCCTACCTGTACCCGGTGAGTCAATTCATTCTGGATGGTGACTATAGGCTACATGCCCAGAAAACCCCTCGTGCACGCCACCGCCCTGCAACATGACTCATATCACATTGACACCGCGATCACGATCTGGTATCGCCATATCTTGACCCAGAACTCGACGCCAAGCGGCTGGGGATACGACAGACGCGCTTTCCTGGGTCCGAGCAGGCGTGAGATGGAGCCACATCGATTTAAGACGCGCATATATGGGCATGGCACTGTTGTGTATGTCGACGATCCGCACGCTAGCCCGACACGAGCACGCGGAGTTCGCCCATGTCGTACGCGGCGAGCTTGTGCAGCGGTTTGACAGTGCGGGACGCGTGGGCGCGTTTGTCGCGATTGTTCATGTACATGCTCCGCCACGGCTGGGACATCAACCGGCTCAACGCGCGGGCACCGGCGCTGTCCAGCCCACCGCATCGCCGAGTCGATCGATCCGGCCTGTCACGAGGGTTGGAAATCGTTGCACCAAAGGCGTAATCGAGACGGAAGTCAGTCCTGGTTGACAACGGGAAGCGTAATCGCCGCTTGACCGGAAACGTGATCTACTCGGGCCGATCGGTAACCGGCTCAACCCGCGGTCGCGGAGAGTGAAGTGCCGTTTTGACCGCCGAATCACGGGCAGCTCTGGGCCCGTATTCCCGCCCGCCTGGCCGTGGCAACCAATGAATGGACAATTCGAGTTGGCGACCGATCCAGAACACATCCACCGATCTCTCGCCGAGCTCGTTCAACGCACCCGACCCGACCGCCCAGCCGCCAATCCGTATGGCCCCTATCCTTGGAGCCTATGCAGTCGAGGGTGGTTTACTCCGGCGCTTCACAGGTGCCAGCCAGCAGCCCCGAGATTCGGCAGGTCGTGACGCAGGTGTACACCAGCCATACTCTGCTGCCACCGGAGTGGACACCCGAGCAGCAACGTGAGTTCGTGGGCCAGGAAGCAGTTCGACTGAGCCGTCAGGTTGCCGAGTTAGCCGCGGAACTGGGCGAGCAAGCGATCCAGGAGTGGACCGCCCGTACCGGGCAGCACCCGGACTTCCTGACCAAGGTCGGATTGATGAACACCACGACCAGCCAGGCCCAGGAGCTGGTGCTCGGCCAACAGCTCTACACGTTGATCCCACCGCCTGCGGACGACTGGCTCGACGACGGCTCGGCGGCGCGACCCGATCGCGCTCAGGCGCCATGGGATCAGCGATGGACTAGCACCTACTACCGGACCGATCCAAGTGCGGAACTGGAGGACCTAGCGGCCGCGGTGTGGCCGTCGCCGGACTTCACCGCGCTGTTCCGGATCAAGGCGAGCTACCTACTGGCCGCGCGGGCCGAGGATCACCAACCCCTGCCGATCGACCGGCACGACGCCCTGGCGGATCAGCTGGCCCAGCTGGTGTATGCGGACCTGCGTGCCGACGGCCTGCCCACCGAACCGACGAAATTGTGATCCCAGGTCCACTCGCGACGGTCGGTGCAGTGATCGAAACGCTGTTCTCACAGCGGGACCGGAGGAGTGCCTTCACCGGAAAGCGCAAAATCGACTGACCGCGCATCTGCTGGCGGAGTGACACCGGTGACAACGAACTCGATCAGCGACGCCGAATGCGCACCGTCGAGTCCTGCTAACACCGTCAACGTCAACGCTGCCTCCAAGGACCTCGCTTCACCACTCACACCCTTGCCCCATCCATCAACTATCCTCTGCCGCAACACCTTTTTACCGGATATTACCGCTTTGTACCGCACATTACCGCCACACCGACTGTGCCCCAAAGCAATTCACCCCAAACTGCCCGCTACAGGCATGGCACATTGGCACAAGGTGATGCAAGCATCGGTGTAACCACCTTCGGTGGCCACACCGCCCGCCCTGGGCAGGTGACCGAGCGGGTAAACGGGGTGAGAGCGGTGCTGACGATTTCGCGGCTCAAAGCCCGCTCGATGGCGTACTACAACGACACCTCACGCGCGGCGATGAACGCCGCCGCAGATCGCCAACGCGCTGGCGGCGGGCTCGGGGAGTACTACTCCGAAACCGAAACCAGAGCCCCGGTCTGGATGCTGTCCGGGGGTAGTGAAAAAGCCGCCGCACTGACCGGATTGAGCGCCTCAGACCGTGGCGGTGGAATGGCTGATCTTGATGTCGTGGAGCACTGGATTGTTGATGGAATCGCCCCCAACGGCGCCACCGGACGGGCCTTCGGCGAACGCTCAGTCCATGGGTTCGATCTTGTTTTCAGCCCCCCGAAAAGTGTCTCGTTGGCCCGCGCAGTCGGCGGAGATGAGGTGCTGTCCAAAGCGATTACCGATGCCCACAAGGTCGCGGTTTCCGAGGCTTTGGAGTACCTCCACAACCACGCCGGCTACACCCGCGTCCACAACCCCAGCACGGGCAACAAAGACCTTGTCCGGTTACCCGGACTCGTCACGGCGGCCTACCAACACGAGACATCGCGGACCGGGGACCCACACCTGCACACCCACGTTCTGCTGCCCAATAGACAGGCCCGCGCCGACGGCCAACTGGTGTCGATCGATAGCAAATCCCTGTACCACGAAGCCAAAGCCGCCGGCATCATCTATCAAGCCACCCTGCGCCACGAGCTGCACCAGTCGATGGACCTGGAATGGGAGCCGGTCGACCCGCACACCGGCCAGGCAGACATCGCCGGCATCGACCCCGAAACCATCACCGCCTGGTCGCAGCGCGCCACTCAACTGCGCGAGTGGGCCGCGGCCAACCTCGCCTGTGACGACCCGAACCACCCCACCCCTGCGCAGCTGGCGACCGCGCAAAAGGCGACCCGTCCCCGCAAGCCTGAGAGCCTGTCCTGGGCCGAACTACGGGCATCGTGGGCTGCCGATGAACGCGGTTTCGCCATCCGCGAGTCTGGGCAAGCCGCGGCCCGCCACGCGCGGCGCACCGCCCGCGGGAACGTATTGGACGCCGCCCGCGCCGCAGCCGCGGGCATCACCAAACCGGCATTCACCCGCGCTGATCTCATCGAAGCCATCGGTGCCCGGTTGCCCGTCGCCATCGATGGCGCACCGCAAGGTCCGCTCGCCCTACTGGAGGCCCTGGCCGACCGGATGGCCGTCCCGCTCACCGCCCCGCGCGCGGCCCATGAACGCGAAGGACACGAACGGTTCACAACCGCGCCGATCATCGGCGAAGAGGCCGCCATCGTGTCGCTGATGGGCGCGCAGCATGCCGCCGCAGCCCTGCCCGCCAACGCCATCGACACCGAGGAACTCTCCACCGAGCAGGCCCGCGCCGTCACCGCCATCGCCAACGCGCCCTGGCTCGTCCAGCCGCTCTCCGCACCCGCCGGCGCGGGCAAAACCACCTCCCTGCGGGCACTGCGCGAGGCCGTCCAACGCAGCCCCCGACACGATCGCGTGCTGGTGCTCGCGCCCACCGGCAAGGCCGTCGACATCGCCGTACGCGAGCACGCTGGCGACACCGGACTGACCGTCGCCGCAGCACTCAAAAGGCTGCGTAACGGATCACTTACATTCGATCCACGGACCGTGGTGGTCGTCGACGAGGCCGGCATGGTCGGCACCCCGGCACTGCGCGAATTGCTGACCGCCACCACCACGGCAAGCACCAAAACTGTCCTCGTTGGCGACGCCCACCAGCTCGCCCCGGTCAAGTCGCGCGGCGGCATGTTCGACCAACTCTGCGTTGATCTCCCGTGGACCCAACACCTCACCGAAGTCTGGCGCATGCGCGACGTCGAAGAGCGCACCGCATCCCTCGGCGTGCGTCACGGCGGCGCCGCGGCACGCCGGCGTGCCGTGGATTGGTATCGCCGCCACAGCCGCCTAGCCACCGGGGACACGGTGACCATGGCCGCCGACGCGCTGGCCGCCTTCACCTGCGATCGCCAGGCCGGAAAAGACGCGCTGCTGGTCGGCGATTCCTGGGAGATGTGCGACGCGCTGAACACCCGCATCCACCACGACACCATCGACGCCAACGCCCCCACCGTTGCCGCCGCCCGCGGCCACCGCATCGCTGTCGGCGATGTCGTGATCAGCCGCCGTAACGACCCCGACATCCCCGTCTACGACGCTCACGGGACCCGCCAACAGACCGCTGACCCGGTCCGTAACGGCCACCGCTGGGACATCATTGATGTCGACCCGAAGACCGGCCGCATCGCTGGCCGCCGCCTCAGCGACGGCGCATACGCGGTGTTCGCAGGCACTTATCTCCGCACCCAAGTGCACCTCGGCTACGCCGTCACCGTGCACGCCGCCCAAGGTGCGACCGCTGACACCACCCACACCCTGCTCTCCGACACAGCCCACAAGGGATTGGCCTACGTCGGGCTCACCCGCGGCCGCGACACCAACCACGTCTACCTCTACACGCAAGACGCCGCCGAAGCCGACCACGCGCACGCTGAACTCGCCCCCGCTGTCTACATCGGACGCCGCGGCACCGCCCGCGAAGCCGCCGCGCTACTCGCCCAGATCGTGGGTCGCGACACCCGCGACCAGACCGCCGCCATCGCCGCCGCCGACACCGACCGTGCCCTGCTGACCGAACCCGTCGTCAACTTGCTCGAGCGGCGCACCCGCGCCCGCACAACCGCCCGCATCGACCATCACCACCACCTCGCAGACCGCGCTCTGGCGACCGAACTACCTGCGCTGGTTGCCGAAGTCACCCAGATCGAAGCGTCCTGGCAGCGCAGCCCAGCCACCGTGTACCCGCCGCCGGCACACGGCTGGCAGGACCTCGACGACTCCACCCGGGCAGCGGTGACCACCATCACCGCGAGCATGCAAAACGTCCAGGTCCTCACCGCGGGATCGGATACCGACAAGCACGCGGCCCTAGCCGCGGTCACCGCCGCCGTGCACGGCACAAACAAACACGTCATGGCCATGCCGGCCACCCGCGGGGCGGCCGCAGAAGCCACACACCAGCCCTACGACGCCGACCGCATCACCAGCCCGCGCGAGACCCGCGAACGGATCGACAAAGGGCAGTGGAACATCCCGCGCGGCACGCTGCTCATCATCGACGACGCCGACCACCTCGACCCAAAA
Organism: Mycolicibacterium sp. CBM1; assembly: GCF_054073305.1. Lineage (NCBI taxonomy): Bacteria > Bacillati > Actinomycetota > Actinomycetes > Mycobacteriales > Mycobacteriaceae > Mycobacterium > Mycolicibacterium sp. CBM1. Next base: position 3,492 of record NZ_JBSXPP010000035.1, on the reverse strand, counting down.
CTGCTGCACTACTTCACCGAACACGCCACCACAAGCAACACCAAACTCCTCCTTGTCCACACACCCACACCCGAGCGGCAACCCGCCCACACCGTCGTCCAGGCACTCGCAGACACCCTGCCCTGGACACAACAGATCGGCACATCCTCGACCCCACAAGCCCATCGCACCGCCACCGAACGGGTCACCACATTGCTAGGCGAACCCCGCACCGCCGCGCCCTCGCAGGCCAGCTCGGGGGCCGCTGAGCTGCTCGACCGGCGCAGCCGCGTCCTCGCCTCCTATCAGAAGATGCAGGCCCGCAACCCGTTCTTGACCGATCGTCACGCCCAGCAGGAACGGGAACGCGCCCACAACCGCGACCGCGGAGGGCTCGAACTTTAGCTCTACGCCACTGAGCGACAACCGCTCGGAGACAATGGGATTGGTGCGCGCGCCTTTAGCCAGAGCTGGTCGCGACCACCGACATCAGCGAAGAAGTGGCAATACCCGTCATCGCGGCGGCGTAGGCGACATCAGCCGGGCTTTTCTCACGCCAGCACAGCAGCGTCTCCACCCGCCGGCCGCACCCGGGGGCTTGGTGAATGGGCGCGCGCCCGCTGTTCACGACAATCCCTTGTAACTGGCTGTGATCCCCGGGGACTCCCTCATTCCTGTGAGCCATCAGATCTAGTTACTAGATTTGCGGCATATTTGTTCTCATCTTTGACACAAAATTTTCTTGTAAATATGATCTGAACTATGACTTCATATGAAGACCTGCGTGACAAAGTGGCGAATACGCCCGGGCCTTACCTCACGACCATGGAGGAGCTGAAGCAGGCTCACGGTGCGGCCAAGTTGGGTGTCAACATTCGCGCGGCCATTACGGACCGGCTTAAGGGTTATGGGCTCGGCCATCTACCGGCGGAGTTACCGCAGTACCAATGGGAACAAGTGCGGCTCTATCGATTAGGCACGCCGTTGGAGAAAGTCATCAAAGCGGTGATCGAGCCGAGCGATCTAGGGGATGAAGTCCTGCTCCAGGTTGTGGCTACCGACGCGCAAGAGGTGCTGGCACAAATCCGTCAGCTTGTCTGTGGATGACATACGTATTTCAGAGAATCGAGGTGACTCAGATCCGCCGGGTCACTCTTGGCCTCGTGCTCAAAGTTCCGGTGGTTCACCGGACGCTGAGCGGGTCGAGTCGAGATCACGCGACTACGGGAGCGTGTCCATCTCGATGATGCCGCCGAACTCGAGTTCATCGAGCGCGCGGATCACCTGGCTCGACGGTATACCGCGGTAGAACGGCGGCGCGGAGACCTTGGCCTTCAGGTCTTCTACCTCGCTCTCGATACGGTCGATCCGTTCGTGGTCCGAGTTCGGGGGTTTGTCGTATGCACCCGCCCGTGTCGATGGTGGGGTGTCCTCGACGACTAGCCCAATGACGCGTCCGTCCTGGGCGACGATGGGACCGCCACTGTTGCCCGGCCGGGCGATCGCCGAGTACAGGAAGATGTCCTGGCGGTCGGGGATGGCCTGAGCGGCCGGGGTGACCACTTCGCCGCGCTGGACGGTGATCGCCATCTCGGCTGTCATCGGTACCCGTGGATAGCCAAACACGTAGACCTCATCTGCCCAGTCGGGGTCGCGGAACGCCATGCCACCGAGTCGCGGAATGTACTTGCCCTCGGGCATGTCGAACCTGATCACTGCGACGTCGAGTGTGGGGTGTGCGCTGACAATGCCCGTAAAGTCCACCCGTTCTGCGTCGGGGTGGTTGTGTGACGGAAACACGGACAGACCTGCACTCTTGCCGGCGAGTCCGGTCACGACATGCTTGTTGGTGATCACATGGTGGTGGTCGACGACGAGGCCGGTGCCCCAGCTGTCGACAGGGTTGCCGTCTTCGTCGTGACCGGCGAGTTGAACTGTCACGGCGTTGTAGCTTGGGATGATCAGCTCCGCACCAAACACCGGTGCCAACCATAAGTTTCCGCTGCGCTGCCCTTGCGATATTCGCCCCGGAGAGTAGTAGCGCTCGGCCATGATTGGCAGCTGAGGATCTCGCCCCACCAGCCACAGGAGCCCGGCGCGTTCGAGCGAACTGAGGAGTTCAGCGAGGGCGATCGCGTTGTTTGCGCCTGGAACTTCCAGCGTGCCGAGATACCGGGAGAAGTCTAGGACGCTCCATGGATCGAACGGCCGGGTGTTCGCCGGGCCGTCGGTCGTGGCCGCGTTCGCAGAGGGGTTGGCGAGTCCCCGATTCTGAGTCCACCCGGTTCTTGAGTCGGGGTGGTGTGATCCAGTTTCAGTTGATGTTGCAGTCCATCGGGGTGTGGGTGCAGCTGCAGACGGCAGCGTACTCGGCCGGGGTGCGGTAGCCCAGGGCCGAGTGGCGGTGCCGGTAGTTGTGTTCGTGCTTGAAGTCGCCGATGACCACGCGGGCTTCGAGCAGGGTGTTCCAGTGGTTGCGGTTGAGGCACTCCTTGCGTAGTCGGTTGTTGAACGATTCGATGTGTCCGTTGTTCCATGGCGCTCCTGGCGGGATATACGACATACCAGTCCGACCGTCACAGAACTGCTGCAGCGCTTGGGAAATGAACTCCGGACCGTTGTCCATCCGCAGCACCTTCGGCGGCCCACCCGCTGCGGCGAACACGTTGGCGAGATCGGCGACGAGTCGGTCGGCGGTGATCGACCGCTCAACGATGTGCAGCAGTGAGACGCGGGTGTGCTCGTCGATCATCGAGGCGATCTTGATGGCCTTGCCGTCGACGGTGGAATCGAACTGGAAGTCGATCGCCCACACCACGTTCGGGGCATCGGCCTCGATCGATGGGATCGACGACACCCCGGCCCGCTTGCGCGGACTGTGCACCCGCACCTGCAGCCCTTCCTCGCGCCACAGCCGGTGGATCTTCTTCAAATTGACCTCACGGCGCTCGTCGTAGCGCAACGCCGCCCAGGCACGGCGGAACCCATGGCATGGGTTCTTCGTCGCGTACGTGCGCAGCCAGGCCCGCATCTCGGCATCGGGATCGGCGGGGGTCTGCGACAACGGCAGGCGACGGCAGGTGGAGCGGGGCAGCCCAACGGCTTTGCACGCCAACCGTTCCGACATGCCCATCATGGAGGTGAGCATGCCGACGGCGCGGCGCTTGGCAGCTGGGCCTAAAATTTTCCCTTTGCGACCTCCCGCAAGGCGTCTTTGACCAGCTCGGCCTCGGCCAGTAATCGCTTCAGTCGGGCGTTCTGTTCGCGCAATTCCTTGAGTTCCTTGGCGGCATCGGTGTCCATCCCGCCGTAGGCGCGACGCCAGTTGTACAACGTCGCCGCAGACACCTCGAGTTCGGCTGCGATTTCCTCGCCGGTCTTGCCTTCGGCGGCCAGTTCGTCCGCACGGCGCAGTTTGCGCACGATGTCTTCTGCGGAGTTCCGCTTCCGACCAGCCATACGTTCATCGTCCCTTCTCGCCCACCATCGGGCTACAGGACTCTAGAACTTGCT
>NZ_JBSXPP010000034.1:0-24184 GCF_054073305.1 Mycolicibacterium sp. CBM1 | reverse complement strand
CTAGGAGCCTGCTGAATTAATCCCGCGTGGCGGGGCCGGTTGTGCTGGGGTTTTGGGGACAATTGGTGGGTGCAAGGTCGCTCGGATGATCAGCGTGAGTTGTTGGATGCGGAGTCGGTTGCCGGGCATTTGTTGAAGTCCGACAGCATGTTTGCTTTCTTGGCGGCGCATCGTTCGCAGTTGTTTCCCGAGGAGATGTTCGTCGATCTGTTTCCGTCACGACGGGGCCGACCGAGTGTTCCAGCCGAGGTGATGGCCTCGGTGATCACCTTGCAGGCGCTACACGGCCTGTCGGATAACGAGACCGTCGAGGCGGTCACCTTCGATCTGCGGTGGAAGGCGGCCTGCGGGATGCCGATCACCGCGACGGCGTTTCACTCCACCACGTTGACCTACTGGCGGCGCCGGTTGGCGGCCTCAGAGCGCCCGAACCGGATCTTCGAGGCGGTCAAAGCCGTCGTCACCGAGACCGGAGTTTTGGCCAAGAAGACACGGCGGGCGCTGGATTCCACCGTCCTGGACGACGCGGTCGCCACCCAGGACACCGTCACGCAGCTGATTGCCGCGATCCGCCGGGTCCGCCGCGACGTACCCGACGCCGCGCAGGTCATCGAGGCCCAGTGCACTGCGCATGACTACGACGACCCGGGCAAACCCGCGATCGCCTGGAACGACAAGTCAGCCCGTGACCAGCTCGTTGATGCCCTGGTCAGCGACGCGCACCGACTGCTCGGTCACCTCCCCGAGCAGGATCTCGGGCCCCGCGCCGCCGAAGCGGTGGCATTGTTGGCGCTGATCACTGGCCAGGACGTCGAACCCGTCGAGGGCTCTGATGGCACCGACGGGCAGTGGCGCATCGCCCAGCAGGTCGCCCCGGACCGGATCATCTCCACTGTCGATCCTGACACCCGCCACGCTCACAAGACGGTGCACCGCCGCCAGGACGGCTTCAAAGCCCATATCGCGGTCGAACCCGACACCGGCATCATCACCGACTGCGCCCTGACCAAGGCCAACGGCCCCGACAACCACGAAGCCGTGGTCGGGTTGGCCCTGCTCGACGACGAACCCGCTCCAGTGCGGGTGCTCGGGGATTCGGCCTACGGCACCGGCGACGCCCGCGCCGCACTGGCCGAACGCAAGCACATCGCCGTGATCAAACCGACGCCGCTGCGCGCGCCGGTGCCCGGTGGATTCACCAGCGACGATTTCAGCATCGACTTCGATGCCCGCACCGTGACCTGCCCGGCCGGCCACACCGCCGGTATCGCACCCAGGGGTGGGGTGAAGTTCGAGAGGCACTGTCGTTCATGCCCTTTGACAACGCAATGCACCACTGCCAAGCGTGGACGCCAGCTCACCATCGGTGAACACGAACAGCGTCTACGCGCAGCCCGAGCAGTCGCCCGCACACCCGAGTGGCAGGACGAGTACCGCCAACACCGCCCCATGGTGGAACGCTCGATCGCCTGGCTCACCCGAGGAAACCGCAAACTCCGCTACCGCGGAATCGCGAAGAACGGCTACTGGCTCCACCATCGCAGTGCCGCGCTGAACCTGCGACGCCTCATCACGATGGGCCTGACCCACACCGGCACCACCTGGGCCATCGCCTAGCACAGACCACCAGGTCTTGCCGTCACACAGCACAGATGCCACGCTCGACACGGCGGGGTGACCCTCGAATTGTCGGCCCTCAGGTCTGAGGGAACACACGCGCCACAGAGCGCTCTGAGGCACCCCGCCCCAAACGCCCTAATTCAGCAGGCTCCTAGGGAGCACCAGATGCAAAGGCTCCCGCACGCCGAGCGTGCGGGAGCCTTTGCATCCGATAGCGGAGTTACAGCTCGGTGGCCGAACCGCCTGCCGCGGTGATGGCCTCACGGGCGCTGCCGCTGAACTTGTGCGCGGTCACGTCGACCTTGGCGGTCAACTTGCCGTCACCGAGAACCTTGACCAGCACGTTCTTGCGGACCAGGCCCTTGTCCACCAGGTCCTCGACACCGATGGTGCCGCCCTTCGGGAACGCCTTGGCGATCTCGCCGACGTTGACCACGGCGTACTCGGTGCGGAACCGGTTGCGGAACCCCTTCAGCTTGGGCAGCCGCATGTGGATCGGCATCTGCCCGCCCTCGAAGGTGGACGGCACGTTCTTGCGGGCCTTGGTGCCCTTGGTGCCACGACCGGCAGTCTTGCCCTTGGAGCCCTCACCGCGACCGACACGGGTCTTCGCGGTCTTAGACCCCGGGGCCGGCTTCAGGTCATGCAGCTTGATGACGCTCATTGGACTTCCTCGACTTCCACAAGGTGGTGCACGACCTTGATCAGTCCGCGGGTCTGCGGAGTGTCCTCGCGGACCACCGACTGACGAATCTTCTTCAGGCCCAGCGTCCGCAGGCTCTCACGCTGATTCCAGCGAGTGCCTACGGTGCCCCGCACCTGGGTGATCTTCAGCTCTGCCATCGTTATGCGCTTCCCTCACGCGCGGCCGCTCCAGCAGCCAGCGCTTCGCTTTCCCGACGCGCGCGCAGCATTCCCGCCGGCGCGACATCTTCGATCGGCAGCCCGCGACGGGCAGCCACCTCTTCGGGACGCTGCAGCAGCTTGAGCGCGGCGACGGTGGCATGCACCACGTTGATCGCGTTGTCACTGCCGAGCGACTTGGCCAGCACGTCGTGCACGCCCGCGCATTCCAGCACGGCGCGGCACGCGCCACCGGCGATGACACCGGTACCGGGGCTGGCCGGACGGAGCATCACGACACCGGCCGCAGCCTCACCCTGGACGGGGTGGGTGACGGTGGAACCGATCATCGGGACGCGGAAGAAGTTCTTGCGCGCTTCCTCGACACCCTTGGCAATCGCGGCGGGCACCTCTTTGGCCTTGCCGTAGCCGACGCCGACCAGGCCGTTGCCGTCGCCGACGATGACCAGAGCGGTGAAGCTGAAGCGGCGGCCACCCTTGACCACCTTGGACACCCGGTTGATGGTGACCACGCGCTCGAGGTAGTTACTCTTCTCGCCGCCGTCGCGGCCACCACGCCCACCGCGGTCACCACGATCGTCGCGGCCACCACGTCCGCCGCGGTCGCCACGCCCACCGCTGCGCTGTACGTCGGTACGGGTGCCGGCTGAGGGGGCGCCGGTATCCGGCGCGCTGCCGGCTGCGGTCTGCTCCGCCATCATGCGGTCCTTCCGTTACGAATGATCATCAGAATTTGAGTCCGTTCTCGCGAGCCGCGTCGGCCAGCGCCGCGATGCGGCCGCTGTAGGTGTTGCCACCGCGGTCGAATACGACAGCCTCCACGCCAGCGGCCTTGGCACGCTCGGCGATCAGCTGGCCGACCCGCACGCTGCGGGCCTTCTTGTCACCCTCGATGGCGCGGACATCGGCCTCAATGGACGACGCCGCAGCGACGGTGGTGCCGTTGGCGTCGTTGACCAGCTGCACGTGGATGTGCCGCGAGGAGCGGTTGACCACGAGACGGGGGCGCTCGGCGGTGCCGACGACCTTCTTGCGCAACCGGTTGTGCCGGCGCAGGCGCGAAACCCGGCGCGCGGCCGAGACGCTGGTACCGATCGGTGTGCGATCGGTGACTGCAGTCTGTGCTTGAGCCATGGCTTACTTACCTGTCTTTCCGACCTTGCGGCGGATCTGCTCACCCTCGTAACGCACGCCCTTGCCCTTGTACGGGTCCGGACGCCGCAGCCGACGGATGTTGGCCGAGATCTGGCCGACCTTCTGCTTGTCGATACCCGAGATCGAGAACTTGGTGGGGGTCTCCACCGCGAAGGTGATGCCCTCCGGCGCCTCGATGACCACGGGATGGCTGTACCCGAGCGCGAACTCGAGATTGTTGCCCTTGAGCTGCACGCGGTAACCGACGCCGAAGATCTCCATCTTCGTGGTGTAACCCTCGGTCACACCGGTCACCAGGTTGGAGACCAGAGTGCGCGAGAGCCCGTGCAGCGAACGGCTGCGCCGCTCGTCGTCGGGCCGGCTGACCACGATGGCGCCATCGTCGTTGCGCGCCACGGTGATCGGCTCGGCGATCGCCAACTGCAGCGAGCCCTTGGGGCCCTTGACCGACAGGTTCTGGCCGTCGATCGTCACATCTACACCGGCGGGAATCGTCACCGGCTGCTTACCAATACGCGACATGTCTGCTATCCCCTCACCACACGTACGCGAGGACTTCGCCGCCGACGCCCTGCCGGGCTGCCTGGCGGTCGGTGAGAAGTCCGGACGATGTCGAGATGATCGCCACGCCCAGGCCACCGAGGACCCGCGGGAGATTGGTCGATTTCGCGTACACCCGCAGACCGGGCTTGGACACCCGGCGCAGCCCGGCAAGGCTGCGCTCCCGGTTGGGGCCGTACTTGAGCGAGACCACCAGCGCCTTACCGACCCGGGCATCCTCGGTGCGGTAGTCATTGATGTAACCCTCGCTCTTGAGGATCTCGGCGATGTTCGCCTTGATCTTCGAGTGCGGCAAGGTCACCTCGTCGTGATACGCCGAATTGGCGTTGCGCAGACGTGTCAAGAAGTCTGCGATCGGGTCCGTCATGGTCATGACTGGGCCTGTCTACCTTCCTCGCAACGGTTCCCTGCGGTGAATCCCGCCGGGCCTGCTGCGCACCTGTTCTGTAGTGGTCTGTTACCAGCTGGACTTCTGCACACCGGGCAGTTCGCCGGCGTGGGCCATCTCGCGCAAGCAGATTCGGCACAGGCCGAACTTGCGGTAGACGGCGTGCGGACGACCGCACCTGTTGCAGCGGGTGTAGGCCCGCACGGCGAACTTAGGCTTCTTGTTGGCCTTGTTGACCAGTGCCTTCTTTGCCATCTGCTCAGTTCTCCTTGAAGGGGAAGCCCAGCGCCCGCAGCAGCGCCCGACCTTCGTCGTCGTTCGTCGCCGAAGTGACGACAGTGATGTCCATGCCGCGGGGCCGGTCGATCGAATCCACGTCGATCTCGTGGAACACCGACTGCTCGGCGAGCCCGAAGGTGTAGTTGCCGTGGCCGTCGAACTGCTTCGGGCTCAGGCCGCGGAAGTCGCGGATACGGGGCAGCGCGATGGAGACCAACCGGTCGAGGAACTCCCACATGCGGTCGCCACGCAGGGTCACCCGCGCGCCGATGGGCATGCCCTCGCGCAACTTGAACTGGGCGATCGACTTACGCGCCTTGCGGATCTCCGGCTTCTGGCCGGTGATCAGCGCGAGGTCGTTGACCGCGCCGTTGATGAGCTTCGCGTCGCGGGCGGCGTCACCGACACCCATGTTCACGATGACCTTCACCACGCCCGGGATCTGCATCACGTTGGCGTAGTCGAACTCTTTGTTCAGCGCGTCCTTGATTTCTTCGCGGTAGCGCGCCTTCAGCCGAGGCTGAACCTTCTCCACGGTTGTCATGCTCAGATGTCCTTGCCATTGCGCTTGGAAGTGCGGACCCGCTTGCCGGACTCCTCGTCGGTGCGGTAGCCGATGCGGGTCGGCGTGCCGTCGGAGTCGACGACCATCACGTTGGAGACGTGGATCGGTGCCTCCTGGGTGACGATGCCGCCCGATGACGCGCCACGCTCGTTGGCCGACTGCGCGGTGTGCTTCTTGATGCGGTTGACGCCCTCGACGAGCACCCGGTTACGGGCCGGGTAGGCCTGCAGGACCTTGCCCTTGGCGCCTTTGTCCTTACCGGCGATGACCAGAACGGTGTCGCCCTTGTGGACCTTCATTTACAAAACCTCCGGGGCCAGCGAGACGATCTTCATGAAGCGCTTCTCGCGCAGCTCGCGCCCGACCGGGCCGAAGATGCGGGTTCCGCGCGGATCGTTGTCGTTCTTGATGATGACCGCGGCGTTCTCGTCGAACTTGATGTAGCTGCCATCAGCGCGGCGACGTTCCTTGACAGTGCGCACGACCACGGCCTTGACCACGTCACCACGCTTGACGTTGCCACCGGGGATGGCGTCCTTGACGGTCGCCACGATGACATCACCGATGCCGGCGTAGCGCCGCGACGAGCCACCCAGCACACGGATGCACAAGATCTCCTTGGCGCCCGTGTTGTCGGCGACCTTGAGCCGCGATTCCTGCTGAATCACTAGATCTCCTAGATCTGGTAACTGTTTGCACGACAAAATCCCTTGAAACAGTCCAAACTGGAGACTGTCGTGCGCGGTCTTTGTCACCCAAAAGCACGCGGGGCCGACATTGGACGAGTCCGGACGGCCGAGGTCTGCCCTAGGCAACCCCTAAATACTAGGTGACGAGCTGCAAAGCTCCAAATCCGCGCTGATCACGGCCCTGGCCCCGGAGTCTCGACGACGAGAGGCTCGGCTCAACCGACGTCGGCCACGCAGCGGAAACCGATGTGAGTGGTGGAGCTGTCCTGGGACTGCGGCGAGCGAGCGGCCGGCCGGTATCGGTGGCAGTACTCCGGCGCGCACAGATGCGAACCGCCCTTGAGCGTCTGGCTCACCGATGGATCCGGGCCAGTCGGCGGCGGGCAGCACGAGTTCTGCGGCTCCCCCGTGATCACGTGATGCGCCGCGAACGGTGTCGTCGTCCACTCCCAGACGTTGCCGATCATGTCGACCAGGCCGAACCCGTTGGGGGCGAAGGTGCCCACCGGGGAGGTGCCCGCCCAGCCCAGCGCACCGTCGTTGCGGTAGGGAAACCGACCCTGCCAGGTGTTGGCCATCAGGACACCGCCGACGGTGGGTTCATCTCCCCAGGCATAGGTGGCGGTGCTGCCCGCCCGGGCGGCGTACTCCCATTCGGCTTCGGTCGGAAGGCGGCGCCCCGCCCACTGCGCATAGGCGAGCGCGTCGGGATAGGCCACCTGCACCACCGGGTGATCCGGCTTGTCGGCGATGCTGCTGCCCGGACCGAAAGGCCGGCGCCAGCTGGCGCCGGGCGACCAGTCCCACCACTGCCGCCAGTCCCGCAGGTCGACGGGTCCTGTCGTCGGCCGGAAGATCAGCGAACCCGGCAACAGGTCGGCCTCAGCCACCCCGGGATACAGCGCCGGATCGAGGGGTTGCTCGGCGACGGTGAGATAGCCGGTGGCCTCGACGAAGTCGCCGAATTGCGCGTTGGTGACCGGGTGCCGCTCGATCGCGAAGGCTGCGACGGTGGCCGTGTGGATCGGCGCCTCTTCCGGGTAGAAGCTGGTCGAACCCATTCGGAACGCGCCGCCGGCAACCTCAACGAGCTCGGTGAGCATGGCTTCAGGGTAAGACGATGCTGAACTCGCCGGTCAGCACATCGGCCGCGGCGTCGAAGCCGGGTGTTCCCGACGGTGCCTCCACGTGAACGGCGACCAGATAGTCCTTGGTGTTGGTCCAGATGTGCGCGATTCGATCCTGGTACTGCAGCGACTGGTCGGGATCCTGCGCCCAGGTGCCCATCAGCCTCTGACCGCTGTAGCCGCAGAAGTCGCCGGGCAGCAGGCTCAGCGTGCTGATCGGATATCGCGCCATCACGTCGTCGGCATACCGGGTGAAGGCTGCGGCCGGGTCCATCGAGGTGGCCGCGATGGTGACCTGGGCGACCATGTCGTCTGGACCCGCCAGCAGCACGCCGACGTCACCGCTGCCCGGACTCACCGACCAACCCGGTGGAACCGAAATGGTGATCCGTGGGGCGGCCGGATCGGCGACAGTAGCCACCGCCGTCTGCCCGGAGACCTCCCGAAAGCAGGCGAGGGCGTTGGGCGGAACGGCTTCACGGGTGGTCTCCAGGACGCCCGGCTGTGCGGACTCGGGGGTATCGGTCGACCCCGATGAGGGTTTGGGTGAGGTCCCGGCAGTGGTGTGTGCCGGCGCCGAGGAGCCCGCACTTGTCGAGGTCGATGACTCGGAACGAACCGGCGTTCCGTCGTCGCTTCGCGAACAGCCGGCAACACCGCAGACGGCCAGAACGGCGGCCGCCGCGGCGGTCCATACCAGCCTTGTCACTGCACCAGTATGACGTGGCGCTCAGTCCCTGGCGAAGGCCGCCGCGAGTTCGCGCTCGGCGTCGGTATAGGGCGCACCGGAAACGTCGACGATCACCCGGTCGATCGTGCCGCCGCGGAAGTCGAATGGTGCACGGAAGGCCGTCGACACCGGCTGACCCAGATTGCGCCCCACGCTGACCCCGCCACCGGCCAGTCCGAAGGTGAAAGGATGCGCCTTGACGTTCGCGAGCGTGGCGACGGCGGTGCCGTCGACGTAGAGGGTGGCGTCGCCCACCGGCGTGTGGCTTCCCTCGACGACGCCCGTGCGCGCGTAGCCGACACCGAGGACATGTTTACCGGTCGGCACCGGGTCGGGTGCGATCACCCGCTGCTCCTCCTCGCCAAAGAAGTTGTAGACGAACTGCAGGCGCCCGTCGGCGAGGAACAGCACATACCCACCGTGGCCGGCCCCCTGCTTGAGCAGTACGCCCTCGGCGTCCGGGCCGTCGATGCTCACCTCGGCCAGAACCGAGAACGACCGGCCGGCGATGTTCACGCAGGCACCCATCGCAACTGGGGCGGTGTGCGGGTAATAGATGTAGCGCGGTCGATCACCGGCCAGCGAGGGACGCGGCCGAGTGACCATCTCGAAGACGTTGAGATCGGCAAGCGGCAGTCCGTTGTACTTTTCGGCCTCCGAGAACCACAGTGCCTGCAGTTCGGCGAGCCGCTCGGGATGCTCGCCGGCCAGGTCGTGGCACTGGCTGCGGTCTTTGTCGAGGTGGTAGAGCTCCCAGCGATCCTGGTCGAAATGCGACCAGCCCGATGGTGCGGCCGGGTGTACGGCGCTGGCGAACCAGCCCTTGTGCCAGATACCCCTGGTGCCCAGCATGGTGTAGAACTGGGTCTCCTTGCCCGTGTCCGCGCTCGGATCTGCAAGGGCTGCTTTGAAACTCACGCCATCCAGCGGCTTCTGGGTGATGCCCTTCACCGTCTCCGGGACGTCGATGCCGAGCAGGTCGTAGACCGTCGGGGTGATGTCGGCGACGTTGACGTAGTTGTCGCGGATGTCGCCGTGTGCGGCGATTCCCTTGGGCCAGGACACAATTGCGCTGTCGGCGATGCCGCCCTCGTGGGAGGCGTACCGCTTGTAGAGCTTGTAGGGAGTGTTGAACGCCATCGCCCACCCGATGGGGTAATGGTTGTAGGTGCTCGGGCCCCCCAGTTCGTCGAAGAACCGCATACTTTCCTCGACGGTGTCGATGTAGCCGTTGAAGAACTTGGCCTCGTTGACCGAACCGTTGGGGCCACCTTCACCGCTGGCGCCGTTGTCGCAGATCACCACAATGATGGTGTTGTCGAGCTGTCCGGAATCCTCGAGATAGTCCAGGATGCGCCCGATCTGGGCGTCGGTGTAGGACAAGAACCCGGCGAACACCTCCGCCATCCGAGCGAACAGTCGCTTCTCCTCGTCGGTCAACGAGTCCCACGGTCGCACGGTGTCCTGCTCCGGCCACGGCTCGCCGTTGGGTCCGGTCACATCGCTGTAGGGATTGATCTCGGACAGTTCGGTGTCGGGCGGAACGATCCCGAGCCTCTTCTGGTTTTCCAGCACGATCTCGCGGTAGCGCTCGTAGCCCATGTCGAACGTTCCCGCGTAGCGGTCCGCCCACTCCTTGAAGATGTGGTGCGGGGCATGTCCGGCGCCCGGACACAGGTAGGTGAACCACGGCTTGTCGGGAGCGATCATCGTCGAATCACGGATGAATTCGATTGTCTTGTCCGCCAGGTCCTTCGAGAGGTGATAACCCTCCTCGGGAGTGGCCGGCGGCTCGACGGGATGACCGTCGTAGACCAGTTCCGGATACCACTGGTCGGTCTCGCCGCCCATGAATCCGTAGAACCTTTCGAAGCCGCGCGCCAGCGGCCAGTGCCGCCGCGTGGCGGCCAGGTTGGACTCCTCGAGCGGAGTCAGGTGCCACTTGCCCACGCAGTAGGTGTTGTAGCCACGTTCGGCCAGCACCTCCGAAATCAGGGCGGTGTCGTCGGGGATCCGGCCGTTGATGCCGGGGAAACCCTCGGTGAATTCCTCGACCGTCGCCATACCCACCGTCGTGGCGTTGCGACCGGTCAGCAGCGAGGCCCGGGTCGGGGAACACAACGCGGTGGTGTGGAATTGCGACAACCGCACCCCGCGCTCGGCGATCCGGCTCATCGCCGGCATGGCGACCAGCCCGCCGAAGCAGTCCCATGTGGCGATGCCGATGTCGTCCCACACCAGGTAGAGCACATTGGGCGCATTGTCGGGCGCAGCCGGCGCTGCGAAGGGACCCCAATCGGGCTCGGAATCGCGGATGTCGAGTTCGATCTTGCCCTTGAACTCCGTCGCCATGTGCTTCCCCTTATGCTCGAGTCGCCCGGACACTACCTGCGATACATAGGAATCAGCTGTGCCGGTCCGGCACTGCGGCCCCCCGGTCTCACTCGCCGCGCCGATGGGTCGCCCCGGTGCGGTGTGCGCGCCGAGCGCTGATGGCGATCGCCGCGGCGAAGGCGGCGGCGATGCCGACCACACCCGCAGCGGCCCACCAGGCCGGATCGTAGCGATACCCGACCGGTGTGGCCTCGGTAGCGTTCGGCGCCGGCACGGCGGGGCCGTAGACCCCCGCCGGGGTGCGCCCGGCCACCAACTGCGGATCCCGGCCCGCGACCGCGATGATCGCGGCGCCCCGTAGCTGGGGCCACCGCGAGCGGTCCGCGTTGAGCCACTGCAGGAGTCGGTCGAGCTCCGCCGGCGCACCGTTGGAGGTGGCGATGAGCAGGGAGCGGTGCCCGTCGAACACCGTCTGCAGTGACCCGAACTGGATGCCGGGATCGAGCGTCAGGATGGTCTGGTCCCCGCCCTGCCCCTGATCATCGACGATGATGCGTCGCTCGTCGGCGCTCACCGGCAGGGTGATGGATTTGTCGGTCCATCCGTCGGCACTGATCAGCAAAGCCGGATCCTGGCTGGCCCGCGCCTGGTCGATCGAGGTCACGGTGGTCCGCAATGGCAACGCGCTGATCCGCTGCAGTCCGACGATGATCTGCGCGGCGCGCACGGTGTCGTTGAACTTGTCCGTTCCCAAACCGACCTGCATAGCGGGCATCAGCGCTTGCGGCAGTGCTCCCAGTCCGGGCGGTATCGGCGGCACCGCAACGCTGGTCTGCACCACGCTGGTGCCGTCGATAGTCAGCATGATCGGCTGGTAATCGTTGCATCCGCCGACGCTGCCGGTGGTGTTCACCGCAACCTGCAGATCGGTGTAACGGGTCAGCAGCCGATCCGGCACGTCGATCCAGCGATCGAGGACGCCGGCCGGGTCGGCGGCCCAGGAATCGACGTCCTCACCGTTGACCGTCGCGCGGATCTGGGCACCGAAGCTGCTGGGCAGTGGCGTATAGGTACCTATGAGGTGCACCCGAACGCCCTGGACCGGGTGGCCGAGTCGCGTCTGATCGAACCCGATCCTTACCTGCGGCGAAACCCCGCTCGAGGTCAGGTTGGTCTGGCCCAGCTGCGCGACGGTCGTGACGTCGCCCGGAAGCTGGACGCGACGGCCCGAACTGAGCTTGTCCGGGACCACCCGGGCGGTCAGCGCCAAGCCGAGTGCGCCATCGCCCAGCAGGCGCGTCTCATCGGCGAGTTTGTCGGCGGGTCCCGAGATCAGCAGCTGCGGAACGCCTTCGGTACCCAACAGCGAGATTGCCTCGTCCGGGCCTTCTTTGACGAGGATCTGACGTTCGAGCGGTGCGGCGGGCTGGTCAAGGGTCGTCGCCCCGTCGGGAAGCGGAACCACCGTCACGGCGGGCCCCTGGTTCCCATATCGCTTGACCAGCGCCGCAGCGAGCTGGATCGTCGCGTCGGACTCTGACTGGGTGGGATTGGCCGGCAGGCCGATCGTCAGCGCCCGCACGATCGGCGGAAGGAAGTCTGCGACGGTGGTGGGGGCGATCTCGGTCCCGGTGAAGGTGACCGATCCGTTGATCAGTTCGATCGGGTTGAAGCGATCCAGGCAGTAGCCGTCTTCCGGAGCCGACGTCATGGTCAACGTGATCGTCGCGACGTTGTCGGCGACCTCGATTCCGCTCAGCGGCACCGTCACCGGCGAAAGATCTGCCAGCGGCAGGGCCTGCTTGCCCACGAGGCGGTCGCCCTGCATCACGGTGAGCAGACCAGAGCGGACATTGAACGGCAGGTTGAGGGTGAGATTCAGAGCGGACGGCATCAGACCCACGGGAACGGGGAACGACACGGTCGTCGAGCTGGGGCTGCCATAGAACGACAGGACTTTCTCCGCACCCAGATCGGACAGCGACAACGTCGGGGAATCGAGGAGTGCCCCGCCCCCCGGGACGGGATCAGGATCGGCGAACGCACTCGGCGAAGTCAGCAAGACCATCGCGATTACGGCCGTAAGAGCGCACACCCGAAGCTTTGCTGACCATCTCACCGCACGAATCGTAGGCAGATCGATCTCCTGACATCACCGAACTCAAAATCAACGCCACCGTAATTAAAAACCTACCGCCGGACAAAGCCGGCGGTAGGTCGGTAATGCTTGAAGTTACTTGGCCTTCTCGAGGACATCCACCAGGCGCCACCGCTTGGTGGCCGACAGCGGACGGGTCTCCATGAGCGAGACGCGGTCGCCGACGCCGGCGACGCCGTCCTCGTCGTGCGCCTTCACCTTCTTGGTGGTACGGATGATCTTGCCGTACTTGGGGTGCTGCGCGCGCGACTCGATCTCGACGACGATGGTCTTCTCCATCTTGTCGCTGACCACGTAACCGATGGCGGTCTTGCGACGGCCACGCGGCTTCTCGGTCGCGGGGGTGTACTGCGGGCCTTTGGCCCCAGAATTAGTCTCTGCCATCACGATTCCTCACCAGTGGGTCCGGAGGCCAGACCCAGTTCACGTTCACGAAGCACCGTGTAGATGCGCGCGATCTCCCCACGCACGGTGCGAAGCCGGCGATTGTTGTCCAGCTGTCCGGTTGCCATCTGGAAGCGCAGGTTGAACAGCTCTTCCTTCGACTCGCGCAGGCGGTCGGTCAACTCGTCGTCGCTGAGCTCACGCAGTTCGCCGGCGCTGACGCCCACTGCCATCAGAACTGCTCCTCTCTGGTCACGATGCGTGCCTTGATCGGCAGCTTGTGGATTGCGCGGGTCAGGGCTTCCCTGGCGATCTTCTCGTCGGGGTAGCTCAGCTCGAACAGCACCCGGCCCGGTTTGACATTGGACACCCACCACTCCGGTGAACCCTTACCGGAACCCATGCGGGTCTCGGCGGGCTTCTTGGTCAGCGGGCGGTCCGGGAAGATGTTGATCCACACCTTGCCGCCACGCTTGATGTGCCGGTTGATGGCGATACGAGCGGACTCGATCTGCCGGTTGGTGACGTAGGCGTGCTCCAGTGCCTGGATGCCGTAGTCACCGAAGGTCACTGACGTGCCGCCGCTGGCGATACCACGCTGCTTGGGGTGGTGTTGCTTGCGGTGCTTGACCTTGCGGGGAATCAACATGGTTTCAGTTCTCCGTCGTCTCAGCGGCGGGCGACTCGACAACCGGAGCCTCCGCCGTCACCGGGACCGCAGACTCTGCGGTTTCCTCGGTGGCGGCGCGGCCGGCCTCAGTGCTCGTCGCGGTGGTGCCCGAGGCACCGCTGCGGCGCGGGCGGGTGCCCGACGGACGCTCACGGCGCGGGCGGTCGGCGGCAGGTGCGGCGGCGGACAGCTCACGCTTACCACCGACGATGTCGCCCTTGTAGATCCACACCTTGACGCCGATCCGGCCGAACGTCGTCTTGGCCTCGTACAGGCCGTAGTCGATGTCGGCGCGCAGGGTGTGCAGCGGCACGCGGCCTTCGCGGTAGAACTCCGAGCGGCTCATCTCGGCGCCGCCGAGGCGGCCCGAGCACTGCACGCGGATGCCCTTGACGTTGGGCTGCCGCATGGCCGACTGGATGGCCTTGCGCATCGCGCGGCGGAATGCCACACGGTTGCTCAACTGCTCGGCGACACCCTGGGCGACCAACTGCGCCTGGCTCTCGGGGTTCTTCACCTCGAGGATGTTGAGCTGAACCTGCTTGCCGGTCAGCTTCTCCAGGTCGGCGCGAATACGGTCGGCCTCGGTGCCGCGGCGTCCGATGACGATGCCCGGACGCGCGGTGTGGATGTCAACGCGAACCCGGTCACGGGTGCGCTCGATCTCGACGTCGGCGATGCCGGCGCGCTCGAGACCGGTGGCCAGCAGCCGGCGGATCGCCACGTCTTCCTTGACGTAGTCCGCGTACTGCTTGTCGGCGTACCACCGGGACTTCCAGTCGGTGGTGATACCGAGCCGGAAGCCGTGGGGATTGATTTTCTGGCCCACTACTCCGAGCCCTCCTTCGTCTGTGCGGCAGGTGCCGTCTTCTTGGTGGCGGCCTTGCTGCCCTGCGCGCGGCGGGCACGTGCGGCGCTGGCCGACCGGCCCGCGTCCTTCTTGCTGGGACGGCTCTCCACGATCACGGTGATGTGGCTGGTCCGCTTGCGGATCCGGTAGGCGCGGCCCTGTGCGCGGGGCCGGATGCGCTTGGCGGTGGGGCCCTCGTCGGCGTAGACCGTAGCGACCACCAGGGTCGCCGGGTCCAACCCGTTGTTGTTCTGCGCGTTGGCGGCAGCACTGGCGATCACCTTGGCGACCGGCTCGCTGGCCGACTGGGGTGCCCAGCGCAGGATGTCGAGCGCCTCTTCGACCGACTTGCCGCGCACCAGGTCGATGACCCGGCGCGCCTTGCTGGCCGAGACGCGCACGAAGCGCGCCTTGGCGGTCGCCGACGGATACTCAGTCGTCGTAGTCATTACCGCCTCTTGCTCTTCCGGTCGTCCTTGATGTGACCCTTGAACGTGCGCGTCGGGGCGAACTCGCCCAGCTTGTGGCCGACCATGGCCTCGGTGACGAACACCGGCACGTGCTTGCGACCGTCGTGGACGGCGAAGGTGTGGCCGATGAAGTCAGGAATGATGGTCGAACGACGCGACCAGGTCTTGATGACCTGCTTGGTGTTCTTCTCGTTCTGGACGTCGACCTTCTTGAGCAGATGGTCGTCGACGAACGGACCCTTCTTCAGGCTGCGTGGCATCTTCTACTCCCCTGCCTAGCGCTTCTTGCCGGTGCGCCGGCGACGGACGATGAGCTTGTCGCTCTGCTTGTTGGGCTTGCGGGTACGGCCCTCGGGCTTGCCCCACGGGCTGACCGGGTGGCGTCCACCGGAGGTCTTGCCCTCGCCACCACCGTGCGGGTGGTCGACCGGGTTCATCACCACACCACGGACGGTCGGGCGCTTGCCCTTCCACCGCATACGGCCGGCCTTGCCCCAGTTGATGTTCGCCTGCTCGGCGTTGCCGACCTCGCCGACGGTGGCGCGGCAGCGCACGTCGACACGGCGGATCTCACCCGAGGGCATACGCAGGGAGGCGTAAGCGCCTTCCTTGCCCAGCAACTGAATGCTCGAGCCGGCCGAGCGGGCCAGCTTGGCGCCGCCGCCCGGACGAAGCTCGACAGCGTGGATCACGGTGCCGGCCGGGATGTTGCGCAGCGGCAGGTTGTTACCGGGCTTGATGTCGGCGTTGGCGCCCGACTCCACGACGTCGCCCTGCGAAAGACCCTGCGGCGCAATGATGTAGCGCTTCTCGCCGTCCAGGAAGTGCAGCAGCGCGATGTTCGCGGTGCGGTTCGGGTCGTACTCGATATGAGCGACCTTGGCGTTGACGCCGTCCTTGTCATTGCGCCGGAAATCGATCACCCGGTAGGCGCGCTTGTGGCCGCCGCCCTTGTGCCGGGTGGTGATTCGGCCGTGCGCGTTACGTCCGCCGGTACTGTGCAGCGGACGGATCAGCGACTTCTCCGGAGTCGAGCGAGTGATCTCGGCGAAATCGGAGACGCTGGCACCGCGGCGACCGGGGGTCGTCGGCTTGTACTTGCGAATTCCCATTGTCTATTCCTGAGTTCTGTCTACAGTCGTCCCCGCCAGTTAGGCGGAGGCTCCGAAGATTTCGATCGGCTTGCTGCCGGGGGCCAGGGTCACGATCGCGCGCTTGGTGCTCTTGCGCTTGCCGAATCCGGTGCGGGTGCGCTTGCGCTTGCCCTGCCGGTTCGCAGTGTTCACCGAGTCGACCTTCACCGAGAAGATCTTCTCGATCGCGATCTTGATCTGCGTCTTGTTCGAGTCCGGGCGGACGATGAACGTGTAGACGTTGTCCTCGATCAGTCCGTACGACTTCTCGGAGATGACCGGAGCCAGGATGATGTCGCGGGGGTCAGTCACATTTGCCATCAGGCCACCTCCGTCTTTTCGTCAGTCTTGGTGTTGGCGCTGATGTAGGCATCCAGGGCCTCCACGCTGAAGACCAGATCATCGGCGTTGAGCACGTCGTAGGTGTTGAGCTGATCCGGCGAGATCACGTGCACACCGGGAAGGTTGCGCACGCTCTTGGCGCCGACCTCGTCGCTGCGGCCGATGACGACCAACACCTTCTTGTTCTCGGTCAGCGTCGCCAGGAACGCCTTGGCGCTCTTGGTCGAGGGAGTCTGACCGCTGAGCAATTCGGTGACCGCGTGAATCCGCTCGTTGCGGGCCCGATCCGACAGCGCGCTGCGCAGTGCGGCGGCGATCATCTTCTTCGGGGTCCGCTGGCTGTAGTCGCGCGGCTGCGGGCCGTGGACAACGCCACCACCGGTGAACTGCGGGGCGCGGATCGAGCCCTGGCGGGCGCGACCGGTGCCCTTCTGCCGGTACGGCTTCTTGCCACCGCCGGCGACCTCACCGCGGGTCTTGGTGGAGTGCGTGCCCTGGCGCTTGGCGGCCAGCTGCGCAATCACC
Source organism: Mycolicibacterium sp. CBM1 (assembly GCF_054073305.1). Classification (NCBI taxonomy): domain Bacteria; kingdom Bacillati; phylum Actinomycetota; class Actinomycetes; order Mycobacteriales; family Mycobacteriaceae; genus Mycobacterium; species Mycolicibacterium sp. CBM1. The sequence continues at coordinate 7,340 of NZ_JBSXPP010000034.1, read as the reverse complement.
ACCTGGTGCATCAACGCGATGTTCGGCTCGACGTCGAACAACTCGGCAGGCAACTCGACGGTGCCGTCCTTCTTACCGTCCGGAGTGCGAACGTCAATCTTCAGAGTCACTTCTCACCTCGTTTGACTGCCGTGCGAACCACGACGAGTCCGCCGGTACGACCGGGGACCGCGCCTTTGATCAGCAGGACGCCGTTCTCGGCATCGACCTTGTGCACCACCAGGTTCTGTGTGGTGACGCGGTCACTGCCCATGCGGCCCGACATCCGCGTGCCTTTGAAGACCCGGCCCGGAGTGGCGCAGCCACCGATCGAACCTGGCCGGCGGTGCACCGCCTGCGCGCCGTGGCTGGCGCCCTGGCCACGGAAACCGTGGCGCTTCATGGTGCCGGCGAAGCCCTTGCCCTTGCTCGTGCCGGTCACGTCGACGTAGGCGCCGTCGGCGAAGATGTCCGCCGTCAGCTCCTGGCCGACCTCGTACTCGGCGGCCGCGGCCTCGTCGTCGAGACGCAGCTCGGCGAGGTGCCGACGGGGATTGACCCCGGCGGCCGCGTACTGACCGGTGACCGGCTTGTTCACCTTGCGCGGGCTGATTTCGCCGTAGGCCAGCTGTACCGCGCTGTAGCCGTCGCGCTCGGGTGTACGGATGCGGGTGACCACGTTGGGGCCGGCCTTGACGACCGTGACGGGAACAACGCGGTTGTTCTCGTCGAACACCTGGGTCATGCCCAGCTTGGTGCCCAGGATTCCTTTGCGTGCCATAAGTTCGTCGACTCCCCTACTACTGGATGTTCACGTCGACGCTGGCCGGCAGATCGATGCGCATGAGGGCGTCAACGGTCTTCGGCGTCGGGTCGAGGATGTCGATGAGTCGCTTGTGTGTGCGCATCTCGAAGTGCTCCCGCGAATCTTTGTACTTGTGCGGTGAGCGGATGACGCAGTACACGTTCTTTTCCGTCGGCAGCGGCACCGGACCAACCACGCTCGCACCGGTACGGGTGACCGTCTCGACGATCTTGCGCGCCGAGGCATCGATGGCCTCGTGGTCGTAGGCCTTGAGCCTGATGCGGATCTTTTGTCCCGCCACGCTTCTCCTACCTTCATTCCTGCTTGGTCCCCCACGGAGGGGGACACGGTGGTCATGCGCTGCTATGTGCGGCCCGTGGGCCGACATTCAGCGCTGGCTGTTGCCGCCGCTCTTTACCTGTCCTGGTGCTCCGGCCCCCGCGGTCGGGCGTGTCGCCTTCTCGCAGCCTTGAAGGCGCGGTAAAAACCGTCGCACTCCGAGGTTGGGACCGGACGCGCCCGTTTGGGCGCCGGTCGTATGCCCTGGGCGACACGCTTCCCGATGGGGAGCGAAACCGGCTCAGGGCAACCCGAACAGTATGCCTCAGATCGAGGCACCAGCCAAATTCGGCCTAGGCACCAGCCAAATTCGGCCGAGGCACCAGCCAAATCCGGCGGCAGCACCGGCTGAATCAGTGTCGGGCCTGGTCCACATCCTCCCACGCGTCCTCCCACGCGTCCTCCCACGCGCCGTTCAGCGCAGGCATCGGAGCGCCCCTCGACCGTCTCAGTCGGTGCCCGACCGGGCGACCGCCGGGGCCGCGTGGTGTCCCCCCGACCTCAGTAGCGAGACCGCGACACCGAGGTACCACGCCGCCGTGCAGGAGACCGGCAACCAGGTGGTGAGACCCCCCTCGACAGAGAACGGCCCGCTGGGAACGAAGACGCTGAGCGTGCCGGCCAGATTGACGACGGCAGCGAGGGCAGCCAGCCAGCCGGTCCACCGGGGCAGCATGCCGTCGGCGAGGACCGCCGCCGCATATGAGATGGCCGCGGCGGCGACGAGGAAGCCGCAGAGCGCCAGCATCACCAGGCTGAAGTCGGCGCCGACCCCGCGCACCGCGGATGGCGACAACTGCTCGGCCGCGCGCGCCGCGACGATTCTGATCGACATCGCGACGAACGACAGTGCGGCGACAGCGACAGTGCCCACGAAGAAGAGATCCCCCAGGTGACGCCCACTCGGCCCCGCGAACAGCACGCGCCGCACGACCAACGCGAACCAGACGATCAGGACGGTCGCCAAGGCATACAGCCAGGCCTGCGCCACCACCGCTGCACTGTGGTCGATGAAGAACGCCTGGACGTCGCGGTTGCTGGCCCCCGAGCCTGGAGGTCGTTCGGTCAGGGCTGCCGCGGCGGCGACCCCGAGAACGTAGACGATGCCGGCTCCCCCGCCGCTACGCGCCCAGTGAACATTGGTCATCTCAGCCCCCCACGATGTGATGCAGGGCACAAAGATACGTCTCCGCGAGGCTGTCGTGGCCGAGTCGGACCATTGAGTGCCGACGATTGATGACAGTAACTGCCAGATCGGCATACGCTGCCGACATGTATCGCGTCATCCAGTGGGCCACCGGCGGCGTCGGCAAGGCGGCAATCCAGGGCGTTCTGCGCCACCCCGAACTCGACCTCGTCGGCTGCTGGGTGCACAGCCCCGACAAGGACGGCCGCGATGTCGGCGAGTTGATCGGCCAAGACCCCATCGGAGTCGCCGCCAGCACCGACATCGACGAGCTGCTCGCGCTCGACGCCGACTGCGTCATGTACTCCCCGCTGCTGCCCGACGACCAGGTGGTGATGAAGATCCTGCGGTCTGGCAAGAACGTGGTGACTCCGGTCGGCTGGGTGTATCCGGACCCGGAAAATCCCGCCGTACAGGCCATCGCGGACGCCTGCGCGATCGGCAACGCGACGCTGCACGGCTCGGGTATCCACCCCGGCGGTATCACCGAGCGGTTCCCGTTGATGGTGTCCTCGCTGACGTCGGCGATCACCCACGTGCGGGCCGAAGAGTTCTCCGACATCCGCACCTATAACGCGCCACTGGTTGTGCGTGAGGTGATGGGTTTCGGCCTGACTCCCGAGCAGGCGATGAGCGGTCCGATCGCCGCGCTGCTCGAAGCCGGATTCAAGCAGAGCGTACGAATGGTCGCCGACCAGCTGGGCTTCCGCGCCGAGCCGCGGATCCGCTCCACCCAGGAGGTTGCCGTCGCGGTCACCGGAAGCGACGAACTCGTCGTGCCCATGCCGGCCGGCGCCGTCGCCGCCCGCCGGTTCCGGTGGGAGGCGATCGTCGATGACCAGCCCGTCGTCACCGCCGCGGTGAACTGGCTGATGTGCGAGGTGGAGCTGGATCCGCCATGGACGTTGGGCGAGCAGGGCGAGCGGTTCGAGGTGGAAGTCACCGGCGACCCGACGGTGTCGCTGACCTTCAAGGGGCTACAACCGGAGACCGTGGCCGAAGGCCTTGAACGCAATCCCGGGGTGGTGGCCACGGCCAACCATTGCGTGAGCGCAATCCCCTACGTGTGCGCCGCACCGCCGGGCATCAAGACCTACCTGGACCTGCAATTGATCGCCGGACGCGCCGCTCCCGACTTTGCGGATTAGGAGCGATTTCGTCGAATTACCTTGTACCACACACTCTTTGAAGGGGTTGCACCATGGCATCCCGGATTGATGCGTCCTACTGGCACGCCGTTGCGTGAGATCACCATGGCAGACTTCGACCTCGTCTTCGACACCGGAGCGCGCGCCACGCTGTTCCTCATGCAGGCCGCCTATCCGATCCTCACGGCGGCCGGCGGCGCGTCGGTGGTGAACTTCGGATCGGGCAGCGGCACCGACGGCCAGGAGTCGTTCGACGCCTATGCGGGGTCCAATGTCGACGGCGGTATGGGCACCTTCCGGTGAGCGTGCCTCCCACCGGACTCCCCACGTTGCGTGATCGGCAGCGCGCCCAGGTGCGTGCCGACATCCACGCTGCCGCCTACCGTCTGTTCGCCGCCCGGGGATTCGCCAATGTGACCACCGACGACATCGCGGCAGCGGCGTCGGTGTCGCCCCGGACGTTCTTTCGTCACGTCGCCGCCAAGGAGGAGCTGCTGCTCGGGGCCGTCGCGCGGGGCAACGCCGCGATCGCTTCGCTGCTGGCGCGCCGCCCCCCTGACGAGCCATCGGATGCGGCGCTGGCCGCGGCAATCGTCAGCCGGGTGGAGACATTCGACGACATCGACCTGGAGAGCTGGCGGGCGGCGATCCTGACCGCACCTGAACTTCTCGACCGCGCGACTCTGCTGTCCACCGCCGACCGCGGCCAGCTGGTCGACCTGGTCGCGGCGCGTATGGGCGCCGACCCCTGGCAAGACAGCAGGCCGGGGCTGTTGGTCCAGTTATCCCTCGCGGCAGCCGATTTCGCGTTCCAACGCTGGGTTCGCAGCGGCGAGTCGCGGCGCAGTCCGCTGGCGGCGGATGTGGCAGAGGCACTGGCAGTCGTCGCTCATCCTCGCTGGGGTGCCTAGCGAGCGCCCTTCAGCGACGCCCAGAACGGGCACTGATGCCGGGCGCCGAAGTCGGTGGTGATCGACAGCTTCCCGGTCTGTAGGGACATCCGCGCCCCGCCGGAGGGATCGGTGTCCAGCTGCGGCCACTCCGGTTCCCCCGGAGCGTCCGGCGCACCGTTCTTCACGAACTCAGACCAGTAGGCCACCATCTTGTCGGACAGTTCGCGCTGCGCCGGATTCAGCGGCGGTGCGCCGCCGACGTCGAACAGATAACGCAACTCCAGCGAATGGCTGGCGCCGATCGGGAACGGCGCCTCACGTAGCGGGTCGGGGGCGGGGGCGGTGCGGTCGTTGAACTCGTAGCCGTACACCGGGCCGGTGCGGGCCAGGCCGGTGGCAATTCGGTCTGTCGGACAGGCGAATACGCCGTCGGTGACCGCCGCCGAATATGCGGCGCCGGTGTTACCGGCGAACAACTCGATCGGATAGTGCCGGGCCACCTCGGCGGCATCGGCACCGAAGGTGTCCGCCAGCAGCTCCGGGTAGGGCGGCAACCCGTGGCCCTTGAGCCATTTGATGGCGGTGAACATCGCGAACTCGTCGCCGTTGCTGCCGACAAGCACCGGGACCCGCGGCGCGCGATGCTCGGCGAACGCCGTCATCGGGTCGGCCGGCAGTCGGCCGGTTCCGGTGACCGGACCGGTCAGCTTGTCGGGTCCGAAGCCCACGTAGAGCGGCGGTCGCTCCAGTCGGGCGGCGGGCAGCGCACGCAGGCAGGCCGCGACGGTCGCGGGATCGGCGCAGCCGACGCTGGCCGCGTAGTCGACGCTGACCCTCAGTGCCGTGGCGCGGTCGGCTTGAGCCTGGCAGGGGCCGCTCTGCAGGATCGCGGCCCGGAACAGGCCTGCCGATTCCGGCGCGACGAGATGATCGCAAACCGACATCGCACCGGCGGATTCGCCGGCGATGGTCACTTTCGTTGGGTCACCGCCGAATTCGGCCACGTTGTCGCGGACCCACCGCAGCGCGGCCTGCTGGTCGGCCAGCCCGTAATTGCCGATCTCGCCGTCCGGGCTCAACGCCCCGTGTGCCAGGAACCCGAGCGTGCCGAGTCGATAGTTGACGGTGACGACGACGATGTTGCCCTGGGTGGCAAGCCAGCGGGCGTCGTAGATGTCCGCACTGCCGTTGAGGAATCCGCCACCGTGGATCCAGACCATGACCGGCAGCCGGTTCGACGGGGTGGCGCCCTGCGGCGACCAGACGTTGAGGTTGAGGCAGTCCTCACCAGTGGGACGACCGTAGTCGGGGTCGATACGGGTGTCCTGCGGACACCGCAATCCCGGTTTGGTCGCGTCGCGCACCCCCGGCCACGGCGCAACCGGCTGCGGCGGCTGCCAGCGCAACGCACCGACTGGAGCGGCAGCGTACGGGATGCCGTCGAAAACCCGGTAGCCGGGTGCGACGACTCCGCGGACAGCGCCGGCGGCCGTCGTCACCACCGCCGGTCCCGGCTCAACGGTCGCAACGGCCCTGGTCTGACCGCCGCTGCGGGTGCAGCCGACCAACAGCAGCAGGCCCAGCGTTACCCCCAGCCCGCGCCGGAACCAGCGGCCATTCGTTCGGTGCGGCACAACGTCCGAGCCTACGCGGACACTCGAACGAATCATGACCAGCCAATTGTCCGAAACCGCCATCCCAGGCACACGCATGGTCCACACTCAGAACCTGACACCTGTCAAATTTCCGGTTTGGACCGAGCGAGGAGACCCGATGACCACACGGATCATGGACGACGCGGCACGGGTGCTGGCCGATCCGCTGGCTTACACCGACGAGAACCGGCTGTACAAGGCGCTGGCTCATCTGCGCGCCCATGCTCCGGTGTCCTGGGTGGAAGTCGCGGGATTTCGCCCGTTCTGGGCGGTCACCAAGCACGCCGACGTGATGGCCATCGAGCGGCAGAATGACCTGTTCACCAACGCTCCCCGCCCGTTGCTCATGGAGACGGAGCTCGACGCGAAGCTGCTTGCCGACCGCGAAGCGGGGATCGGTCTGAGCACCCTGATCCACATCGACGATCCGCACCATCGCGACTTACGCAAGATCGGCGCCGACTGGTTCCGCCCGAAAGCCATGCGCGCCTTGAAAACCCGGTGCGACGAGCTGGCGAAGATGTACGTCGACCAGATGGTCGAACGCGGCCCGGAGCTGGACTTCGCCCAGGAGATCGCGGTCAACTACCCGCTGTATGTGATCCTGTCGCTGCTGGGTCTGCCTGAGTCGGACTTCCCCCGCATGCTCAAGCTGACCCAGGAGATGTTCGGCGGCGAGGACAGCGAATTCCAGCGCGGCAACACCACCGAGGACATGCTCGCGGTGTTGCTCGACTTCTTCAACTACTTCGCCGCGTTGACCGCGTCTCGCCGCGAAACACCCACCGAGGACCTGGCTTCGGCGATCGCCAACGCGACCATCGACGGTGCGCCGCTGTCGGATATGGACACCGCCTCCTACTACGTGATCGTGGCCAGCGCCGGACACGACACCACCAGCGCCGGCATCGCCGGCGGACTGCTGGAGCTGCTGCGCAATCCCGGTGAGCTGGCGCGGTTGCAGAACGACATGAGCCTGATGGGCACCGCCGTCGAAGAGATGATCCGCTGCGTGGTGCCCGTCAAGGAGTTCATGCGCACCGCTCAGGCCGACACCGAGGTCCGCGGCGTGCCGATCGCCAAGGGCGAATCGGTACTGCTGTCCTACGTTTCGGCCAACCGCGACGAGGACGTGTTCGACGATCCGATGCGTTTCGACGTGGGCCGTGACCCCAACAAGCACCTGTCATTCGGCTACGGGGTGCACTTCTGCCTCGGTGCAGCGCTCGCGCGCATGGAGATGCACAGCTTCTTCACCGAGCTGGTCCCGCGGATCACGTCGATCGAACTCACCGGCGACCCGCAACTGATGGCCACCACCTTCGTCGGAGGCCT
>NZ_JBSXPP010000033.1:0-28115 GCF_054073305.1 Mycolicibacterium sp. CBM1 | reverse complement strand
GTCATGATGGCTTCGAATTCGATGGGGGTCAATCGGCCCAAGCGGGCTTGCCTTCGACGGCGGTGGTAGGTGCGTTCTATCCACGTGACGATCGCGATGCGGAGGTCATCGCGGGTGGGCCAGCGTTGGCGGTCGAGGACGTTGCGTTGCAGCAGAGAGAAGAAGCTTTCCATGGCGGCGTTGTCCCCGGCGGAGCCGACCTGTCCCATGGAGCCGAGCATCTGATGGCGCCGTAGCGACCGCTGGAGTTTTCGGGAACGAAATTGGCCGCCCCTGTCGGTGTGCAACGTGCAACCAGCGACTGTGCCGCCGCGGCGGGCTACGGCGGACTCGATCGCGTCAACGGCCAATTGTGAGGTCATCCGCTCAGCGATGGAGTATCCGACAATTCGGTTGGACCACACGTCCTTGACCGCACACATGTAGACCTTGCCCTCAGCGGTCGGGTGCTCGGTGATATCACTGAGCCACAACCGATTTGGTCCCAGCGCAGTGAACTTGCGACGCACCAGATCCTCGTGCGCCGGGGCGCCAGGTAAGCCCTTGCGGCCGCGACGTCTCTTGCCGAACGCACACCACCATTGGTTGATCGAGCAGATCTTCCACACCGTACGTTCACTGACGTTGTGGCCGGCGGCGCGGACCTGATCGAACAACAGCCGGTAACCGAACTCAGGATCCTCGCGGTGGGCGTCGAAGATCGCATTCGCCAAATGCGCCTCGTCGTACTCGGCGTCGGTGACTGGACACGACAGCCAGGCGTAATAGTGCTGGCGGTGAAGCTTCAAGACCCGACACGAGACCGCCACCGGCACCCGGATCGGGGCACCGGCTGCGGCCAGCTCCTTCACGAGCGGGTAGAGCCTTTTCCCGGTAGCGATCCTCGCGCCAGATAGGCCGCCGCCTTGCGCAAGACCTCGTTCTCTTGCTCTAGCAGGCGATTGCGCCGCTTGAGCTCTCGGTTCTCTCGCAGCACATCCGGGGCTGCGACCGACTTCGGGCCTTCATCGGCATCAGCCATACGAAGCCACGAATTCAGCGTGGTCTGGTGAATCCCGAAATCGCGAGCGACCTGCTCCACAGACACCCCAGGGCCACGCTCGCGCGCCACCCGCACCACGTCACGGCGGAACTCCTCGGGGTAGGGCTTAGGCACAACGACATCCTTCCAGCCTGACAGCTCGTCAAGCGATTTCAGATGTCACAGATCCGTTCATCAGCCCCCTGCTAGTCATCGCCGTTGCCGCGTTCCTGCTGTTCCTGTACATGCGCAGGCGAATCGTCCACTACCTAATGGCGAGACGCGCCGACAAGCAGAACCAGGCTTACCTCAAGGGTAAGGGCAGCGGCGTTCACGGGAAGTTTCGACCCGAGGACCTCAGCTAACCGGCAACGAGCGGGACCGCACAAACCCGCGCGGCACGCGCCTCGCCGTACATCCGATGTGACAAAACTTGACGTAAAGTCCCTCGGCTTAAAGTCAGGCAACTGGCACGCTCCTGTTGGTGTCTTGGACCCGATCGCCCTACGCCGCTAAGTGGCAGAGCGAGTTCGGCGAGCGCCTGCGTGAACTTCGGCTTGCAAAGGGCCTATCACAATTAGCCCTAGCCAATCTCGCGGATCTCGACCCCACTTACGTCTCTGCCGTGGAACAAGGGCGACGCAACATCACGCTGGTCAACATCCGTGCGTTAGCACAGGCGCTTGGCGTGAGGACGGCGGCGCTTTTCGACATTGACCCATCGCCCACTCCCCCAGCGGGCGCGGATGACTGACAACATCGATCCACAGGTCGAGGCCGAAGCAATCCCCGATCTGACCGTATCCGACCTCGGGCCAGTACTGCAGACCCTTACCCCTACCCAACTAGCTCTTGTGTTGTCGATGGCGCGCGCAATGCAGGTTCCAGTCACGGTGTCGGACACAAGCGACAGCGACATTATTGACGACGTGTTTGCGGAGACGATGTCCAATCTGTTGACGCTCCACCACGCTCTCCACGAAGAACCACTGAACAAGAAGTCATTTGAGTACCTCTTCAAGCAATGCCTTGTCGCATCAGGGCATCCAGCAGAGATCAACCCCACTCCTGGGGACGAGAGTTGGGATATTCGCGGCGCTGGGTTCAAGTGGTCGCTGAAGACTGAAGCCGCCAAGGGCATTTCGGCAGCTACAGTGAAGATCGAAAAGCTCATGGAAGCTATTTGGGTCAGGGAAGCTACCGATCCCGATAAGTGCGCGGAGGCCGTGCGGGCGAGGATCAACCGCCATATGCAGGACTACGACCGGATAATCGTTCTGCGAGCCTTCGTGACGACGCACGGATATCGGTACGACCTAGTCGAGATACCCAAGCGCGTGCTTGTGGCGCACTTCGAAAGCGCCGAACCACAGCAGTTCCAAAAACAGGGCCGATCTATCAGCTACGGAGCCGACTTCAGTAATACCGTTGGCTCCAAGGTATTTCGGATATTGCTCGATTCCAGCGTTGAGAAGATCCGACTCTGGTACCGATCAGATTTTGCGCGGGTACATGGTCGATGGCAGGTTCAAGTTGAAGCCGCGCAAGCGGCTCAGCAGAACACCATCGAAGCCTGACCAGATCTGACCTGTATATCGTTAACGGTCAACGATGTTCGAGGCAAGACCACATCCCGGAGATCCGGCTGCTCGTCGGTGAGGATCCACGACGCGACCCATGCCAGCTGATAAGAGATGAGCGGGGGTACTGCGTCGCCCACCTGGCGGTACAGGTTCTTTCTACTGGTTCCAACGAACTTGTAGTCGTTTGGAAATCCCTGGAGGATCGCTAACTCTCGCACAGTGCATTGACGATCCTGCTCGGGGTGACTGTAGCGTCCGTTTCCGATATGCGAACATTCGCGTTTGATCGTAGGCGCGGGCCGATCCCACCACATCCGCCCATAGACATCGCAGTAGCTGTTAAGGCGACCTCTCTCAACGGCTTTCCACATGGACGGAATCATGAACCGATGAGTTTCCTCGTTATCGAGGAAACTCGGCCAGCTTCCTCCGTCGCGCGGCATCGCCTTCAACCGCTCAAGAGACTCCCCGACAAGTGTGGTGCTTGTATGCGCAGGGTCGCTCTCGTCAGTTTCTCCGGAGTTGATTCGCGGCAGGTGCGAGATCGCACGCCGCACAGTCGCAGCGGATGGGTCAACGGAATAGCCATCCCACAGCTCTTCAAGCGTGTGCATCGGAAGTCCATTCTTGACCGCGATAACGATGGCTCGCTCGCGCTGCTGCGGTAAGCCGAACTCCACCATGCGATGAACGCTGGCGTGAACGCTGTACCCGCGATCGCGGAGTCTGCCGGCCAGCGTCTGAAAGTGTTCGCGGAATTTCCCGTTCAGCAGCTGAGGGACGTTCTCCATCATCACGATTTGAGGTGAGAACTGATCGACGAATTCTGCAACGCGTACGACAAGACTGTTGCGAGGGTCGTCTTCGGTGTAGTTCTTCGAAACCGCCCTCGAGAAACCGGTACACGGCGGGCAGGCCAAGAGGACTGACAGATCGGATGCACTAGCGCCGATGCCGCTCGCGACTTCCGCGGGACTCACTACGCCAAGATCGGCGGCGAACGGGACAACGCCCATGTTTGCGTGATAGGTCGCGTTACAGCCAATCGCGCTCATACCTGTGCTGGGCTTGCCGATCTCGGCGTCAGCGGCGCCAACAACGCTGAATTGAGGATGCGCCGCGAATCCGTAACTCATGCCGCCGCCACCCGAGAACAAGTCGACTACTCGACTCTCCACTGCAGCCATACCCACCCTTCAGCCTTGACTACGGACCGTACCGACTGCGTCCGACAAGAGTTCGCTCAACATGCCAGCTTCCAAAAAGTTGACTTAAAGTCAGAGTGTAGGGGCCTAGTCAGAAGAGCCGCGAACGCAACACGCGGCGCGTTGATCACCATTCGGCTGACGCCTCCACACGATGAGTCGTCACTGCTGACGCGCCGCTGACACGGCCGCCCGGACAGCGGTGAGCCGCTCAAGCGTTCGAATCAAACAATTCTTCTACCTGCACTTTCTCAGTGCCCCCAGTCGGACTCGAACCGACACTGTGCGGATTTTAAGTCCGCTGCCTCTGCCAATTGGGCTATGGGGGCGCACCGACGAGTCGGCGCCGTAGAGACGTTAGCGTGTGCGCCCCGCGACTCGAAGGACCCCCAGCGCCGCGCCACCACCCGACATCGACCCGCGACGCGCGAGCCACCACAGCGGCTCATGTGAACATGCTGTGGATCCTCGCTCCTCCTACCAGGACGTTTCAGCCAAAACCCTTGCAGGAAGCCATTTTTGACGTAACCGACAGTTTGCCTGAATCTGTGCCCGAGGTATCGTGGGACACGCGACCTGATGGCTTCGGCCTCAGTCACGGATAAGCCCGGCGACCCCCCGACCTGCCGGGCTTTTTCCGTGCCATGACCACGCCAGCACGGCACGACACCCCGGGGGAATTCCGTCCCGGGGTGTCGTGAGCTGGGAAATCAGGCGGCGACTGCCTCCTTCTGCGGCACCGGCCGGTGATCGTCGTCGAGCATGGTGACCTCGTCGAACGGGTCGCGACCCGACAGCACCTCGTTGACCTTGCCCATGTCCACGGTCTTGGTCCACGAGCCCACCAGCAGGGTGGCCACCGCGTTGCCGGAAAAGTTGGTGACCGCACGCGCCTCGGACATGAACCGGTCGATTCCGACGATCAGCCCCACCCCGTCGAGCAGCTCTGGCCGGTGTGCCTGCAACCCGCCGGCCAGCGTCGCCAGCCCAGCCCCACTCACCCCGGCCGCGCCCTTGGACGCCACGATCATGAACACCAGCAAACCGATCTGCTGCCCCACCGACAGCGGGCTACCCAACGCGTCGGCGATGAACAGCGAGGCCATCGTCAGGTAGATCGCAGTGCCGTCCAAGTTGAACGAATATCCGGTCGGCACAACCACGCCCACCGTGCTCTGCTGCACACCCAGGTGCTCCATCTTGGCGATCAGCCGCGGCAGCGCGGACTCCGAGGAGGACGTCGCGAAGATCAACAGGTACTCCCGCGCCAGGTAGCGCACCAGCTTGAAGATCGACACCCCGGACACCATCCGCAGCAGTGCCCCGAGCACACCGAAGACGAACACGATGCACGTCACGTAGAAGCCGAACATCAGCGTCAGCAGGTTGGTCACCGCGCTCCAGCCGGTCTGGCCCACCACGTTGGCGATCGCGCCGAAGGCACCGATCGGGGCCAGCCACAGCACCATCGCCAGGATCTTGAACACCAGCCGCTGAAGGTGCTCCACCCCGCGCAGGATCGGCTCGCCCTTGCTGCCCATCGCCTGGATGGCGAACCCCACCAGCAGCGCCACGAACAGCGCCTGCAGCACATTGCCCTCAGTCAGCGACGAGAACAGCGACGTCGGGATGATGTGCTGGATGAAGTCCATGACCCCGCCCGACTCGTGAGCCTTCTCGGCCAGCTCCGCACCCTTGCCGGCTGCCGACTCCGAGAGGTTGAGCGTGCTGCCGGGATGCAGGAGGTTGCCCACCAGCAGGCCGATCGCCAGCGCAATCGTCGACATGATCAGGAAGTAGCCGAAGGCCAGGCCGCCCACCTTGCCGACAGTCGCGGCCTTGCGCACCGACCCGATGCCCAACACGATGGTGCAGAAGATCACCGGCGCGATCATCATCTTGATCAGGCTGACGAACATCGTCCCGAGAACACCGACCTCCTTGCCGACCGCGGGGGCCACCAGGCCGACGATCACACCGCCGATGACCGCAGCGATGACCGCCAGGTACAGCCAGTGCGTCCGGTCGCGGCGTTTCGGCGGAGCGATGTCGTCGCCGCCGCGGCGATTCAAAACCGTGGTCATGAGCGGTTTCCTTCCAAGTCACCTGCAATGGGTCTGCAAGGATGGTCGAACGTGGCGTGAGCCAGGTCACGCTTTAGTTCATTACGTTCAGCCCCGGAGGTGAGCAGATGGCGCTGGTGCCCCGCTCGCTGGCCGGGCAAGCCTTCGCCCTGCAGGCCGCGGTGATCGCCCTGGTGGTGCTGGCCGGCAGCGCCTTCGTTCTGGTCGACGCCCGCCGCGACGGCGACGAGTCGGCGCGCCAGAAGGTCACCGCGATCGCTGTCGCGCTGGCCGACTCCCCCTCCACGGCCACAGCCATCGAAAACGGCGACGCGACACAGGTTTTGCAGCCGGTCACCGAGGCGGTCCGCAAGGGCACCGACATCGCCTTCATCACGATCATGGCCCCCGACCGCACCCGGTTCACCCACACCAATCCCGACCTGATCGGCGACAAGTACATCGGCACCATCGAGCCGGCTCTGCGCGGTGAGACGTTCACCGAGGTCTACACCGGCACACTGGGCCCGTCGATTCGCACCATCGCCCCGGTCCGCGACGCCCGCGGCCAGGTGGTGGGTCTGGTGGCCGCCGGCATCACCCAAGAAAGCCTCGCCGCACGCTGGCGGGCCCAGTGGCCGACAATCGCCGCCGTCGGCCTGGCCGCCTTGGCCCTGTCCTTCCTCGGCATCTGGGCGATCCGTCGGCGCATCCTGCGCCAGACGCATGGCCTGGCCCCCGATGAGCTTCGGCTGATGTACGACCACCACGACGCGATCCTGCACTCGGTGTCCGAGGGTCTGATCGTCCTCGATCACGGCGAGGTGGCCGTAGCCAACGACGAAGCGCGCCGGCTGCTCGGGCTTCCGCCGGGACCCATCACCCGCGCCGACCTACCGGAGTTCCTGCGCGGCAACGACCCTGGCGTGCGCGACGAGGTGCGTCTCACCGACGACCGCGTGCTGGTGGTCAACCGCTCGCAGGTCAGCACGTCGGACTCCGAGGTGGTCACGATCCGCGATCGCACCGAGTTGCAGGGCGCGCTAGGCGAATTGAGCTCGCTGCAGGTGTTCGCCGATTCGCTGCGCGCCCAGGCCCACGAGTCGGCCAACAAGCTGCACACCGTCGTCACCCTCGTCGAGATGGGCCGCCCCGAGGAGGCGGTGAAGTTCGCCACCCAGGAGCTGGCGCTGTCCCAGCAACTCGTCGACCGGATCTCGGCGGCGGTCGGCGAACCGGCGCTGGTCGCCCTGCTGCTCGGCAAGACCGCCGAGGCCGACGAACGCGGCATCGAGCTGACCATCACCGCGGAAACCCACCTGCCGGCCGAGCCGCTGCTGAGCCCGCAGCAGATGGTCACCGTACTGGGCAACCTCATCGACAACGCCATGGACGCCTGTGACCGCGACGACCCCTGGGTCGAGGTCACCGTCAACCAAACCGACGAGCGGCTACTGATTCAGGTCGCCGACAGCGGGCCCGGCATGGACGCCGACACCTTCACCCGCGCCATGCAGCGCGGCTACTCCACAAAGTCCGACGGCGACGCCGACCATCACGGCCTCGGTCTGGCGCTGGTCGCCCAGATCGTCAACCGCCACGGCGGCACGCTGGCCGCCGACGTCAACTACGGCTCGGTCGTGACGGTCACGATCTCATGATCACCGTTCTGATCGTCGAAGACGAACCGCTGATCGCCGAGGCGCACCGCACGTATCTGACTCGGCTGCAAGGGTTTACCGTCGCCGGCACCGCCGGCACCGCCCGCGACGCGATGCGCATCGCCGCCGAGGCCGAGTCCCCCGTCGACCTGGTGCTGCTCGACCTGGGCCTGCCCGACGCCAGCGGTATCGCCCTGGCCTCGGCGCTCTCGGGCTTGCGGCCCGCACCCGACATCATCGCGATCACCTCCGAGCGCGACCTGGAGATGGTGCGCGCCGCGGTCGCCCACGGCGCGCTGGCCTACCTGCTCAAGCCGTTCACGTTCGCCGCCTTTCGCGATCGCCTCGAGCGCTACCGCCGATACCGCGAGGCACTACCGGCCGGCACCGACGCCGCCAGCCAGGCCGAAGTCGACCGCGCGCTGGCCGAATTGCGCATCAGCACCGACAAAGCCGTCACCCCCAAAGGCGCGGCGCCGGCCACCACCGACGAAATCGCCCGTGCGGTGCGCGACCGCGTCGAGGGACTGACCGCCGACGAGGCCGCCAAACTGGTCGGTGTCTCCCGGGTGACCGCCTGGCGCTATCTGGAACGCCTCGCCGACGACGGCACCGTCACCCGGGTGTCCGAGTACGGCAAGACCGGCCGGCCGTCGACCCGCTACCAGTGGCGCTGAGCGTCGCGGACAGACCCTTGCGGACACTCGAGACAAGTTACTAGGATGTCCTAGTATTCAGCGGCCAGGTCAGCCAAGGGGCAGTTCATGAGCACAACCATTCAGCACTTCATCGACGGCAAGCGCAGCAACCTCAGCAGTAGCCGCACCGCCGACGTTCTCAATCCCAGCACCGGTGAGGTACAGGCGCAGGTGCTGCTGGCCAGCACCGCCGATGTCGACACCGCGGTCGCCTCGGCCGTCGAGGCCCAGAAGGAGTGGGCCGCGTGGAACCCGCAGCGACGCGCGCGGGTGATGATGAAGTTCATCGAGCTGGTGAACCGCAACATGGACGAACTGGCCGAGCTGCTATCCATCGAGCACGGCAAGACCGTGCCCGACTCGCGCGGTGACATCCAGCGCGGTATCGAGGTCATCGAGTTCGCCATCGGCATCCCGCATCTGCTCAAAGGTGAGTTCACCGAGGGCGCCGGCGGCGGTATCGATGTGTACTCGATCCGCCAGCCGCTCGGTGTGGTCGCCGGCATCACCCCGTTCAACTTCCCGGCGATGATCCCGCTGTGGAAGGCCGGCCCCGCGCTGGCATGCGGAAACGCCTTCATCCTCAAGCCGTCCGAGCGCGACCCCTCGGTGCCGGTGCGCCTGGCCGAGCTGTTCCTCGAAGCCGGGCTGCCCGCGGGCGTGTTCCAGGTGGTCCAGGGCGACAAGGAGGCCGTCGACGCGATCCTGCACCACCCCGACATCAAGGCCGTCGGCTTCGTCGGCAGCTCCGACATCGCGCAGTACATCTACTCCACCGCGGCCGCCAACGGTAAGCGTTCGCAGTGCTTCGGCGGCGCCAAGAACCACATGATCGTCATGCCCGACGCCGATCTCGACCAGGCCGTCGACGCGCTGATCGGCGCCGGCTACGGCAGCGCCGGCGAGCGCTGCATGGCCATCAGCGTCGCGGTGCCGGTCGGTGAAGAAACCGCAAACCGGCTGCGCGCCAGGCTCGTCGAGCGGATCAACAACCTGCGCGTCGGCCACTCCCTGGATCCCAAGGCCGATTATGGCCCCCTGGTCACCGGCGCCGCTCTCAAGCGGGTGCGCGACTACATCGACGCCGGTGTCGCCGCGGGGGCCGAGATCGTCGTCGACGGCCGGGAAAAGGCCAGTGAAGAGCTGACTTTCGGGGATGCCAACCTCGAGGGCGGCTTCTTCATCGGCCCCACCCTGTTCGACCACGTCACCACCGACATGTCGATCTACACCGACGAGATCTTCGGACCGGTGCTGTGCATCGTGCGCGCCGCCGATTACGAAGAGGCCCTGCGCCTGCCGACCGAGCACGAGTACGGCAACGGCGTGGCGATCTTCACCCGTGACGGTGACGCCGCCCGCGACTTCGTTTCCCGCGTCCAGGTCGGCATGGTCGGCGTCAACGTGCCGATCCCGGTTCCGGTGTCCTACCACACCTTCGGCGGCTGGAAGCGCTCCGGCTTCGGTGACCTCAACCAGCACGGCCCGCACTCGATCCTGTTCTACACCAAGACCAAGACCGTCACCGAGCGGTGGCCCTCGGGCATCAAGGACGGCGCCGAGTTCGTCATCCCGACGATGCAATGAGCTTCCTAACCCTCGACGACGACGAACGCGTGATCGCCGAAACGGCGGCCGCGTTCGCCGCCAAACGGCTCGCGCCGCACGCCCTGGAGTGGGACCACTCCAAGCACTTCCCCGTCGACGCGCTGCGGGCAGCCGCCGAATTGGGGATGGCGGCGATCTACTGCGCCGAGGAGGTCGGCGGCAGCGGCCTGCGGCGCATCGACGCGGTGCGGATCTTCGAAGAGCTCTCCGCCGCCGACCCGGCACTGGCGGCGTTCATCTCGATCCACAACATGTGCGCCTGGATGATCGACACCTACGGCACCGACGATCAGCGCAAGTCCTGGATCCCCCGGCTGGCGTCGATGGAGTGCATCGCCAGCTACTGCCTCACCGAACCCGGCGCGGGTTCGGATGCGGCGGCGTTGCGCACCAAGGCCGTTCGAGACGGCGACCACTACGTGCTCGACGGCGTCAAGCAGTTCATCTCCGGCGCGGGCACGTCGGACGTCTACGTCGTGATGGCCCGCACCGGAGCCGACGGCCCACGTGGGATCTCGGCCTTCCTCATCGAAAAGGGCACGCCGGGGCTGAGTTTCGGTGCCAACGAGGAAAAGATGGGCTGGAACGTTCAGCCCACCGCTCAAGTCATCCTCGAGGGTGCGCGGGTCCCGGCCTCGGCGATGCTCGGCGGCCCGGAGGGCGAGGGCAGCGGCTTCGGCATCGCGATGAACGGCCTCAACGGTGGACGGCTGAATATCGCGGCCTGCTCACTGGGCGGCGCCCAGGCCGCCTACGACAAAACGCTGGCCTACCTTGCCGACCGGCAGGCCTTCGGCGGCGCGCTGATCGACGAGCCCACCATCCGGTTCACCCTGGCCGACATGGCCACCGCACTGGAGACCTCCCGACTGATGCTGTGGCGCGCGGCGATCGCCCTGGATGACGGTGAAGCCGACAAGGTCGAGCTGTGCGCGATGGCCAAACGCTATGTCACCGATGCCTGCTACGAGGTTGCCGACCAGGCGCTGCAGTTGCACGGCGGCTACGGCTATCTGCGGGAGTACGGGCTGGAGAAGATCCTGCGGGATCTACGGGTGCACCGGATTCTGGAGGGCACCAACGAAATCATGCGGGTGGTTATCGGGCGCGCGCAAGCGGCCCGGTCGCGCGCAACGGCATAGGGCAAAGGAGCCTGTACATGACGACGATCGCGTTTCTGGGACTGGGCCACATGGGTGGCCCGATGGCGGCCAACCTGGTCAACGCCGGGTACACCGTGCGCGGCTTCGATCCGGTGCCGGAACTGCGGGCTGCCGCCGAAGAGAAGGGTGCCGCTGTCTTCGACTCCGGCACCGCCGCGGTCACCGGCGCCGATGTCGTCATCACCTCACTGCCCAACGGCGCGATCGTGAAAGCCTGCTACGCCGAAGCGCTTTCGGCTGCCAAGCCCGGCACACTGTTCATCGACACCTCGACCATCTCGGTTGACGATGCCCGCGAGATCAACGCCCAGGCCGTCGCGGCTGGGATGGCGCAACTCGACGCCCCGGTCTCGGGCGGCATCAAGGGCGCGACCGCGGGCACGCTGGCATTCATGGTCGGCGGTGCTGCTGACGCGCTCGAGAAGGCTCGCCCGGTGCTGGAACCGATGGCCAGCAAGGTCATTCACTGCGGAGACTCCGGCGCCGGTCAGGCCGCCAAGCTGTGCAACAACATGGTGCTGGCGGTACAGCAGATCGCGATCGGCGAGGCGTTCGTGCTGGCCGAGAAGTTGGGTCTGCCGGCACAGTCGCTGTTCGACGTGATCACCGGCGCGACCGGCAACTGCTGGGCGGTGCACACCAACTGCCCGGTACCGGGACCGGTTCCGACTTCACCGGCGAACAACGACTTCAAGCCCGGGTTCGCCACCGCTCTGATGAACAAGGACCTCGGGCTGGCGATGAACGCGGTGTCCTCCACCGGCGCCACCGCACCGCTGGGCACGCATGCCGCCGAGATCTACGCCGAGTTCGCCGCCGAGCACGGCGATCTCGACTTCAGCGCGGTCATCGAGACCCTGCGCTGAGCCCCCACCGCCCGCGAGCAGACACAAAATCGCGTGAATGGGCCGCAAAACGTACAAGTTTGTGTCTGCTCGTGCCACGAGGGTGATCCCGGCGCGCGAGGGGTGACCAGCACCTAGAAGTCGCCGGCGTGGTGGCGCAGCGTCTCGATCGAGGACACCAGTGCGTGCGCCTGCTCCGCCGACATCCCGACGTTGGCGAACACCTGCTCGTTGAGTGTCGCGGTGGCGTCCTCCACCGTGGACCGGCCCAGTTCGGTGATCTGCACCAAGGTGGTGCGCCCGTCGGTAGGGTGCGGGACCCGCTTGACCAGGCCGTCGGCCTCCAGCCGCCGGATCGCATGGGTGACGCTGGTGACGTGTACCTGCAGCCGATCGGAGGCCTTCGTGATCGGCAGCCCACCGGTGCGGCTGAACGCCAGCAGCCGCAGCAGCTCGAACCGCGAAAAGCTCAGATCGTAGGGCCGCAGCGCGTTCTCCACCCGGGCCAGCAGGATCTGATGGGCTCGCATCACCGAGGTCACCGCCACCATGCCGTCGGCGACATCACCCCACCCGGCGCGCTCCCAATTGCGGCGCGCCGAAGCGATCGGATCCGGTTTCTCCGGCGGTGCTGAATCGGCAGACATCCGCCCATTCATACCGCATCGGCGGCCGCTACAGGCTGCGCTGCAACAGCACGTCTCCGGTATCGGCCGAGACCACCTGCACAGCGGCGATCTTCTCGATCGGCATCGACGTGCTTCCCGTCGGCGAGGCCGTCGCGCCATCGTGGGCCATCCAGGTCGCCAGCTGAACCCGGCTGCCGTCCCGTCCCACCGCGTACATCGCCAGCTTGTTGCCGCCGTCAGCCCCGATACCACCGTCCTGGCGGTACGTGCAGGACATCGACACATGGGTGCCCCACCCCATCGGGGTCACCTGCACCGTGGCCTCGAACGACGACGGCATCACCGTCGTCATCGGCGCCGCGGCGACCTGCGGTGCCGGTGTGGATGCGAACGGTGCCGGTTTAACGGCGATCAGCACTCCGCCGGCCAGCACGGCCGCGGCCGCCACCGTCCACGTCAACCAGCGGCTCCGCCGCCGGCGCAGCCGAACCTCGTGGAGTACGTCGTCGAGCAGCTGCGGTCGCAGCGGCGGGGGTTCCAGCGCGCCGTCGTCGATCGTGGCCACATCGTCGGGGCCCAGCTTGGCCAGCAGCGCCGGCATGCCGCTGAGTTCGCCGACCGCTTCCCGGCACGACGGGCACGAGCCCAGGTGGTTCTCGTACTCGCGACGCTCGGTGCTCGACAGCGACCCCAGGACGTAGGCGGCGTCCCACATGACATACGGATCGGTCATCGGGTCACCCCCATCTCCTGCAATGTCAGGCGAAGCGCGCGGACCGCATAGTGCAGTCTCGACTTCACCGTTCCCTCGGCAATCTGAAGGTCGGCCGCGATCTGTGCAGTGGTCCAGCCCAGATAGTAGGAGCGCCGCACCACCGCCCGGTGGGCGGGCGACAGCTGCGCCAGCGCATCACCGAGCAGCAGGCGGTCCAGGGCTGAGTTCACCTCGTCGGGCCCGGCATCTTCGGGCGCGCCTTCGATGTCGAGCGAATTGGTCTCTTTGCGGAAGCGGGCACTGCGCCGCTCGTCGATGATCAAGTTGCGGGCGACGGTGAACAGCCAGGCTCGCACGGATCGCTCGGCGTCGGCGGACACTTCGGGATGCTGCCAGGCCCGCAGCAAGGTCTCTTGCACCACGTCTTCGGCGCGGGCTCGGTCCCCGGTCAGCCGCAGCGCATAGCGCCACAGCGCGGCGGCATGCTCGTCATAGAGCACCCGCACCAATGCCGCCTCCGGGTCGTCCATCGTCCACCTCCGGCGATGACACGAAACCGGGGAGTATCTGGTTCAAGTGTGCGCGAACCGGTGGAGCTAGACGGTGAGAATCCGAGGTCCGTCGTCGGTCACCGCGACGGTGTGCTCCCAGTGCGCGGCGCGTGAGCCGTCGGTCGTCACCACGGTCCATTCATCGGCCAGAACCCGGGTCTTGGTGGTGCCCAGGGTCAGCATCGGCTCGATGGCCAGCACCGAACCGGCGACCAGCAACGGCCCGCGGCCCGGCTGTCCCTCGTTGGGCAGGAACGGGTCCATATGCATCTGCCGGCCGATGCCGTGGCCGCCGTAGCCCTCGACGATGCCGAACCGGCGGCCGTGGGCGCGTTCGGCCGCGCGAGTGCCGGCCTCGATCGCGTGGGAGACGTCGGTGAGCCTGTTGCCGGGGATCATCGCAGCGATGCCGGCCTCCATGGATTGCTTGGTGGCTGCCGACAGCGCCTCGTCGGCGGGGATCAGCGTGCCGATTCCGAAGGTCACCGCGGCGTCGCCATGCCAGCCGTCGATGATGGCACCGCAGTCGATCGACACCAGGTCACCTGCCGCGAGCTTCTCGTCGGCCGATGGGATGCCGTGCACCACGCGGTCGTTGACCGAGGAGCAGATGCTCGCGGGGTACCCGTGGTAGCCCAGGAACGATGGGATGCCGCCGGCCTGCCTGATCACCGTCTCGGCGACGTCGTCGAGATCCATGGTGGACACCCCCGCAGCAGCGGCCTCGCGCACCGCACGCAGCGCCGCGGCCACCACCGCGCCGGCGGCGGCCATCGCGTCCAGTTCGCCGGGGGTACGGGCGGGGACGGTCTTGCGGTTACGAAGCCCAGGCAGGGAAACCATCGACGCTCAGCGACCGAGTGCGTGCAGCGCCCGCGCGAACACCTCGTCCAAGCCGCCGACGGCGTCGACAGTCTTCAGCTCGGCGGAGTAGTAGTCGAGCAGCGGCGCGGTTTCGTCGCGGTAGACCTTGAACCGGTTCCGGATGACGTCCTCGGTGTCGTCGGCGCGACCGCGGCCCTTGAGACGCTCGACCAGCTCGTCCTCGGGGACGCGGAACTCGAGCACGGCGTCGAGCTTGAGGTCGCGGCGTTCGAGCATCTGCTTGAGTGCCTCGGCCTGCTCCACCGAGCGCGGGAAACCGTCGAGGATGAACCCGCCGGCGACGTCGTCGTCGTTGAGCCGGTCGTCGACGAGGGCGTTGGTGAGCGTGGCCGGCACCAGGTCACCGGCGTCGAGGTACTTCTTGGCTTCCAGGCCCAGCTCGGTGCCGGTGCTGATGTTGTGCCGGAACAGGTCGCCGGTGGAGATCTGCGGGACTCCCAGCTTGTCCGCCAGCTTGACCGCCTGCGTTCCTTTGCCCGCACCGGGCGGTCCAAGCAAAACGATTCTCACTTCAGGAACCCTTCGTAGTTGCGCTGCATGAGCTGGCTCTCGATTTGTTTGACGGTGTCCAGTCCGACGCCGATCATGATCAACACCGCGGTCCCGCCGAACGGCAGGTTCTGCACGCCACCGCTGTTGCCCATCTGCAGGAACACGTTCGGCAGCACTGCGATCACACCCAGGTAGATCGAGCCGGGAAGGGTGATCCGGTTCAACACGTAGCGCAGATAGTCGGCGGTGGGCTTGCCCGGGCGGATACCGGGGATGAAGCCGCCGAACTTCTTCATCTCATCGGCACGTTCGTCAGGGTTGAACGTGATCGACACATAGAAATACGTGAAGAAGATGATCAGCCCGAAGTAGATCCCGATGTAGACCGGGTCCGCTGGGTTGGTCAGGTAGTTCGCGACGAACTTGTCCCACCAGCCGTTGCTCGGCGTGGACCGGCCGCTCTGGATGAGCTGGGTGATCAGGTGCGGGATGTAGATCAGCGATGAGGCGAAGATGACCGGGATGACGCCGGCCTGGTTGACCTTCAACGGCAGATAGGTCGACGTGCCGCCGTACATGCGGCGGCCCACCATGCGCTTGGCGTACTGCACCGGGATTCGACGCTGGCCCTGCTCAACGAAGACGACGCCGACAATGATGATCAGCGCGGCCACGCAGACCGCGGTGAACACCATGCCGCCGCGGCTGTCCAGGATGCTCTTGCCCTCGGCCGGGATGCGGGCCGCGATGCCGGCGAAGATCAGCAGCGACATGCCGTTGCCGACGCCACGCTCGGTCACGAGCTCGCCCATCCACATGACCAGGGCAGCGCCCGCGGTCATGACCAGCACGATGATCACCAGGGCGAAGATGCTCTGGTCGCTGATGATGTCCAGGGTGCAGCCCTGCAGCAGGCCGCCGTTGGCGGCCAGCGCCACGATGGAGGTGGCCTGCAAGATGGCCAGCGCGATCGCCAGATAGCGCGTGTACTGGGTCATCTTGGCCTGGCCGGCCTGGCCTTCTTTACGGAGCTGCTCGAACCGCGGAATCACCACCGTCAGCAGCTGAACGATGATGCTGGCGGTGATGTAGGGCATGACGCCCACCGCGAACACCGTCAACTGCAGCAGCGCGCCGCCGGAGAACAAGTTGATCAGTGAATAGATCTGCGCGCCGCTGCCACCGCTGACCTGCTCGATGCATTGGTGGACGTTCTTGTAGTTGACCCCAGGGGACGGCAGCGATGCGCCGACCCGATAAAGGATCACAACGCCCAGGGTGAACAGGATCTTTCGCCTCAGGTCGACCGTCCTGAGTGAAGAGATGAAAGCCGAGAGCACTCTTCCTCCTGGGCAGCCGGACGGGAGTCGCAGCGTGCCGATGGGGCTGGTTTGGCCAGCGGTTGGGTAGTCCTGCCTTGCACCGATCGCCGCCAGGATTAAGGCCTGCGGCATCGCGCGTTCAAACAGTCTACGAGAGTAACAGTTGGCCCAGGCAGGACGGCAATCCGCGGATGGCGACCGGGCCGTTGCGCCCACAGCTGATCGCCAGCGGGAAGAGCGTACAGTCGCTGGTGGTTATATCAGCTAATCAAACTCCCCTGGCCTAGGCACGAATCGAGGATCTGCCGATGACGCGCACCGACGACGACAGCTGGGACCTAGCCTCCAGCGTGGGTGCCACCGCAACTTTGGTCGCCGCCGCCCGCGCCGCCGCCAGCCGGGAAACCGAACCCCTGATCGACGATCCCTTCGCCGAGCCACTGGTCCGCGCCGTCGGCGTCGACTTCTTCACCCGGATGGCCCGCGGCGAACTGCCCACCACCGACGACGAGACGGCCATGGGCGTCAGCCGGATGACCGACAACATGGCCGTGCGGACGAAGTTCTTCGACGAGTTCTTCCTCGCCGCCGTAGCCGCCGGGCCGGCGACATCGGACACGCCGCACGCCGGGCCGGCGACATCGGGCACGCCGCACGCCGGTATCCGCCAGGCGGTGATCCTCGCCTCCGGGCTGGACTCCCGCGCCTACCGGTTGGACTGGCCGCACGACATGGTCGTCTTCGAGATCGACCAGCCCGAGGTCGTCGCCTTCAAGACCGAGACCCTGGCCCGCCAGGGCGCGGCGCCCACCTGCGAGCGCCGCACCGTATCGATGGACCTGCGCAACGACTGGGCCACGGCACTGCGTGAGGCCGGCTTCGACCCGCTGGCGCCGACCGCGTGGAGCGCCGAGGGTCTGCTCGGCTACCTGCCGCCCGAGGCGCAGGACCGCCTGCTGGACACCATCACCGAACTGTCGGCGCCGGGCAGCCGGCTGGCGCTGGACTGCGCGCCACCGTCCACGCCGGACGAACAGGACGAGATGCGTCAACGCATGCAGAGCGTCTCCGACCACTGGCGTGAGCAGGGATTCGACCTGGACTTCGGCGCACTGATCTACCTCGGCGAGCGCAACGAACCGGGCTCCTATCTTGACGAGCACGGCTGGTATGCCGACCACTCACCGGTGAACGACCTGCTTGCCGCAGGCGGACGCGCCGTTTTCGACGCCGATGAACCGATGGGCGAGCTGTACTACGTCAGCGCCGTCTACGGCGGTGACCGATGACCCGGGAAGACTCCGACACCTGGGACCTCGCCTCCAGCGTGGGGGTCACCGCCACCATGGTGGCTGCCGCCCGCGCTGTCGCCAGCCGCGAAGAGAACGCCCTCATCGACGACCCGTTCGCCGCACCGCTGGTCCGCGCGGTCGGCATCGAGCTGTTCACCAAGATGGTCGACGGTGAGGTGGATCTGGCCGCCGTGGACAAAGAGGGCAGCGCGCGGATCATGACCGACGTGATGGCCGTGCGGACCCGGTTCTTCGACGACTTCTTCCTCGATGCGGGTCGGGTCGGTGTGCGACAAGCCGTCATCCTGGCTTCGGGGCTTGACTCCCGGCCGTACCGGCTGGACTGGCCGGCCGGCTCGGTGGTGTTCGAGATCGACCAGCCCACAGTCATCGACTTCAAAACCCAGGTGATGTCCGATCTGGGCGCCTCCCCCACCGCCGAGCGGCGCACCGTAAGCATCGATCTGCGCGAGGACTGGCCGGCCGCATTGCGCGCCGAAGGATTCGACGAAACCACGCCGACCGCCTGGAGCGCGGAGGGCCTGCTGGTCTACCTGCCGCCGGACGCCCAGGACCGCTTGTTCGACAACATCACCGCACTATCGGCGCCGGGCAGCCGGCTGGCCACCGAGTACCACCCCGACGCCGGCGCCGGCATTGCCAGCCGAACCAGTCAGGTCAGCGACCACTGGCGCGAAATGGGACTCGACATCAACCTCGCCGACCTGTTCTACACCGGCGAGCGCAACTCGGTCGTGGACTATCTCCAACGAGACGGTTGGCAGGTGGCCAGCCGCACCCGACCGGAGATATTCGCCGCCCACGGCCGGGCGTTCCCCGACGGCGACCTCACCGCACCGCTGCGGAATTCTCTGTCCGTCACCGCAATTCGGAGGTAAAACGATGAGCGAGAACGCTTCCGTCCGTTACGACGGCGACACCTGGGATCTGGCGTCCAGCGTGGGGGCGACGGCGACGACGGTCGCTGCCTCCCGGGCGCTGGCCTCCCAGGGACCCGACGCGTTGATCCACGACCCGTACGCCGAACCGCTGGTGAAGGCCGTCGGCCTGGAGCCCCTGATCCGGTTGGCCAACGGCGACGGCACGGTCGAGGGACACCCGATGCTCAGCCGGCAGAACATGGTCGAGCAGATCGCGGTTCGTACCCGCTTCTTCGACGACTTCTTCACCAATGCCGCCCGCGACGGGGTGGCCCAGGCGGTGATTCTGGCGTCCGGACTGGACACCCGCGCCTACCGGCTGAGCTGGCCGGCCGGCGCGGTGGTGTTCGAACTCGACCAGCCCCTGGTCATCGAGTTCAAGACCCGCGTGATGGCCGACCTCGGCGCGACCACGACCGCAGAGCGCCGCGCCGTCGGGATCGACCTGCGCGAGGACTGGCCGCACGCGTTGTGCGACAACGGCTTCGACGCCAGCCGTCCAACCGCGTGGATCGCCGAGGGACTTCTGGTATACCTGCCGCCGGACGCCCAGGATCGGCTGCTCGACAGCATCACCGAGCTGTCGGCGCCGGGCAGCCAGTTCGCCACCGAGTTCATGGCGCCCGGCGCCACCCTGCCCGACAGCTGGAAGGACCGGTTCAAGGACTGGTCGTCGCGGATCGGTGCCGACATCGACCTGTCGTCGCTGATCTACGACGGCGAGCGCAACTCCGCCGGCGACTACCTCGCTGAGCGGGGATGGAAGATCAACGTGCGCACCACCCGCGAGTCCTACACCGCCAACGGGTTCGAGCTGCCCGACGATGAGGCATTGCTCGAATTCGCCGACATCAGCGGCTATCTCACCGCGAACTTCACCGGAGCGAAGTAATGGCACGCACCGACGGTGACACCTGGGATCTGGCCTCCGGCGTCGGCGCCACCGCGACTGCCGTCGCCGCGTCGCGCGCCATGGCCCACCGGGCCACCCTCATTGACGATCCCTGGGCCGAACCGCTGGTCAAAGCCGTCGGCATGGAGATGTTCCTGCAGATGCTCGACGGAAACGCCCAGCAACACACCAGCTCCGACCTGGAGCGAATGGCACAGGGCATGGCCGTGCGCACCCGGTATTTCGACGACTTCCTCCTGGCAGCCACCGCCGGCGGCATCCGCCAGGCCGTCATCCTGGCTTCCGGTCTGGACGCGCGCTCCTATCGGTTGCCCTGGCCGTCGGGGACCGCGGTCTTCGAGATCGACCAGCCGGGCGTCATCGACTTCAAGTCCTCCACCCTGGACAGCCTCGGGGCCACGGCGACGGCTGGGCTGCACTACGTCGGTGTCGACCTGCGTGATGACTGGCCGAAAGCCCTGTGCAGCAGCGGATTCAATCCTGACCAGCCGACAGCCTGGATCGCCGAGGGGCTGCTGATCTATCTTCCGCCGGACGCCCAGGACAGGTTGTTCGACAACATCACCACACTGAGCCCGCCCGGCAGTCAACTGGCCACCGAGTTCATGCCCAGCATGGGTGCCTTCACCGGCGATGCGGACACCTCCGACGAAGACGGTGAGCAGCGCTGGCGTCGACTGGGCTTCAGCGACGATCTAGCCAAGCTGGTTTATCACGGCGAGCGCAGGCACGTCATCGAGTACCTGACCGGCCTGCACTGGGACGTTACCGGTGCACTGGTCGAGGAACTGTTCGGCGCCAACGGTTTCGAGCAGCACAAAGACTACATGGCCGAGCAGTTCGCCGGCTTTCAATATGTCTCGGCGACTTTGACCGCGACCGACTAGGAGTAGCGATGGCCCGCACTGACGACGACAGCTGGGATCTCACCGAGAGCGTGGGCGCGACTGCGACCATGGTCGCCGCCGGCCGTGCGCTGGCGACCAAGGATCCGCGACACCTGATCGACGATCCGTTCGCCGAGCCCCTGGTCCGCGCGGTCGGCATCGAGTTCTTCGTCAAGATGATCGACGGCGAGCTGCCGGCCTCTCCCTTTGGGGACGTCACACCCGAGCGGGTGCAGAGCATGGTCGCCGGAATGGCCATGCGCGCCAAGTTCTTCGACGACTACTTCATCGCTTCCGCGCAGGCCGGGATCAGGCAGGCAGTGATCCTGGCCTCAGGTCTGGATTCACGGGCCTACCGGTTGCCCTGGCCGGCGGGCACCGTGGTGTTCGAGATCGACCAGCCGCAGGTCATCGACTTCAAGACCGGGGTTCTCGACGATCTCGGCGCCGCCCCTACCGCCGAGCGCCGGACCATCGGTATCGATCTGCGCGAGGACTGGCCGGCCGCGTTGAGCGCGGCCGGCTTCGACTCCGCGGCCCCGACTGCCTGGCTGGCCGAGGGACTGTTGATCTACCTGCCGCCGGAGGCGCAGGACCGGCTCTTCGACACCATCACCGCGCTGAGCGCGCCGGGCAGCACCGTGGCCACCGAATACGTCCCGGGGATATTCGATTTCGACGCCGAGAAGGCCACCGCGATGACCGCTACCATTCGCGAGCAGGGACTGGATCTCGACATGGCTTCACTCGTCTACCCCGGCCCACGCAGCCACGTCATGGGCTACCTGCGCGACAAAGGCTGGGACGTCACGGGTGTCCCCGATGACGAGCTGTTCGTTCGCAGTGGCCTGCAGCCACCGAACCGCGACGGCTACGACCCCCTCGGCGAGATCGTCTACGTCAGTGCCACATTGAGCTGATCGGCGGGTAGGTTACCTACTGCATCAGCGCGGAGCGGTGACCCGCGAGGTGGCCGTGGGCCGCACCGCTGCCGCGTTCGTCGACTGGGCGGCCGACTGGGTGACCGCCTGCCAGGACATGGCCGCCGGGAACCAACTCCACGTGCAGATGAACATCCCGGCCAGGATCGCCCGTCCGTCGGCGGTCCGCACGTAGACCGGCCCGCCCGAATCGCCCTTCTGGCTGACCACCCCGTTCGCCATGGTGAACCAGCCGTTGTTGACCCGATCGACCGTTCCGCAACTCTCGCCGGTTACCACGCCGAAGTGGCACACCGCCAGCCCGACCATAGGCACCGCGGCCCGGTCCGCCATCATCTGCCGGCCGCCCGGCAGAGCGGTGCTGACGACGACACCGGGAGCCAACGCGATTGTCTCCCAATCTGATATGACGTCGTTAAGCGCGACTGTGGTTCCGTCCGGTGTGTTGTTCTGATAGCCGGTGGCAACCCCCACCACGGAGCCCGCCCTGTCGGTGACGACTCCGCCCCCGTGACAATGGCCGGCAGTGAAGGCGATTCGGGTCGTCGGGTCTGCGTAGCCCAAAGTGCACACCGTGGTGCCCTGCCGAATCTCCATGCCAGGAAAGACCATAACCGCCGCCGCCCGCGCGACGGGGGTTATGGAGGTGAATAGCATCAGCAGCACCGCCGCGGCCGCGGTACGCCACGCCGCGGTTCGATGCTCCCCGGATCCGACGTGCACACGCGCGGTGTTCACCATCGGCCCCGTCCGTCTCCGCCTGCAGCATCCGACATGCTCGCGGAGTCGACAGTAGGAAGCCTGGATCGGTAGAGCCTGTGCCGCAGTTAAGCGCCACCTATCAGTGGCTGGTCAGGGCACCTCTAGAAGCGGCTGTCCCCCAGCCAGAGCACACTTGCGCCGGTCAAGGCGCGCTCACCCTGATCCAGCACACCCCGAACCGACTGGCCGACGATCGCAGCGAGCGCCTCGGGCAGGGACGCCGCCGCGGGTTGCGACGAGGGCTTGGGGCGCAGGAAGTCCCACACCGAGGAACCCGGATAGCTGACCATCTCGACCTCGTCGTCGACGCCGATCCCGGCCAGCACCTTAGCTCGTCGCACCGCTGTGCGAAGCCCGCCCAACTCGTCGACGAGACCATGCTCGAACGCGTCGGCCCCGGTCCACACCCGGCCCTGCGCCACGGCCTCGACCGCCTCAACCGCCATGTGCCGGCCCTGGGCAACCCGCTGCACAAAATCGGTGTAGAACAGATCCGCCTCGGCTTCCACGAGGTCGTGCTGCGCGGGGGTGAACGGAGCGTCAATCGACCACGCATCGGCATTGTCGTTGGTACGCAAGCTGTCCGAGCCCACCCCCAACCGCTCCTTGAGTTCTCGGGCCACCAGCTTGCCGGTCAGTACCCCAATCGAGCCGGTGATGGTGCCTGGATTTGCGACGATGGCGTCGGCGGCCATAGCGACGTAGTAACCGCCCGACGCAGCCACCGCGCCCATCGACGCGACCACCGGTTTGCCCTTGCCCCGCACCCGGGACACTTCCCGCCAGATGGTCTCCGAACCAGTGACGGAACCACCGGGGCTATCCACCCGGACGACCACCGCGACCACCTCGTCGTCGGCCCCGGCCTCCCGCAAGGCCGCAGCGATGGTGTCGCCGCCTGCGCTGGACCGGCCGAACGGCAACGGTTGCGGGCCACCCCGGCCGCTCACAATCGGGCCGGCGACGGTGACCACTGCGATCCTTGGCCGCTTCGGGCGGCCGGGCATCGAGGGCATCGGCACCGGCGAAACACCCCTGCCGATCTGCGCGTAGCGCGACAGATACAGCCGCGGCGGGGCGTGGTCGTCGGTGTCGGCATCGCCAGTCTCAGGTGAGATGCCCTCCACACCAATCATTTCGGCGATCCGGCTGTATGCCTCGTCCCGGAAACCGATGCGGTCCACCAGGTGGCCGCCGACCGCTTCGTCCCGCACCAGGGGGGCGCGGTTGGCCATGCCATCGACATCGGCGATCTCGATGTTGCGCGATTCGGCGACGGCCGCCCACACCTGGTTGCGCAAGCTCTCGATCAGCCGCGAATCAGCCTCCCGGTGGGCTTCGGTGTAGTGGTCCTCGGTGAAGAGGTTCGCCGCCGACTTGTATTGGCCACGGGTGACGAACTGCGCTTCGATCCCGGCCTTGCCCAACGCGTCGCGCAGGAACAGCGCGTTGGTGGCGAACCCGACGAGCCCCACCGTGCCCGAAGGCTGCATCCACACCTCGGAGAACGCCGAAGCCAGGTAGTACGACAGCGTGCCGGGATAGGTCTCGGCCCACGCCAGTGACGGCTTGGCCTGCGAGAAGGCCGCGATCGCATCGCGCAGTTCCTGCACCGGCCCGGCCGGGGCGGCCGGAAGCTGCACGCGGGCGATCAGCCCCGCCACGCGCTCGTCGGTCGCCGCTCGGTGGATGGCGGCCACGGCGTCGCGCAGTAGCAGCGGCCTACCGCCGCCGGTGACCAGGGCCAGCGGATCGAAGCCGGCGGTCTCCGGCGGCACCGAATGCAGATCGAACTCGAGAACGCAGCCATCGGGCACCCCGTGATGCCGGGCGGTGTCGATGCGGCGCAGCACACCGCGGATGTCGTCGGCGCCCGGGATACCGGGCAGGAAGGCGAACATGATTCGAGGCTACCGTGGCGCCGACCCGCACCGACCTGGCGTGAATGACCGCGCCCCTTGCCACGCCACGACGTTCGGTGCCGCCCGGGAGTGTGTTGCCACAGAAGGGGTATCGCTGCTCCAGAAGCAGAGCGGATTTCGCTGCGGAGTGTCGGTAGCCCTGCTAACGTTCGCGCCGACGGGAGCGTCATAATCAGGGAAGTCGGGGGTTGGGTCGATGGGCGCGTGCACACATGACGGGGAGCGGTTCGACACGCAGGGACCACGACGCGCGCACGCCACGCGGATGTGGTTGAACGCCGGTGCCGTCACCCTGGGCGTCGGCGCGGCCATGGTGGGTGCGGCTGCGGTCGCATCCGCCGACACCGGGGCCGCGGGCGGCCATTCGGCCACCAGTGTTTCCTCGCATTCCTCCTCGCCGGCGGGCAAGGCGAAACCCAAGCCGGGGACCGCGAACAAGTCGACAGGCACCTCCGCCCGCACGCGCGGTCCCGCCTCGGCGATGGCGGCGGTCAACGTCGGCGCCAAGCCGAAGTCCCCGACATCGCCGGTGCCGACAAGCAGCGCCGCAGCCGACCAACCGACCACAACACCCGCGGCGCAGAACCCGCTCACCACGGCGTCGGCGACGGCACCGGTCGCGGTCACCCGCACCGTCTCGCGGGCCGCTGCGGTGCCCACCCCAAATCAGCTGCTGAGCGGTCTCCAACAACTCGGACGCGACCTCTCGGTGACCGTGTCGAACCAGATGTACGACGTCCGAGCCAATCTCGCCACCCTGCGCGACGATCTGGCCCAGGTCTTCGGAATCTCTCGCGTGGTGGTCACCACCCCGGGCGTGTACGGCAATCCAACACAGAACAAGCAGTACTTCGTCGCGATGCCCGACTTCGTCTCGGCCGCGCTGTCGACCGTGGCCATGGCCTACGGCCAACTCACCGGCACCGCGCCCGATCTGCCGGCCTTCGTCGACGCTGCCCTGAACACTGGCAGCCTCGCCTTCCCCGGAAACAAGATCTACCGCGGCCCGGGCACCACCTGGTTCGTCAAGTGGACGGACAGTTACGAGCTACTGCAGGACAAGGGCGTTCGGGTCATCACCCGCTACTACAACGGTGAGCAGCAGAGCCGCGCCGTCAACGACCTCGTCGCCGGTCTGAGTGACCCGACCAAGGTGATGATCGCCGCCATCACCGGTCCGGTCGACGGCAGAACAGAGCCGGGCGAGAAGACGGTGATCGTGATCGGTGTCGACACCACGCGCAACATCGTCACGATCAACGACCCGACCCGCGCCGACGGGCAGGGTCTGGAGATGAAGTACGACGACTTCCTCGATGCGTGGGGCAAGCAGAACTATCTGCTGGTCACCACCCAGCTGGCTGCCTCGTCGTCGACACCGCTATCCACGCCGGCGACCAAGCTGGTGTGGTCGCTGCCCGCACCGAACGAGATCGGCGGGGCACTGCAGAACGCCGGCCGAAGCATCGCACTGGCGGTGGTGCACCAAATTCAGGGCGCACAAACCAATCTCGCTGATCTGGCGACCGACCTCGCCTATACCTTCGGGGTCAACGACCCGTCCGCCGACGGTCCGCCCGCATCCGGGGACCTCGAATACGGCAACTACACCCGCAACCTTCCGTACCTCTATCCGCAAGGAAAGTACGCAACCTGCGCGATCATGGCGACAGCGGCGATCATCGCCCAGCTCAGGGGTGGCGAGTTGCCGCCGGACCTCGGTCAGCAGATCCTCGACCAGGCGACCTCGACCCCCAGCGGCCGGATCCCCGGCGAGACGATCTACGAAACCAACGGCGGACAGAACGGTCTGCACTGGGGCACCTACAACGAAGACGTCGTCAAGCTGCTGAACATGAACGGCGTCAACGCCGACTGGACCACCTATCTCAAGAAACAGGGCGACGTCGCCATGGACGCCATGACCTCGGCGCTGAACCAGCAGCAAGGCGTGATGGTCTCGCTGGCCAGCAACGTGACCTGGAACGCGTACCTCAGGAAGTACTTCGGCAGGAATGTCATCCCCCCGGGCGATCGAGGAGTGCAAAGCGACCACGTCGTGGTGGTGATCAGTGTCAACCTGACCAAGAAGATCGTCTATCTCAACGACAGCGCGATGGAAAACGGCCAGGGCTTTCCGGTGCCGCTCGATGACTTCATGAAGGCATGGCAGTACAGCAATTACTCGCTGATCACCGCGGAACTGCCCGCCGACACCTCATCCTCGTCGGCACTCGCCAGCTAGGAGCCTGCTGAATTAATCCCGCGTGGCGGGGCCGGTTGTGCTGGGGTTTTGGGGACAATTGGTGGGTGCAAGGTCGCTCGGATGATCAGCGTGAGTTGTTGGATGCGGAGTCGGTTGCCGGGCATTTGTTGAAGTCCGACAGCATGTTTGCTTTCTTGGCGGCGCATCGTTCGCAGTTGTTTCCCGAGGAGATGTTCGTCGATCTGTTTCCGTCACGACGGGGCCGACCGAGTGTTCCAGCCGAGGTGATGGCCTCGGTGATCACCTTGCAGGCGCTACACGGCCTGTCGGATAACGAGACCGTCGAGGCGGTCACCTTCGATCTGCGGTGGAAGGCGGCCTGCGGGATGCCGATCACCGCGACGGCGTTTCACTCCACCACGTTGACCTACTGGCGGCGCCGGTTGGCGGCCTCAGAGCGCCCGAACCGGATCTTCGAGGCGGTCAAAGCCGTCGTCACCGAGACCGGAGTTTTGGCCAAGAAGACACGGCGGGCGCTGGATTCCACCGTCCTGGACGACGCGGTCGCCACCCAGGACACCGTCACGCAGCTGATTGCCGCGATCCGCCGGGTCCGCCGCGACGTACCCGACGCCGCGCAGGTCATCGAGGCCCAGTGCACTGCGCATGACTACGACGACCCGGGCAAACCCGCGATCGCCTGGAACGACAAGTCAGCCCGTGACCAGCTCGTTGATGCCCTGGTCAGCGACGCGCACCGACTGCTCGGTCACCTCCCCGAGCAGGATCTCGGGCCCCGCGCCGCCGAAGCGGTGGCATTGTTGGCGCTGATCACTGGCCAGGACGTCGAACCCGTCGAGGGCTCTGATGGCACCGACGGGCAGTGGCGCATCGCCCAGCAGGTCGCCCCGGACCGGATCATCTCCACTGTCGATCCTGACACCCGCCACGCTCACAAGACGGTGCACCGCCGCCAGGACGGCTTCAAAGCCCATATCGCGGTCGAACCCGACACCGGCATCATCACCGACTGCGCCCTGACCAAGGCCAACGGCCCCGACAACCACGAAGCCGTGGTCGGGTTGGCCCTGCTCGACGACGAACCCGCTCCAGTGCGGGTGCTCGGGGATTCGGCCTACGGCACCGGCGACGCCCGCGCCGCACTGGCCGAACGCAAGCACATCGCCGTGATCAAACCGACGCCGCTGCGCGCGCCGGTGCCCGGTGGATTCACCAGCGACGATTTCAGCATCGACTTCGATGCCCGCACCGTGACCTGCCCGGCCGGCCACACCGCCGGTATCGCACCCAGGGGTGGGGTGAAGTTCGAGAGGCACTGTCGTTCATGCCCTTTGACAACGCAATGCACCACTGCCAAGCGTGGACGCCAGCTCACCATCGGTGAACACGAACAGCGTCTACGCGCAGCCCGAGCAGTCGCCCGCACACCCGAGTGGCAGGACGAGTACCGCCAACACCGCCCCATGGTGGAACGCTCGATCGCCTGGCTCACCCGAGGAAACCGCAAACTCCGCTACCGCGGAATCGCGAAGAACGGCTACTGGCTCCACCATCGCAGTGCCGCGCTGAACCTGCGACGCCTCATCACGATGGGCCTGACCCACACCGGCACCACCTGGGCCATCGCCTAGCACAGACCACCAGGTCTTGCCGTCACACAGCACAGATGCCACGCTCGACACGGCGGGGTGACCCTCGAATTGTCGGCCCTCAGGTCTGAGGGAACACACGCGCCACAGAGCGCTCTGAGGCACCCCGCCCCAAACGCCCTAATTCAGCAGGCTCCTAG
>NZ_JBSXPP010000032.1:0-29561 GCF_054073305.1 Mycolicibacterium sp. CBM1 | reverse complement strand
GATCATGCGAGTTGAGGGATCGAATAGGTGGATGTCCAGAGCGTTTCGTACTCTGTGGGGCTGATGTTACCGAGGTAGCTGTGCCGGCGTTCGATGTTGTAGAAGTTGTCGATGTAATCGGCCATGGCGGCAGCTAATTCGATGGTGGTGGCCCAACGGCGGGTGTTGAGTAGTTCGACTTGCATCCGTGCCCAGAAGGACTCCATGGCGGCGTTATCGAAGCAGTCGCCCACGGTACCGAACGAGCCGAGCAGGCCCCACCGCCGCATGTTCTCACCAAAGCTCCAGGACGTGAACTGACTACCATGGTCGGCATGCAGAATCGTTGGGCCACTGCGGTTTCTGCTATCGGCGGCCATGTTGACCGCATTGTTGACCAGGGCGGTGTCGGGGGTGGTGGAAAAGGTGCGGGCGACGATCATCCGCGAGAAGCAGTCCAGGATCGCGCAGCAATACACCTTGCCGTCACGCGCGGGATGTTCGGTGATATCCGTACACCACAGTTCGTTCGGCTTGGTGGCAGTGAACTGCCGATTGACCAGGTCAACGGGGGTGTCGACACCAATCAGG
Source organism: Mycolicibacterium sp. CBM1 (assembly GCF_054073305.1). Classification (NCBI taxonomy): domain Bacteria; kingdom Bacillati; phylum Actinomycetota; class Actinomycetes; order Mycobacteriales; family Mycobacteriaceae; genus Mycobacterium; species Mycolicibacterium sp. CBM1. Next base: position 28,991 of record NZ_JBSXPP010000032.1, on the reverse strand, counting down.
TTGGGTTTCCGCCGCCCGGGACGCGGCACCCCGTACAGGCCGTGCTCGGCCATTATCGAGTTGACGAGCTTGTGGTTGACGTTCATCTCGTAGTCGGCCAACAACGCCGCGCGGACCCGCCGGCGCCCGTAGGTGCCGCGGGAGCGTTGGTGGATCTCGGTGATCGTGTCGGCCACAATGAGGCGACGCACCTCGCGGTCCGGGACAGGGCGGTGCCGGTGATACTGCAATAGAGAACGCGTCAATCCTGTTATCCGGCAGGCAGATCGGCCTGAGTATCCTCGCGCGATCAGCCCCTCAGTGATCGCGCGTCGGCGTTTTGGGGGCACCACCGCCTGCTCGTCGAACAGCTCGCACGCGTCGCGGGTCAGGGCCAGCTCGGCCTCGAGCGCCGCGATCCGCTTGCGAGCCGCGGCGAGTTCGTCAGCCTCCACACTGGGAATGCCCTCGATGACCCCGGCGTCGATCAGTGCCTGACGTTTCCAACGGAACAGAGTTGCTTCACAGATCCCGGTCTCGACCGCAACGGCAGCCACCGGTTCACCCGATCGCAGCCGCGCAACGATTTGCCGACGGACCGACGACGAATACTGACGGGGCATGTGACCTCCCGATGATCACTCTGCCCTCTACTCGCATGACCGTGGACCAACAACACGGGTACAGATCAACTGGACCACCGATTGGGTCCCCCTCACCCTGACCCCCACACTGCCAGAACCGGGCCGATCCCTCGACCAGGCCGGATAGGGCGCTGATTGTCGTGTAGGCGACGTATTTGAGGGAGCAACTGTCGTCGGCGTTGTCGTCAAAACTGTCGTCGGCGCGAGGGCTGTGCTGATATGGCGCCGTTGGAGTCGTCGCTGCAATGACGCTAGGACTGTACCGATGCGACGAGAAGCTCGGCGGTGAGCTCGATGTCGTCCAATGCCATCGCCTGGCCTTCCGGGATACTTCTGATGCGGTTTAGCGACCGTTTCGCGTGAGTAATCAGCCAAAGCTTCACGTGGAGCAGGCAATCAGCCCGCAACTGCGGATCTGCGGCCGAAAGTTGTTGTCGCGCGACAGCACCGGCAATCGGGTCGAGCGCCAACCGTACGATGTCCAATAGGTCGCTGGCCTCCTTGGCCGCGCCTCGGTCCATCAGTGATTGCAGCTTCATCGCGATGAGCGGCCCGGGCTCGGCGACGCGCACGGTGACCGGCGCGAATCCTGGCGTCCGCAGCGACATTGGGGATGCCGTCGCTGCTGCCCAGTTGTGTGCCATGACATGAAGGCGCCCGGTGGCGTCGTCGGGAAGCTCCCGAAGTGCCGCATCGGTTACCCCGAGAACGTCAACCTCGACAACACCGGCCAAAGTGTCCAATAGCGCTCCTGCGGGACCGCGCGGAGTCGCACCAGCATCGAGAAGCATTTCGAGCTGCGATCGTTCGTCGTCACGCCGCCGATCCACGGTGTCCAGGTCAGCAGTCGCGCGATGGGGTCGCCCTAATCGGCACACAACCGCCAGCCCGCCGATCAACACAACTGGTCGTGACGTCTGTGCCTCAATGCGCGGGATTGCGTGGACGAGCCCCTCCATCGCTGTGCCGGCAAGGTTCACCACCGGCACAGGCTCTGGACTACCAGACACGCGCCCACGGTTCAGGCGGCGTCCATTGAGCGAGGATCTCGCGTCCGCGGCTCGGATCGTTGGCCAAGTCCAAGGCCACGAACAGCGGTCGAGCCATGGGCCAGCTCCCTTCAGATTCGCTGATCCGAACCCGCGCTGCGCATGTCGCCGCTAAAGGGGCGGCCTTCAACGTTGCTGCGCGCGTGCTCGGATCAGCGGCGGCGCCAAGCAACTGTGTTGCACGGCGCAGAGTGCGCATGTCGGGAACATAGAAGTCGGGCGGATGGTCGGCGCGAAGCCCGACAGGCGCCCGATAGTATGCCGCCGCCGCGGTGTCCGTCAGTGCCCAGCCAGTTCCGGCGTTGATGTCGTCGTTAACGCGCAGCGCATCGCGAACTGCCCTGTCCCCCGGCGATGGCAACGAGGCGACATCCGCTGAGACCGGACGCCAAGCCGCCGCAAGACCCCAGAATAGGTCCGGAATGGTCGGGATATGTTCGGTGTCAACTAAATTCGCACGCAGAAGGCGCGCCAGAACTTCTGAAACAGTGCTGGGCGCCCTGCCGATTCGCTGAGCTAGCGAACGCACACCGACAGACCGGCCCGGATTCAAGAGCAGTTCAACGGCGACTTCCAGGCCAGCTCTACCAGCGAACGGATCGCCACGAGCCGTCGTACCTCCGTGTACCGGCGGAATGTCGGCATGGACGTAGATCCCGGGTGCGGCCAGGTGCAGTCGACCGCGCAAATCCAACCATCCCCAGCCGCTGTTTTGCAGCATCGCGCGCGCATCTTCGGTGATCCGGTCGGCAACGAGCACACCAACGACGGCCTTGCCAGCCTTGGTTCGGATTCGAGCAAGCTGGTGCGCGTATTGGTCGAGCTGTCGCGGGAGCGCATCCGCCGACGCAAGCGTCCGATACTTGGCTTCGATGAGCAAGGTCTGGCCGTCAGGAGTTCGGACCTCGATATCGGCAGCGTCTCCAGCGGAGTCGATTAGGGAGGCCGTCAGGCCTGCCGCTTCAAGCGCGTCAACAAGCGCGTGTTCTGCGTCAGCTGCGCTCAACACAAGACCATTATTTCTCATGTTCGGCGTTCGGTCAATACCGAACACCGAACAGCTTCGGTGCCCGGGACCGTTCTCGGGGTTGGGCCGGGCCTGGCATATGCCCGGTCCTGAATCAGTCACATAACAGGATCGGAATCAGTCATTTCGCATCGTCGCTGCTCACCGCACATACGCAGATCGCTGGCGCTCAGTGATCCGTAGTTGGACCTCCGAAGTGAAGCCCGGCTGAGCGGCACTGTTTAGGCCATCCGTGCGGCACCATGTCTCGATACATCGGTGTGCAGACACCGACGATTAACCGTAGTTCATCAAAAAGGCCACGGTTGTCGTGAAACCCGACCAGCCCCAGCCCCGCAGAGAACACGAAAACCCGCCCCGACCGAAGTCAGGGCGGGTTTTTCAGAGTGGAGCTAAGGGGACTCGAACCCCTGACCCCCACACTGCCAGTGTGGTGCGCTACCAGCTGCGCCATAGCCCCAGGTGTGCTCACCGAAATTACACCACCGGGACCCGCGCTCCAAAATCGCTGGTCACCCGGTGTAGGACGATCGCCCTCTGACCAGGACGACGACGATTGTTGCCCGCCGCCAAGCGGCTAAGGCAACTCACCGGCCGCCTCCGGGCCCAGCGGCCGGGGCGGGGTGTGCTCCAGCGGCTCGCTGTCGCGGGTTTCCGGCGCCAACAGCCACCCGATCGACGCCAGCACCAGAATCAGCCCGCTGGCCGCGAACGCCCACTCGAAGGACAGGTGTTGGGCGATCTCCCCGACCCCCAGCGAACCGACGATCGAACCCAGGTCCGACATCATCTGGAAGGTGGCCACCGCCGTGCCGCCACGGGCCTTGCCAATGATGTCGGCCACCGCCGCCTGCTGCGGCGCGGTGAAGACCCCGGTGGCGGCACCGGCGAGGAACGCGCCGACCAGGAAGATCGGCAGCGACGTCGCCGCCCCCACCACCGCCGTCGTGAACCCTGACACCGACAGCCCGGCGATCAGCAGTGGCCGGCGTCCGGTCCGATCGGACAACCGCCCCGACGGGATGACGGCGGCCACGTTGCCGGCCGCGAACGTCGCCAGCGCCGCCCCCGCGATGCCCGGCCCGCGGTGCAGCGCCTCGGTGACGAACAGCGGCACCAGCGCCACCCGCAGCCCGAACGCCGACCAGCCGGTCGCGAAATTCGACAGCAACGCCGCCCGGTAGGCCGGATGCCGCAGCGCCACCCGCACCGTCACCGTCAACTCGTTCTCCGGCGCCGGCGCGGCCAGGTGTGAGTGCCGCAGGCTGATGAATACCACCGCGGCAGCGATCAGCAGCGCGCCACCGTAGATCAGAAACGGTGCGGCCAGCCCAAGCCCGGCGGTCAGGCTGCCCATCAACGGGCCCGCCACCGAACCCACCAGGAAGGCGCTGGAAAACATTCCGGCCACCCGGCCCCGGGCGTTGTGCGGGCTGATGCGGATCATCAACCCCAACGCGGAAATGAAGAACATCGTCGAGCCGATCCCGCCGAGCGAGCGGAACACCAACAGCTGCCAATAGGTGTGGGCGAACGCACACGCCCCCGTCGACAGCGCCACGATGAGCAGCCCGCTGACGTAGACGCGGCGCTCCCCCAACCGCTGCACCAACATGCCCGACGCCGGCGCGAACAGCAGCCGCATCAACGCGAACGCCGTGATCACGAACGTCGCGGCGCTGATACTCACCCCGAAGTTGCGGGCATAGTGCGGCAGTACCGGCGCCACCACGCCGTAGCCCAAAGCGATGACCGCGTTCGCCGCGATCAGCACCCACACTTCCCGCGGAAGCTTGGCTTCGGCTTCCGACGAACAGTCACCCTCGGCGACAGAACTCACGAGATGACTGTATTCACCACTTCACGAGCGGCTTGCTGCACCTCGGCCAGATGCTCGGGACCCTTGAACGACTCGGCGTAGATCTTGTACACGTCTTCGGTACCCGACGGGCGCGCGGCGAACCAGCCGTCGGCGGTGGTGACCTTCAGTCCACCCAGCGGCGCGCCGTTGCCCGGCGCGGTGGTCAGCTTGGCGGTGATCGGTTCCCCAGCCAGCTCGGTGGCGCTGACCTGCTCCGGGGAGAGCTTGGCCAGCCGCGCCTTCTGCTCCCGGTTGGCCGGCGCGTCGACACGGGCGTACACCGGCGCCCCATACTTCTCGGCCAGCTCGGCGTAGCGCTGCGAGGGCGAGGTTCCGGTGACCGCCAGGATCTCCGAGGCCAGCAGCGCCATGATGATGCCGTCCTTATCGGTGGTCCACACCGAGCCGTCACGGCGCAGGAACGATGCGCCCGCCGACTCCTCACCACCGAAGCCGATTGTGCCGCCGATCAATCCGTCGACGAACCACTTGAACCCGACGGGCACCTCGATGAGCTTGCGGCCCAGCCCGGCCACCACCCGGTCGATGATCGAGGAGCTGACGGCGGTCTTGCCCACGGCGACGCTGCCCGGCCAGTCCGGACGGTGCGAATAGAGGTAGTCGATCGCCACGGCCAGGTAGTGGTTCGGGTTCATCAGTCCGGCATCGGGGGTGACGATGCCATGCCGGTCGGAGTCGGCGTCGTTGCCGGTGGCGATCTGGTAGGAGTCAGCGTGGCCGATCACTTTTTGAACAAGCGCAGCCATCGCGTTGGGTGAGCTGCAGTCCATCCGGATCTTGCCATCGGTGTCCAACGTCATGAACCGCCAGGTCGCATCGACCAGCGGGTTGACCACGGTCAGGTCCAGGTCGTGCCGTTCGGCGATCGCCGCCCAGTAGTCGACGCTGGCTCCACCCAGCGGGTCGGCGCCGATACGGATCCTCTCGGCGCGGATGGCGTGGATGTCGACGACGTTGGGCAAGTCGGACACGTAGGCGTCCAGGTAGTCGTGGCGTTGCGCCGTCCGCAGCGCGCGCGCCAACGGCACCCGCTTCACCTCGGCCAGCCCGCCACGCAGGATCTCGTTGGCGCGCTTGGCAATCGCGCTGGTGGCGTCGGTGTCCGCCGGCCCGCCGTTGGGCGGGTTGTACTTGAATCCACCGTCTCGGGGCGGGTTGTGCGACGGTGTGACGACGATGCCGTCGGCGAGGGCGCTGCTGCGGCCCCGGTTGTAGGTCAGGATCGCGTGGCTGACCGCCGGTGTCGGGGTGTACCGATCGGCCGAATCGATCATCGCCACAACGTCGTTGGCGGCCAGCACCTCCAGGGCCGACACCCAGGCCGGCTCGGACAGCCCATGGGTGTCCCGGCCGATGTACAACGGCCCGGTGGTGCCCTGCCCAGCTCGGTACTCCACAATCGCTTGGGTGGTGGCCAGGATGTGCGCCTCGTTGAACGCCCCGTCCAGACTGGAGCCGCGATGCCCCGACGTGCCGAACGCCACCTGCTGGTCGACGTCGTCCGGGTCGGGCTGGACCGTGTAATACGCGGTCACCAGATGGGGCAGATCGACGAGGTCTTCGGGGAGCGCCGGCTTACCGGCGCGGGGGTTAGCCGCCATGGCGCCAATTCTGCCTCTCGACGGGCGATACTTGCTCGCGGATTCACTGACGGTTAAGGGGGTAGCCGGTGTTCGGACATGACAACCGCGAACTGGCGGCCGTATTCGCCGGTGGCGCGCTGGGCACTCTCGCCCGCGCCGGGCTGGCTACCGTGCTGGTCACCGATCCCGGTCACTGGCCGTGGGCAACGTTCGTCGTCAACATCATCGGCGCCTTCCTGCTGGGCTACTTCACCACCCGCCTGCTCGAACGACTGCCGCTGTCCAGCTACCGCCGTCCGCTGCTCGGCACCGGCCTGTGTGGTGGATTGACCACGTTCTCCACCATGCAGGTCGAGACGATGCGGATGATCGAACAGCACCACTACGGGCTGGCCGCCGGTTACACGCTCGTCAGCATCGCCGCCGGGCTGCTGGCGGTGTATCTGGCCACCGCCCTGGTGCGCAGGGTCCGGGTCCGCGCGTGAGCGTCGCCGTCTGGGCCGGGGTGCTCGTCATCGGCGGGGTGGGCTCGGTGGCACGGTTCATGGTCGACCGGGCGGTGGCCCGCCGGGTGGTCCGTTCCATCCCGGTGGGCACGCTGACGGTCAACATCAGCGGCGCGGTGCTGCTGGGCTTCATCACCGGGCTGAGCCTGAACCACAATGCCGCGCTGCTGGCCGGCACGGCTTTCGTCGGCGCCTACACCACCTTCTCCACCTGGATGTTGGAGACCCAGCGCCTCACCGAGGAGCGCCGTATGCGGCCGGCGATCACCAATCTCGTCGTCAGCGTCGTCCTGGGCATCGCCGCGGCCATGCTCGGCCAGTGGATCGCGAGCCTGCTATGAGCGAGAAGTACCTGAAACTGACTGCCTACTTCGGCGAACGCCAACGCGCCGGATCGCGATTCCTGGCCGAGGCCCTGCTGGACCTTTACGCCGAGCGCGAGGTGGCCAGCAGCGCACTGCTGCGGGGCATCGCGAGCTTCGGCCCACGCCACGTCATCCGCAGCGACGAGTCGCTGACACTGTCCGAGGATCCCCCGGTCGCCGTCACCGCAGTGGACGCCGAGGCGACGATCACCGGGCTGGTCGACGACGTCATTGGGATGACCACCCGCGGGTTGATCACCCTGGAGCGCGCCCGGTTGCTCGGGGGTGAGCTGTCCGGTGCTCCGCTGCCCGACCATAGTGACGCAGTCCGGCTCACCATCTACGTCGGCCGCCGACGCCGGGTCAACGGCGCCCCCGCCTTCTACGCCGTCTGCGACCTGCTGCACCGCCACCACTTCGCCGGCGCGACGGTTTTTCTCGGCGTCGACGGCACCGCTCACGGCCGGCGCCGCCGGGCCCGGTTCTTCAGCGGCAACGTCGACGTCCCGCTGGTCATCGTCGCCGTCGGCACCGCACCGCAGGTGCAGGAGGTGCTGCCCGAACTGCAGTCGATGCTCTACGAGCCGTTGGCCACGGTGGAGCGCATCCAGGTGTGCAAACGCGACGGCCGACTATTGGCGCGCCCGCCCGCGCTGCCCGCCGTCGACGCCGCCGGGCGGACGCTGCGCCAGAAGTTGACGGTCTTCACCTCCGAGTCCACCCACCACGACGGCGTGCCGATCCACCGCGCCCTGGTGCGGCGGCTGTGGGAATCGGAGACGGCCAGTGGGGCCACCGTCCTGCGCGGCATCTGGGGATTCCACGGCGATCACAAGCCCCACGGCGACAAGCTAATTCAGTACGGCCGCCAGGTACCCGTCAGCACCATCGTTGTCGACACCCCGGACGTCATCGCCCGATCCTTCGACATCGTCGACGAGGTGACCGGCAGCCACGGTCTGGTCACCTGCGAGATGGTGCCCGCGCTGCTCATGCTCGACGGCGATATCCGCAGCGGCGCGACCGACCTGGCCGAGTTCGACTACTGACGCCTTAGCTGTCGGCGAGCACCGTCAACAGCACCACCGAGTCGTCGACGGCGTGCAGACCGTGCCGTTCGCGTGGAACCACCAGCAGATCGCCGGCGGACCCCTCCCAGCTCTCGGCGTCCGTCGCCAACCGGACATTCCCGCGCAGCACCTGCAGCGTGGTCTCTCCCGGCGTGTGATGCTCGCTAAGATCGCGGCCGGCCGCCAACGCGATCAGGGTCTGGCGCAGCGCATGATCGTGCCCCCCGTGCACGGTGTGGGCCGACCGACCGCTGTTCGACGACCGGGCAGCGGCCAGGTGTTCATCGGCCAACCTCGATAGCGACACCGAATCCATCGTTCCTCCAAGCTTTTACGGGTTGAGCAGCAGAACGCCACTGGCGAGCAGCGCTACCACCTTGACGATTTCGAAGACCACATAGACGTAATGCGCCCGCGACCGGCCGACCTCCGCCTGGGCGGCGTCGGCAAGAACGGCATCGGAGCGGCGGGTGAGATAGGGCCGCACCCCGATCACCTGGGCCAGCAGCGCTCCGATGGCCACCAGCGCTGCCACGATGACAGCGATGGTCGGCGTTCCCGCCACGAGAGCGACGACGACGATTGCCGCCAGCACGATCTCGCACGCGTTCAGCGCCCGGAACACCAGCCGCCCGATACCGAGGCCCACCTGGACGGTGACGCCGGGAGCCCGGAACTTCAGCGGTGCCTCGAGAAACGAGATGGCGAGCACCATTCCGAGCCAGACGAACGTCGCGGCAGTTGCTACCGCCATCGAGCGGTCCACCGTGTCCCCTCACTGCCTGGTCCGGCCCGTGCTGTGTGGGCCCGTACCCACTGTGCCATCCTGAGCCCGCCGCGCGCGCCATCATGGAGTGATGAGCGGGGATCCGGTGGCGCAGCTTCAGCGTTGGCAGGACGCCGGTGCACACTGGGCGGTCGTCGACGGGTGCGATCACAGCGTGACGGTGGCGCTGTATCGGTGCGATGGAGGCGAAGAGGTCGACCGGTTCACCTCCGCGGACCCTGCACTGCTGGATTTTGTGCGCAGGCGAGAGAGCAGCTTCGAGTGACGGTGACGGTCAGAGCTGGATGAACCCACCGTTCCACCACACGCCCCAGCCGGACAGGTCGGCGTTCCACACCACCGGCAGCCACGGCGCCCACGGCGGCCCGGAAGGGCCCGGGGGGTCGGCCTGGGCAGCGCCGGCACCGACCAGCACGATCGCCAGGCCTGCCACGCAACCGAACGTCATGTGCGTGATCTTCTGCAGGATTCTCATGTGTCGATTCCTCCGAGGATGACCTGTACCCCGCCGCCCTTCTCCGGTAGACACGGCGGCAGCGACCTCGAGGGAGCTGGTAGGTGCGGCGCACGGTACCCGGGCCCCAGCACTGTGATCTGCCTGCTGCAGGCGAGCGACGGGCGGCTGCTGACCGGATCGGCGCGCCGCTGACCGGCGGAGTCACCCACGCGAGTTGGGCGCAGCGCGGGCAAGCCGGTAGAGTCGTCCCGTTGTCTTGTCACAATCTAGGTCAAAGCGCGGCCAGTCTGACATAAGGACTGATGACCCTATGCGCGCACGTTATGACCCACAGGCGTTGAATCCCTCCGGCTTCGCCGGAGCGACCAACCGTTCCATCGCCGTCCTGCTCATCGAGGATGACGAGGGAGATGCGGTGCTGGTCGAAGAACTGATCGCCGACGCCGGGGCCGACATCACCGTCGACTGGGCTCCATCGATGTCCGTCGCGGAGGACAAGCTGTCCATCACCCGCCCCGACTGCGTGCTGCTCGACCTGAATCTGCCCGATGCCCACGGCATCTCGGCCGTCGACCGGATCGCCAAGCGCGACGCCACCATCCCGATCGTCGTGCTCACCGGGCTCAACGACGAACACTTCGGGGTATCGGCAATGGCGTCCGGGGCGCAGGACTACCTGGTGAAGGGGCTCGTCGGACCCGAGACCCTGCACCGGTCGCTGTTGTACGCCATGGAACGAAAGCGTGCCGAGCTCACCGCCGTCGATCTGCACACCAGCCAGGCACGGGCTCAGGAGAACGCCCGGCTGGAGCGAGCGCTGCTCCCGCTGCCGCTGCTGGCCGAAGAACCGAGCGTCGAGATCGTCACCCAATACCGGCCCAGCCGCGAGAACGCGTTGCTCGGCGGCGACTTCTACGACGTGGTGCAAACTCCCGACGGCACTGTGCACGTCATGGTCGGTGACGTGTCCGGACACGGCCCGGACGAGGCTGCTCTCGGCGCGGCACTGCGAATTGCTTGGCGTGCGTTGACGTTCGCCGGCTTACGCGGCAACGACCGGATGCGCCGACTCGAGCAGATCCTGCGTGCCGAGCGAGCCGGCACCGGAATATTCGCCACCGTGCTCAGTGTCGCGCTGTGGCCCGACGGACGGGGGTTCACCGCCGTACGGGCCGGCCACCCCGGGATGCTGTTACACGGTCCCGGCACAGTCGAGTGGATCGAGCCGCCAGCTGGCCCGGCGCTGGGCCTGGGTGCGCAGCAGTGGCCGCAGAACGAGCTGGAACTACCGGACGGGCACGGCCTGGTGTTGCTCACCGACGGCCTCTTCGAAGGCCACGCCGGCGGCGGTGAACAAAGACTCGGCGAAGATGGGCTGCTCGAGCTGGCTCGCTCGGTGGCCGCACTGCCCGGCGGGGCATTCGTCGACGCACTCATCCAGGGCGCCGAAGAGCTCGCCCAATCCCACGGCGGAATCAGCGACGACATCGCGGTACTCCGCGTCGAACGGACTCGCCGATGAGCCAACCGGTGATCAACCAGCGGCGATCGTCGCTGACGGTGTGGGGCTGGCTCACCGTCGTCCTGCTCACCATGGGCGTGGTGGTGCTCGCCGGTGCGCTGGGCGGCGCGGTCCTACTCAACCGCACCGACGATGTGAGCCGGCAGCTGATCGAGGACATCCAGCCGGCCCGTGTCGCTGCCTATCGGCTGCAGGCCGCGCTGCGCGATCAGGAGACCGCCGTGCGCGGCTACGTCATCGCCGCCGATTCGCAGTTCCTGGAGCCCTACTACGACGGGCAGCGCACCGAACAGGCTGCCGCACAAACCATCCGCGAACTGCTCGCCGGGCGCCAAGATCTGCTCGGCGACCTCGACGCGCTCGAACAGGCATCGATCGAATGGCGCACCCGGTACGCCGAACCGTTGATCGCTAGCGTCACCCCCGGCAAGCCTGGCTTGGTGAACAACGCGACGGCCGAAGCCGGCAAGGCGCGGTTCGACTCGCTCAGAACACTATTCGACCAGCAGAACACGGACTTGGCGACCGCCAGGACCGTGGCGGTCGGCGACCTAGACACCGCCCGTGCCTGGCGCGACTGCGTACTGGCGGCGATGATCGCCGCATTCCTGATCGCCGGGTTCTTGATGGCAATCCTGGTGCGCAATGCCGTCACTCAGCCGCTGGAGGCCCTGGCGGCAGCGTGCCGACGCATCACCGACGGCAGCTTCGACGAGACGATCGTTCCGCAGGGGCCCAAGGACATTCGCGCGATCGCCACCGACGTCGAGAACATGCGCCGTCGTATCGTCGACGAGCTGGAGGCCGCCGGCGCGGCCCGCACCCGACTCGACGAACAGGCAGCCGAGTTGCGCCGATCCAACTCCGAACTCGAACAGTTCGCCTACGTCGCCTCCCATGACCTGCAGGAGCCGCTGCGCAAGGTCGCGTCGTTCTGTCAGCTCCTGGAGAAGCGCTACGGCGATCAACTCGACGAACGCGGCACGCAATACATCGCCTTCGCCGTCGATGGAGCCAAGCGCATGCAGATCCTCATCAACGACCTGCTCACGTTCTCCCGTGTGGGGCGGCTGAACACCACGCTCTCCGACGTCCAACTCGACTCCACGCTGGAGAGCGCGCTGGCCAATGTCGCCACCTCCATCGATGAGACCGGGGCGCAGATAACCCGGGTGACGCCGCTGCCGCGGGTGATGGGCGACGCGACGCTGCTGACGATGCTCTGGCAGAACCTGGTGAGCAACGCCGTGAAGTTCCGCCGTGAGGACGCCTCCCCCGCCATCACCATCTCCTGCGAACCGGGCGGGGGCGAGCACGACGGACAATGGATGTTCACCTTCTCCGACAACGGTATCGGTATCGAGGACGAGTTCGTCGACAAGGTGTTCGTCATCTTCCAGCGACTGCACGGCCGTGATGCCTACGCCGGCACCGGAATCGGGCTGGCGCTGGTCAAGAAGATCGTCGAATACCACGGCGGCGCCATCTGGATCGACACCTCCTACGACGGCGGCACCTGTTTCCGTTTCACGTTGCCCGTCATGACCGCACCCGAACACGAGCCGCAAATGGAAGGAACCACTTCATGACCGACAACAGTCGCGCGATCGACGTCCTACTCATCGAGGACGACCCCGGAGACGAGCTGATCACCCGGGAAGCGTTCGAACACAACAAGCTCAGCAATACCCTGCACGTGGTGCACGACGGGCAGGAAGGGTTGGACTACCTGTACCGGCGCGGAGAATTCGCCGATGCCCCGCGCCCGGACCTGATCCTGCTCGACCTCAACCTGCCCAAGTACGACGGCCGACAGCTGCTCGAAATTATCAAGTCCGACAACGACCTGTGCCACATCCCGGTGGTCGTGCTGACCACTTCCTCAGCCGAGGAGGACATCCTGCGCAGCTACAAGCTGCACGCCAACGCCTACGTCACCAAGCCAGTCGACCTCGATCAGTTCATGAGCGCGGTGCGCCAGATCGACGAGTTCTTCGTGCAGGTCGTGCGGTTGCCGGGCGGCCAGCCCCGGTAGGAAGACTCACCGGCGCGTAGCACCCCGAACAGCTTCCGCCGCCAATCATGGCCGCGCGGCGAAGAACTGGGCGCTGGCCTGGGATGCGTCGAAGCCACCCAACGGCCAGATGTGGCCGCCGCCTTCAACACTCACAAACGCCACTTCGGCGCCACCCGCGCACCCCACTGCTATCAGGCTGGTGATGCCGGGGCCGGCGTTCGGCACGGGCGCCGGACACGTATCGGCGGCCCGCCACCGCTCGGCCATCACCGGGGCCGCCACCACGTCGCTGGGGCCGCCCCGGCCGACCATCGGACCTCCGTTGTAGGGCACTACCGGATCCGCATTGCCGTGCACCGCAAGCACCGACACCGGTCGCGACGGGCTGCACGGAACCGTCGAGCTCAACGTGCCGGCAACGGGTGCGATCGCGCCGACCAGGTCCGCCCGCGCGCACGCCAGCCGCGTGGTCATGAACGCACCTGCCGACATGCCAGTGACGAACACCCGCCCCGGAGCAATACCGAATTCGCGGCTGAGGCGGACGATGAGCGCCGCCAGAAAGCCGACGTCATCGACGCCCTGCCGATCGGGGATAGACGCACCGCGCCCGTCGGCCCAGCTCAGATCGATACCGTCCGGGTAGGCGACGACGAACCCGTGCTGGTCGGCTACCGCGTCATAGCCGGTCACCGCCTGCTGGTCGCGGCCGGTCTGCCCGGCGCCGTGCAGGTTGAGCACCAGCGCATTCGGGGGACCCGGCGGGACGTGAACGATGTACGTGCGCTGCAGCGTCCCGAACGTCAGCACTCCGGGGGGATCGACACTGGCCGACGCCGGCCCCGCACCCACCCCGCCACCCAGCACCAGCCCGACGAGGAACGCTGTCACGCGGCGGATCACCACCGCAGTATGCCTCCCGGCACCTCGGACCAACGTGCGGTCACGCCCCGGGTCACCGGCCCGCCATGTGCTGGTCACGGGCATGTCATACACCGTCTCACCCGGGCTCAGGGCACCAAGCCACGGCGGCAGCCGGGGAAGATCGTGGGCGCCTTCCCGAGCAGCTGGCTCGGCGCCAGGTCTTTCGATGTGGACCGCAACTCGGCGACGGGAGGAAGAGACACGTGGACCTCGTAGGCCACCATGCCGACGCTGTCGGCCTCTCGGCAATTCATGCCGATCCGGTTACCCGCTTGGCCGCCGAACGCTGCAACCATCCGGTTGCGCACCGCGCTCAGCGTCACCTCGCCGCCCTCCGCTGCCCGAAAGACCGGGTCGAGTACCGCAGTCAGCTGTTCGGTCAGGGTCGTGGCGACCGTGAAGTAGTCCGCCGGCGGCAAACCCGAGCAGCTGCCGTGCGCCGACCACTCGTGCGGCGCCATGATGGCGGCGTCCGACATCATGGACCGCAGATCGGTCTGCAGCTGTGCGGGCAGGTTCAGTGCCGAAAGACCCGGGCTTTGACCGCCGTCGCGGCGTACACCGCAGAACTGCTGCGTCGGCGGCTGCGGCCACAGACCGTGCAGGATGAGCGCCGGCCCCAGGGCTCTGACGTGACCGCTCCGGCAGCCGGGGTTGGCGGGATCGACCTTGCACAGACTGGGCCCCCACGTGAGCACGAGCAGGCTCGAGTCACTGTCGGACGCCACGGTTTTGGCCGGGCCGTGCGGGCGGTCGACCACGACGACGCTGAAGACGACGGCAGCGACGACCACCGCCCCCAATGCCGCCGATATGGACAATACGGCCGCGTCGCCTCGCCGCATGCGGTACAGCTTGTCACGACCGCGCGTCAGCGTTGAAGGATTGCCGAAGGTCAGATGCTGTTGCCGCCTCCGAAGGTCGCCGCACCGTGAACGAGATCGACCGCTGGTTCGATCGCGCCGCACGCGGCCGGACGCGGGTGCCCTCGTTGTACGCAAGCCTGCTCACCGGCCGGGTCGGCGCCTACCTTGCCTACCGGTTGCGCTATCCGCTGCTGCTGTCCACGGCACAGTTTGCGGTGCACGTCGCGGAGTTCTACCTGATCCTCGCCAGCCTCGGCGGCATGGCGGCCTTCACCGTCATGATGCTGCGGGTCGGCAGCCTGATGGTCGGCGGTGCATGGTGGGGCCTGCTGGAGGTCATGCGCGGGCGGCTCCGCCGGTTCGCGCGGTCCGGCGAAAAGGATGCGGCCGGGTACGAAGTGGGCAGCTGGCTGGTCCTTGCCGCAGTCCTGGGCGTCATCACGACGATCGTGGGAGGGCTGGCACTGACAGCGCTTCGCCCCTCCGGCGACGAGGCCGCGGTCGCGCACCTGTACGGGTTCCTGATCGTGGTGGAGGTCGCGCTCAATTTCCCGGTGCGCGCCCTGCATTCAGGGGTCTACGCGACTCGACGGGTGTACCGGCCGCGGTGGTCGATTTTCGCGTCGCCACTGGTCCAGTTGGCGGTGATCGGGCTCGGCTTCTACTACTACCCCGCGGTCGCGATCATCACGGCGATCATCGCGTCGAATGCCATCGCCATCGCGCTCACCGTCCGCTACGCACTTCAGGCCTACCGACTGATCGGATTTCATCCGAAACTGCGAAACCGGTCGCAGGCCCTGTGGCGGCTGCTGCCGAAGATCCCGCCATGGCAGGGCACCAAGGCCATGCTGTCCGGACTGGGACTACGGCTGGACGCGGTGCTCGTTCTGGCCGTCGTCGGCATCTACGGAACCAATACCCGCTCATTCGACCTCACCGCGGCGGTCGCGGCCTGGCGTCACGTCGATACCTTCCGGTTCTTCTATCTGATTCTGCCGCTGTTTCGCGGCTCCTACGAGTCAGCCGGTATCTTCTACTTCGATTTCGTTCGGCTGCAAAGCCTTTCAAGTCTCTACGAGTTCCGGCGCGCGTTCTTCCATCGGCTCATGCTGGTGGCCCCACTTGCCGCGCTGTATTTCTGGGCGCTCGCCGCTGCGCTCGGAACCTACCTTCTCCAGGACGTCCCGCTGACCTTCTTGGTGGCACTCATCCCACTTTTTGTGGTGCGCAGCGTGATCGGCATCTACCAGATCCGGTTGTTCGCCGAGGGCCGCTCCGGAACCCACCTGGCAACCATGTTGTTCCTCGTCGTTCTGTTGTGGCTGGTGTGGATCAAGCCGGATCCGGCCTCGGATCTGATCCAGATCACCGCGGCCATGATCCTGCAGCTGATCCTGCTGATCAATCTGCAACATCTGCGGGACCGCCGATATCCACCGCTTCCCACGCTGCTCGCCGTGGGTGACTGGCTGCGCCGCCTGGCCCGCGAACCCGGGCCGGTGCGGCTGGGCGAGCTGACGATCCCGCAGTCGACGACGACCAAACAGCGGGCGGCCGCCGTCCTGCTGATCCGCGCGTCGTTCGACGGCCAGGGGTACGTGTCGTTCCGATCGCCGACGAGAATCAGCTACTACCACCGGGTGGTGGAACTCAGCGGGCCGCAGCCCCACGTGCTCGTGCAGGCCGCTACCGGCGCGGCGGTGAACCGCGGGGCACCGGCACCGTTCGGTACCGGGCGCGAGGCGTTCCGGCACTGGGCCCGGCGGGGCGATCGGGTCGACGCCCCTGCGGATCTGGCTGCCCTTACCCGCGCGTTCCGGTCGCTTTTCCCCGACTGGATCGTCGTGGACACGCAGACTCGTTCCGGGATGCGCGATATGCGTCGCCTCGATCAGGGCTTCCTGGCCAGGGCAGTCCCAGCCGTGACGAGAGCGCTCGAGGACGGAACCAGCACCGTCACACTGGCCGATCGCCAGATCACGCCAATTTATCGCCATGGCACGTTGCGGATGCTCCTGATCTCGCCACCTGACCCGGACGGCGCATCCTGCAGGCGGGTCCAGGATGCCGTGCGCGGCTGGGGGATCTGCTGGGCCGCAGGGAGTCTCGACGATGACTGATCCGCTCGACATTGCGGCGCGACTGGCCGATCCCAAGACCTATGAGGCCACCATCGTGCGGATTTTCGAGAAGAAGCGACAGCGCGGCTTGGCGTTCGACGAGATCGCCGACAATGGCGTGACCTATGCCGACACCGCCACCAACCGGCGTTCCCTGGCCCGGGCGATCGCACACACCGTGGCCAACGGCCAATACCGGCCACGGCCGGTCGATCTGTGGGTACTCGACACCAACGGTAAGCGCCGTGCCGCGCACCTGCCCGCCTTCACCGACCACGTCGTCGGGTCGGCGCTGTTCGCCCTGATCGCCCACAACGCCTGCTGCTACGGCCTGCCCGGCGTCTACTCCTATCTCCCTGGTACGACCAACGTCGCAGCGATCCGCGAGCTCGCGCGCTTCGTACGCGCTCATCGGGCCCGGGTCGGAAGCAAGGGGCCACCGCTGTATGTGCTGCAGTCCGACTTCGAACACTACGGTGACAACCTGCCCGTGGGACCCGACGCGGCACTATGGCCCATCGTCCGCGAGGTGGTGTCGCTGGGCAGCCCGACAGGTGCTGTGGCGCAGCCGGTCTGGGACCTCATCACCGCCTTGGCCCGTCCTGTGGTGCGTGACGAGGAGGGCACCCTGTTCAGCCGGATACGCGGGGTCGCCATGGGGACTCCCCTCGTGCCGATCCTGGCCAACCTTGCCGTGACGCCGATGGACCGGGCGATTCTGGACATCGACGGCATTTTCTACGCCCGCTACAACGACGATTTCCTGATCGCTCACTCCGAACTGGATGCACTGCATGAAGCCGATGCCCGGATCGACGCGCTCGCACCGGAACTCGGAGTCAGGCGCAAGCTCGCCAAGGAGCTCAGAACCGCGCTGAGCGCCACTGGGCGGCCATCTGCCGAGGACGCGGCCTACCGGGGGCGCGGGCGCATCGACTCCCTGGGGATGTCGGTGACCTACGCGGGCACGACGGCGGTGGGGCCGCATCGGCTGCGGCGCTTCGTTGCTCGCATCGCCGCCCGGATCGACGGCGCCGCGGCCGGGCTGCGGGCCTTTCCAGTTCGGGAGCGGGCTCACCAGCTCGTGTTGGCCACCAACGTCATGCTGGACGTGACCAGCCCGTTCGCGGTTGCCGGCCTGACGTCGCTGCTGGAGACCACCACCGACCGCGGGACGTTGAAAGACCTGGACTTCCGGATCGCCCGCAAGATCGTGCAGGCCGCGACCGGGCGCCGCGGTGTCGTCGGATTCCGCGTGCTGCCACCGGGGCAACTGCGTCAGGAGATGGGCCTGGTATCGCTGGTCAGCCTGCGCAACGCACGGTGAGAATCCAACGACCTTGCGCCCGTCGCGGCTGTGGGGTTCAATCGTCGCGAGGGCGCGGACCCCGCCTCGTGCGGCTTTCTCGAAGGACCACAGCGGCTGCGGCTTTCAGTCCTTCATTTTTTCGTTTTTCCCCGCGCCCTCGCCTGCGTCTGACGACGGGCACCCATCGAGCGACACTCGGCCAGCGACGACCGACTCGCGGCTGAGGTTGCGACACGGTCACGGGTCCATACCGTTCGGTGCACCAATGGTCACAGAACGCACACCAGTCCCTATCGTCACATTGAGCACTGCTTGCCACTGCCGCCGACCACCGTCGCCAATCCCCGTCCGAAAGGTATGTTGTGACTCCGCGCCCTCGCCTCCCTGCGCTGTCGATGGCGTCGGCGCTCGTCCTAGGCCTGTGCGTGGCAACAGGGATCGCACCGCCCGCCTCTGCGGAGCCCTGCGAAGGGGCGGCAGCCGAGGCGCAGCCCCTGCCGAATCAGGCGTTCCAGATTCCGAAGCCGTCGGCGATCGCCCCCTTCGACCGCCCCATCGGGCACAAGCCGGTCGGCGCGAACGACCAAGCGCCGCTGCCGAAGTTGGGTGAACTCATCAAGGCGCTCATCCCCAGCAGCAACCAGGTCCAGAAACAGGCTGCGGTCTCACCATCACCCAAGCCGGGAGCCGCCACCAGCCAGACCCCTGTCCAGGCTCAGCCCGCTCCGGCGCCGGCGGCCGCTGCCACCCCACCCTCGACCGCGCCACCGGGGACATCGCTCGTGGGCTGGGTGACCGGCCCGGACAGCCCGAACAAGACCATCCAGCGCTTCGCCATCACCGGTACCGACCTCGGAATCATGTGGGACAACGGCGATCCCAGTAACCGCCAGGTGCTGATGGCGTTCGGCGACACCAACGGCTACTGCCAGATCCCCGGAAAACAATGGCGCTACAACGTTCTGATGCGCACCTCGGACGGCGCGTTGTCCAACACGATCGCGGTGCCCGACGGGGTCGTCGGCAACAAATACTCCGGCGCGCCGGTCTGGCGCGAGGGCATCGCCAAACAAGTCGTCAACAGCATCAACACCGCACCCGAGGAAACCGGCATCATCCCGACCGCCGGGGTCGCCGTCGGGCAGCAGCAGTTCATGAACTTCATGTCGATCAAGAGCTGGGACAACAACGGAGCGTGGACCACCAACTTCTCGGCCATCGCCGTGTCCTCGGACAATGGCGAGACGTGGGGTGTCTACCCCGGCACGATCCGTACGCCCGACTCCGGCAATGAGAAGTTCCAGATGGGCGCGTTCCTCAAGCCGGGCCCTGGCGATCCGTACCTCTACACGTTCGGCACCCCCAACGGCCGTGGCGGCTCCGCCTACATCGCCCGGGTCAGTCCCGGCCTCGTCCCGGACCTGACCAAGTACGAGTACTGGAACTCCGACACCAACGCCTGGGTCCCCGGTAACCCGGCGGCAGCGACACCGGTCATCCCCGGCCCCGTCGGCGAGATGTCCGCCCAGTTCAACACCTATCTGAAGCAATATCTCGTGCTGTACTGCAACGGCAACAACGACGTGGTGATGCGCACGGCACCCGCCCCGCAGGGACCGTGGGGCCCCGAGCAGATGCTGGTCTCCTCGATGCAGATCCCCGGCGGCATCTACGCGCCGTTCCTGCACCCCTGGTCGACGGGCCGCGAGCTCTACTACAACCTGTCGCTGTGGTCGGCGTACAACGTGATGTTGATGCACACCGTGCTCCCCTGACGCCGGGGGCGTCGCAGTTCAGCGTCGCAGTACAGCGTCGCAGTACAGCCGTGACAAAACGGCCGGTCGGCGACTTATCGACCTAGTGCCGACACCTGCCTCTGCCAAAAGTGGGACACTCGCCTGATGGATCAGACCGACCCGCGTGTCGAGGACTCCATCCCCACCGATGTGCTGGATGGAATCGACACCGAGCAGGCGGCGGAGATCGTCGTCGAGGCGGCCGCCCGCAACAGCATGTCGCCCGCGGCCCTGGCTCGGATGCTGGTGGACGCCGGGCGCAGCATCGCCGACGAAGGCGACCTGCTGACCCTGTTGCAGCGGGTCACGGCGATTGCGCAGGAGGCTGTCGACGGGGCCGAGAGCACCGGGATCACCATCGACCTCGGTGGGTTGACCTACACCGCGGTGCACACCGATGAGCGGACCCTGCAGATCGACAGTGAGCAGTACGACGCCGGTGACGGCCCCTGCCTGCACGCCTCGCGCAACCGCACCACCGTGATGCTCGACTCCGGTGAGGCGATGGCCCGGTGGCCGGCCTTCGCTGTCGCCGCGCGTCGGCACGGGATCAACAGCTTCCTGGCCGCGCCACTGTTCACCGCCGAGCAGACGCTGGGCTCGTTCAACCTTTACGGACGCGCGGCGCACGCTTTCGACAGCATCGACGTCGAGATCCTCGATCTGCTGACCACGGCGGTGTCTCGGGCGATCGCCGACTTCGCCCGGTTCAAGACGGCTCGCGACACGGCCGAGTCGATCCAGCGGGTGTTGCAGTCAAGGGCGCCGATCGAGCAGGCCAAGGGCGTGCTGATGGCGATGCACGGCATCGACGCCGATGCAGCGTTCGACGTGCTGCGCAAGCAGAGCCAGCAGACCAACGTCCCGGTGCGCGTCCTCGCGGTGGATTTCCTGGACAAGGTCACCGGCCGCGACGCCGAACAGACCGGCTGACACGGCGCCGGGCCGCCACCGGCGTCGCTAAGCAGGGCGCTCCACTTAGCATACTGAGTATGTTGAATAGCCAGCCAGCTGGATCCACCGACGCATGACCGAATCAGCACGGGCGGTCATCTCCACGATTGCCGAGCATTGGGCCGTGCCCGGCGGCGTGGTCGTCGCCGTCGACCGGCAGCGTGAGTTGTTCTCCTACCACTTCGGCAAGGCCGACATCAGCGCGGGCATTCCCGTTGCACCACACCATCTGTTCGAAATCGGATCAATCAGCAAGGTGTTCAACGCGATCGCGGTCTTGCAGCT
Organism: Mycolicibacterium sp. CBM1; assembly: GCF_054073305.1. Classification (NCBI taxonomy): domain Bacteria; kingdom Bacillati; phylum Actinomycetota; class Actinomycetes; order Mycobacteriales; family Mycobacteriaceae; genus Mycobacterium; species Mycolicibacterium sp. CBM1. Next base: position 7,846 of record NZ_JBSXPP010000032.1, on the reverse strand, counting down.
GGTGCGCCGCGGCCTGATCCGCCTCGACACCCCCGTCGGCGCCGTACTCGATTGGCTTCCCGAATCCCTGCGCGCCGAGGCGATCACCATCGAGCGGCTGCTGACGCACACGGCCGGCCTGGCGGCCAGCGTCGACGCACTGCCCGACGAACTCGCTCAGGTGGCGACGTTCGCCGGCAGTGTGTCGCCGGCCCGGCCGGGCACCTTCTTCCACTACTCCAACCTGGGGTTTCTCCTGCTGGGCCGGGCGGCCCGCGCGGTGTCCGGAAGTCCCATCACCTACCTAGTTCGCGACCACGTGCTGGCCCCCTTGCAGATGAACTCCACCATCACCTGCGTGACGCACGACGACTATGCGTCGCTGGCCCGCGGCTATCAGGCGTTGCACGACGATCGACCATGGGCTCCTGGCGAACCGCTGGTGCAGGCGCCGTGGCTGGAGGTTGCCGGCGCAGACGGTAATATCGCCGCGACCGCTTCGGACCTCGGTGTATTCGCGCGGATGTTGTTGGGGCGCGGAACCTTGGGCCGAGCGATGATCCTGTCCCCCGACGAGTTCGAGACCATGGTCGGCGCGACGGCCCCCGACGGCGAGGACGTCCTGCCCCTGCCCGGGGTTGCCACCACCGAGACCAGCCGATACGGGCTCGGCATCAACGTCGAGCGCGTGGCCGGGCGCACCGTGCTGTCACACGGCGGCGGCATGGTCGGCTACGCCTCGTTCCTGCTGGCCGATCTCGATGACGGCATCGCGGTCTGCGTACTGACCAATGCCAACGGCGACAGCCCGGTCGCCGAGGCGATCGCCCGCAGTGTCGCCGCTGAACTCAGAATCCCCAGTTGCGTCGACCTGGCGGGACTCACGCCACAGTGGTGGCCGACCAGTGTCGAGAGCGACGGTTACGTGGGCCGATTCGTCGACAGCGCTTCGGAATCCGATGACGCGCGGTCGATGACGGTCACCGTCGAAGAACGCAGCAGCGACCGCGTGCGGTTGGCCGTCGAATTCTCCGGCGGCCGGGAGCCGCTGCTTCGCACCTGGACCCGCGGCGCGGTGGTCAGGCACCGGTCACTGGCGAAGTTCTCGCTGACCTTTCGCGACGACGCATGGCATTGGGGTCCGCGGACGTTCAGCCGTTCTGGTACACCGATTGCAGCGGAATCATCTGCGGGAGAGATGAAGTCGTTCTGCGGCCACTATCGCTCCTACACCCCGTGGTTCACCAACTTCAGAGTGGTGTTACGCCAGGGCAGGCTGGTACTTATCGCTCCCGGCGGCGTCGAGGCACCCACCGACGACTGCGAGCTTGTTCCCTTGGGCGAACGGACTTTTCGGATCGGCGCCGACCCACGGCTGCCCGAGCGCATCACATTCGGTCCGCCGATCAACGGGTTGGTCGCCTGGGTGGAGCGCGACGGGTGCCGGTACTCCCGTGCGTTCACCGAGTGACGGTGGCAGGTAACGCTTGGCCCTCGGTTGGATCACGACCTTCGCTCGAACCCGCCGATTCACAGCTTCCGGTGGTGTGATCGAAGAACCGATTGAGGAGGTTGCGGCGTGGACGCGGTTGGAGTGCTGAGTTCTCTGCTCATCGCGACCGCCGCCCTCGCCGCGCTGGGCGGCTATATCGCAGGCGCGGCGCGCGAGCGCGACAGACGCCGCGCGAAGGGATACTTCGCGATCGGGGTTTTCACCGGGCTGCTCGGCGCCGCCGTGCTGCGCCGCCGACTCACCCGGGCACATGCCGTGCGCCTGGTCACCAGCAGACTGGCGCTACCGCAGCGATCGGATCATCCGTTGAGTCTGGTGGCGTCGACTCTGCAACGACGGGTGAGCCGGTCCGGCCTCAGCCGCTGAGACAAGTCCGTGGGCGTCAGCGTCGACCCACGTCCCTCAGGATTTGGCCGCGTCCACCCCAGAAGTGTTGGGTTCAGCTGTGGTCGTGGTGACCATCGTCGGTGTGGAGTCCCATATCGGTCACCGGACGTCCTGAGTCGGCGGGCACCGGCGAGGTAGCAGGGTTGGGCACCGCGGGTTTCGGCGGAGCAACGGAATCCGTGTGATCCGCATCGTGGTGATGGCCCTCCGCATGCGCTTCATGGGCAGCCGAGTGTTCTCCCTCCGCCTCGGCCACGTCGCCGTGATGGTGACCCTGAAGACCCGAAGCCAATCCCACCGCCACCGCACCAACCATCACAGCGTTCGCGCCGACCAACACAAGCGCCCTGCCGAAACCGCCAACATCTTCGGCACGGTAGCGCGTGAGCAACGCCCACCCAGCACCCATAACGACATAACACTGAAGCAACAGAACCGCGATCCCGGCGCCGTCCACCGCCTCAGGCTGGCCCCCGTGAGGCCCGAACGGGACACCCACCGTCCGCGACACGACCCACAGCGCGGCCGCCCCGGCATTCGCCACGAACCCGGCAGCGAGCACACCAGTCCCCGGCCTCGACCAGACGAGCAACGCCCAGAGCAGTTGGAACACCGCAACGCCGGCAAAGAATACGCCCGAGACCAACCAATCACGCCAATGCATCGGAGCGACCGCGAAGTGAATCACCGCCGCGCCAAGGGAAGCGACCGCCGCACACCGAGCAGACAATCGACGATCAGGCTTCGTCGCTTCCTTTGCCTTCACGGCTTGACCCTGACATACCAATCCTGACGCGCACGAGCATCAGTGCATAACAGTCGGGTTCCAACTTCGCAGCGCGAGCGCAGCGGAGGCTGCCCGGGTTTGCGGCTGGGTGTCGTATCAGCCGGTGTAGTTCAGCGTGGTCATCATCCCGGCATCCATGTGATATCCGTTGTGGCAGTGCAACATCCAGATTCCGGGATTGTCGGCGACGAGCCTGACGGTCACGGCCTGCATCGGCTTGACGATGACGGTGTCCTTGCGCGGCCCGGCACTGCCGTCGGCCTTGATCACCTGATAGGTATGGCCGTGCAGATGCATCGGATGCCACATCATGGTCCGGTTGGCGAAGGTCAAAGTGGCGTGCTGGCCCTGCTTTACGGTCAGCGGGATGGTCTGGTCGTAGGGTCGGCCGTTGATCATCCAGTCGTAGTGCATCATCGTGCCCGACAGCCGCGCCTGCAGTGCGTGGTCACTGTTGGTGGGCAGCTGCACTTGCGGTGTGGCAGTGAACGTGTCGACGGTCCCGACCCGACCCGTCAGTTGCGGGGGTCGGAAGCCGGCATCGGGGGCGCTTCCGGCGCCGGTGGACAACAGTGCGCGGGCGACGGCGTTCTTGCCCTCAGCCGCAGCCACCAACGGGAACACTCCGTCGCCAGCGGTCACGATGACGTCGTAGCGCTCCCCCATGCCCAGCAGCAGCGCGTCGACCTCGGTGGGGACCACCGGGAAGCCGTCGGTGTGGGTCACCGTCATCCGATGTCCGGCCAGGGCGACCCGGAAGGCGGTGTCGGCAGCGGCGTTGATGATGCGGATGCGGACGCGCTGTCCCGGCTTGGCGGTGAAGGTGCTCGCAGCCGCGGGGATTCGCCCGTTGATGAGGTAGTACGGGTAGCTGACGTCACCGCTGTCTCCTCCCAGCAGATCACTGCCGCCACCGCCCATGCCCGGCATGTTGCCCATCCCACCGGGCATTCCCGGCATGGAGCCGCCGCCCATGCCCATCGAGCGCAGTCCGTTGAAGATCTGCTCAGGACTTGGACCGACCCCGGATGTCCAGTCGTCGAGCATCACGATCCACTCGGCGTCGTAGCGGCCCGGCTCGGTCGGATCGTCGATGATGACCGGTACGTACAGGCCGAAGTCGGTGTCCAGCCCGGTGTGGGGATGCGCCCAATACGTTCCGGGGTACGGAGAGCTGAATCGATAGGTGAAACTCGATCCTGGCGCGATGTTGGGCGTGGCCGGGGAGGCGCCGTCCATATCGTTGCGCAAGGCGATGCCGTGCCAGTGCACCGACGACGGGTGATCCAGACCGTTGTCGACGGAGACGGCGATCTCGTCGCCGACGTTGGCCCGGATCAAGGGTCCAGGAATCTGGCTGTTGTAGGCCAGCGTGCGGGCTGTGGTTCCGCCCAGGTCGATATCGGCCGAGCCAGCGGCCAGCCGTGCGGTGACCGTCTTGCCTGTGTGCGGCCGGGCAGCTTCCGCTGCGGCGATGGCATCCGGCGCAATCGTGCCGCTGGGGGCACTGGCGGGAGTGGAGCGGCTACAGGCCGCCAAAGCCGCGCCGCCGAGGACGCTGGCGGCCAAGAAGCCGCGCCGCGTCATACCTGCAGGGGTCCGTCGACTCATCACCGATCCCGTCGTCTCGAAGGTTCCCTTTCACACTGCTCTGCTGTCCCGAGACGTTTGGTGTTGGTTTTGTGAAGGTTCGCTCAACAGCCGGGACTTGCGCCATAGGACGGCACCATGAAAAACACGGACGCCATATCGAAGGCAGCTCGATCTGGGATTGCCGGGATTGAACGGCGTGGAGGTGTGCCGCCAACTGCGGGGCGTTCTCCGATGCCCACCTCGTGATGCTGACCGCTCGCGATACCGAAGTGGACTCAATCGTCGGCTTGCCGGGCGACGCAGACGACTACATCACGAAGCCCTTCGTTCCACGGGAGCTGCTCGCCCGAGGCCTATCTCTGGAAGCCGTGTAGGACGGTGTGAAACCCCTCGACCAGCCGACCATCGCGACGCTGCGCGAACAGACCGGTCGATTGGTCCGCTTCTCCGCCGATGCCGCTGCGCGGGCCCAGGCCGAAGATTTCCACGCCAGCACTGCCCCCCGGCTGGGTGGATGCCGGTGATGTCGCCACGACTGGCACAGGTCCTGGGAAACCTCCTCGACAACGCGCTACGTCACACCCCTGCCGGCGGGCACGTCACCCTCACCGCCGCGAGGGCGGCCACCCACGTGGTGTTCACCGTCGCCCACGACGGAGACGGGATCGTGTCCGAGCATCTGCCGCACATCTTCGAGTACTTCTATCGCGCCGATTCGGCCGGCGACCGAGGGCACGGGGGCTCCGGCATCGGACTGGCCATCGTTAAGGCACTGGCCGAAGCCCACGGCGGCTACGTCAGCGTGGACAGCCACGGACCCGGAACCGGCACCAAATTCAGGGGTTTCTCTGCCCATCCAACTGGCAGGCGGAACCTCTCGCGGCAATCAACGCGACGCTGGCTCTACCATGGCATAACCGGCCTGCTGCACAGCATCCCGAACCGAGCTAGCTGTCAGGCCGCCGGAACTAGTCACGATCACCGTCGAATCACCCTGTGGAACACGACTAATCGCCACGTCGGTCACGGTGTCGAGTGCTTCCACAGTTCAGTGGTGACTGTGCGAACGCAATGCTCACACGTCATGCCACGCGCACCAGAAGGGTCAGCGTCTGCAACATCTAGACCCTCTCTACAACGAGCTCAGGATCTGATTCATGGTGTCGATCTCCTTCTGCTGGCTGGTGGCGATCGACTTGGCCAGTGCAACAGCGTCAGGGAACTGACCGTTCTTGATCTCGTTCTGCGCCATGGTGATTGCGCCCTGGTGGTGCTTGATCATCTGGGTCAAGAACAACTTGCTGGCCTCGACCCCCTGGGCGTTCTTCAGTGCGTCCATGTCGGCCGGCGACATCATCCCGTCCATACCGGGCATGTCGCCCATGCCAGGCATGCCTGGCATCATCGAGCCACTGGGCATCATTGAGCCATTGGGCATGGTAGTGGTCGTGGGTGATGCGCTAGCGTTGTCGGATCCGTGCATGCCACCATGATCCGACGGCGCGTTCCCCGGCATACCGGGCATTCCCGGCATACCGCCCATGCCCCACTGATTCAGCCAGCCCTGCATCTGCTCGATCTCCGGGCCCTGGGCCGCCTTGATCTGCTTGGCCAGGTCCACCACCCGCGGGTCGATGCCCTGCTTGGCCAGGATCATGTCGCTCATCTCAACCGCCTGCTGATGATGCGGAATCATCATGTGCGCGAACTGCATGTCGGCCTGGTTGTGCGCAACCGCCGGCGCCGTCGACGACGTCTGAACCGACGACGAGGCCACCGACGACGCCTCTTTGGTCGCCGAGTTGCTGCACGCCCCCAAGGCGGCCACCGCGGCCAGCGCAGCCACCCCGGTCACCACATTCCCTGTCTTTTTCACAACGTTCCTTCCGTAGATCAGCCTGTCGGTCTTCGGCTTCCAGCCTTGCTGCGTTGGGTAGGGCTGTCCTAGTCGTTCTGTGAAGATTCGATAAAGAACTGTCCTCGCGGCCCATAGTCCACAAGGTCGACACGAGATTCGGAGGAAGCTGGTGCCTATATCCATTGCCATCTCGACATCACTGCAGACACCCTTCGCCGATGCGGTGGCCCGCACCCGCGAAGCCCTAGCCGATCAGGGTTTCGGGGTGCTCACCGAGATCGACATGAAGGCCACCCTGAAGAAGAAGCTCGACACAGACATGGAGGACTACCTGATCCTCGGGGCCTGCAACCCTCCGCTGGCCCACCGGGCGGTGGGCATCGACCGTCAGATCGGGCTGTTGTTGCCGTGCAACGTCGTGGTGCGGGCCGATCCTGCCGATGCCACCCGGGTTCTGGTTGAGGCGATGGATCCGCAGGTGCTGATGCAGGTGACCGGCGACGAGGGGCTGCAGGAGGTTGCCGACGAGGTCGCGGGCAAGCTTCGTGCGGCGATCGACGCCGTAGGGGCCCCGTCCTAGACACCCGGCGATGTCTTCTCGGTCGTTGGGGCCGGCGGCGAGGGCAGCTTGAGCCGTTTGAGCATCAAGGCGTTGACCGCGACGATCAGGCTTGAACCCGACATTGACAGCGCGGCGATCTCCGGGCGTAGCACCAGTCCGAATGCGGGCTGGAAGACGCCGGCGGCGATCGGAAGCGCGATGACGTTGTAGCCCAACGTTGCAGCTCGGCCTCGTCGCAGAAGTGGCAATTCAGCCGTGGTCGTGGTGACCGCCGCCAGTCGCCTCCCCCGCATCCGTCCCAGGCACTCCAGACTCCTGGGGGACCACGACAGAAGACGGCAGCGGCACAGAAGCGTCCGGTGCGACGAGGGATGTCGAATGCTGGTGACCATCGTCGGTGTGGAGTCCCATATCGGTCACCGGACGTCCTGAGTCGGCGGGCACCGGCGAGGTAGCAGGGTTGGGCACCGCGGGTTTCGGCGGAGCAACGGAATCCGTGTGATCCGCATCGTGGTGATGGCCCTCCGCATGCGCTTCATGGGCAGCCGAGTGTTCTCCCTCCGCCTCGGCCACGTCGCCGTGATGGTGACCCTGAAGACCCGAAGCCAATCCCACCGCCACCGCACCAACCATCACAGCGTTCGCGCCGACCAACACAAGCGCCCTGCCGAAACCGCCAACATCTTCGGCACGGTAGCGCGTGAGCAACGCCCACCCAGCACCCATAACGACATAACACTGAAGCAACAGAACCGCGATCCCGGCGCCGTCCACCGCCTCAGGCTGGCCCCCGTGAGGCCCGAACGGGACACCCACCGTCCGCGACACGACCCACAGCGCGGCCGCCCCGGCATTCGCCACGAACCCGGCAGCGAGCACACCAGTCCCCGGCCTCGACCAGACGAGCAACGCCCAGAGCAGTTGGAACACCGCAACGCCGGCAAAGAATACGCCCGAGACCAACCAATCACGCCAATGCATCGGAGCGACCGCGAAGTGAATCACCGCCGCGCCAAGGGAAGCGACCGCCGCACACCGAGCAGACAATCGACGATCAGGCTTCGTCGCTTCCTTTGCCTTCACGGCTTGACCCTGACATACCAATCCTGACGCGCACGAGCATCAGTGCATAACAGTCGGGTTCCAACTTCGCAGCGCGAGCGCAGC
>NZ_JBSXPP010000031.1:0-29807 GCF_054073305.1 Mycolicibacterium sp. CBM1 | reverse complement strand
CACGGCGGAACCCTGCAAGCCGAACTCGTGCGGCTGACCCGATACCCGCTTCTCGTCGTCGACGAAGTCGGTTACATCCCGTTCGAACCCGAAGCGGCCAACCTGTTCTTCCAACTCATCTCCTCCCGCTACGAACGAGCCAGCCTCATCGTCACCTCCAACAAACCCTTCGGCCGCTGGGGCGAAGTCTTCGGCGACGACGTCGTCGCCGCGGCCATGATCGACCGCCTCGTGCACCACGCCGAAGTCATCGCACTCAAAGGAGACAGCTACCGCATCAAAGACCGAGACCTCGGCCGCGTCCCCACCGTCACGGCCGACGAACAATGAACCCAGCTGGTCAAAATTCACTCGCCGACAACTGGTCAGGATTCAGTTGCCGTTGACATCGGGAGTTCCGGAAAGGAGAAGTAGCGCAACGGAATATCGGTCAACGACTCCGGCTCCCGACCCATGCTCCGCAACCGCTCGGCCAACTCCGGCGCCGAGTTCTCCATGTCGATGTACATAACCGTTATCGGTTCACCTGCGGGATGGCCGAGGACCGACTTGCCCGACGCGAGGCTCACCGCGATGTCCAATGCAAGCAGCGACTTGCCGACAGCCCCCTGGCCGATCAACGAGCCCGACTCGCCCTCGTTCAGCAGGCTGGGGATGACCGGGCGCGCGGCGGGCACCTTTCCGAGTGCGGCCCAATTGAGCGGGATCAGTCCCGAACGGTATTCAGTCACTAGGCCACCGCATTCCGGGCGCTGTACGCCATCTCTCTCTCCGCCAAAGCTTCCCGGTGCACGGACACCACAGCGCCCCCATCCGCCGGACGATTCAACTTCCGCCACAGCGGGCTGGTCGTTGGATGAGGAAGCTTCTGGACGATGGAGGCACACCCGTTGCACGGAGGCCGCAGTTTGTCCCACCCCCCAGCATTGTCCTGATGCCCCCATGCACACTGGGCGCCGCAGACGACGCACAACCCAAATTCGACGTAGATGTCCTTCACCTTGTCCCACCGCTGTGCTTGCCGCAGCGTCTCGGCAACCCTCCGCGTCATGCGGCACCACCAATCGGGCGCGCAAGGTTCAGAAGGGATTCGCGATCAACGCGGATCATCTTCGGGCCGATGCGGTATGCGCGGAGGCGCCCATCGGCGATCCAGCGCCGGATTGTCTTCTCGGAGAGGCCGAACTCCGCCGCTGCCGCCTTGATGGACGGGCGCGCCGGAAGGTCTCCGAGGACCTTGTAGTTGTTGAGATTTTTCATGGTGCACACGATGACGTACGCCACCGACGATGGTCAGTGTGTCGGTGGGCGGTACCGAACTCTTGTTCGATTTACTGGACGCTCTCGACCGGCACTTCGATGCTCACCGCCAGCCGCGAGAGCGCCGCCGCCACTTCCCGGTCGCGCCCCTCAGCGATCCCTTGGTACAACAACGAAGCCTTCGCAGTCGAATGGCCAAGCCTTCCCATCGTTTCCGCCAAACTGGCGACCCGCGCCGTCTGCGTACCCGCAAAGTGTCGCAGGTCGTGTACACGTACGCCGTCGCACCCAATTACGTTGAGCGCCTTGGCGAAATACTCCCGGCTGAACACGCGGTCGTTCATGTGACCGCCGCCGGCTGCGGGGAACAGAAGAGCCTCATTATCGTTGGCTGGCAATGCCGCCAAGCGTTTGGCGATATCGTCCCGAATGTGTGGCGGAATAACGACGATTCGCGCCTTGCCCGACTTTGGCGTGCTGACGCGATACTCGCCGTCGCGGCGCGTCACACCCCTTGCGACGGTGAGGAGTTCGCACCCGGCGCCAACATCCTTCCGGCGCAGCTCGGATACCTCGCCCCACCGAAGCCCGCACCAGGCCGACAGCAGGACAAGTGCTCGTAGCCGTGCAGGGCGGATGGCATCAGCTAACCGTGCCACGTCGTCGACTGAGAGCTGAACAGGTTCTTTCGCACGGCTGGTCGTCATCGCTTTTCTGATCTTGCAGGGATTGTCGGCGAGCGCCCCGTCACCTACAGCCATCGAGCAGATCGCGTGCAGAAGGGCGTAGCAATGACTGTTCCTCGTGCGGTGCTCGACACCGAGCCCGACGTACCAGACGCGCACGGCCTCAGCGGACAATGCAGGCAAGGGAACCGAGCCGAGCGCGGGCAGGATGTGGAGGCGAAGGATGTCCCTGTAGTGCGATTCCGTGCGCGGGCGGAGCTGCCGCTCCTGTAGGTACTTTTCGGCGTATTCCGCCACGGTGGTCTCTCTTGACCTCCGCTCGGCCACCCGCAATGCCGGCGGTGTCCACTCGTCCCGCTCCACCAAGCGCCGCTCTAGAGCGACCCACGCTTCGGCGTCCATCTTGGCCGAGAAGGTTGTCGGTGCGGTGTATCGGACCATGTCGGGTCCCACGTAGCTGGCCTGGTACCGCTTCGACGGAAGCTGCCGAATGCGCCCCCAGCCCCGCCGACCAGGCTTTCCAGCCATTTTTCGCCTTTTCGTGCCATATACGTGCCATATACGCCATCGCAAGGGTACGGGTGTCCATGTGTGGGTGCCACGTCAACCGATATATTGCCAGATAGATGGCCAATCACGGCAGTCAGGGCGTCTGCCTCCGGAGCAGAAGGCCGCAGGTTCGAATCCTGCCGGGGGCACTCAGGTTTCTGCTGACGCCGGCATTGATTCCCGGCTCTTTGATTCTCACCTCGACAAGCCGTGGCAAATTTCCCATGGAACGGCGTCGGCCCCGTGTCGCGTCGGGTACGGTCCTTACCAGCAAAGACACCTACAAGTTGCGGGGACTGTCGATGGGTCGCGGTCGGGTTCGGGCGAAGAGCAGCGTGCTGCTCGGCGCGCTGGTCTCCGGCGCGCTCGCATCCGGAGGTATCAGCACTGCACCGGCCGCCAATGCGTCGTGCTTTTCCGCCTTCGGCCTGGGTAACGGCAATGGCTGCACCAGTAACCTGACGACTTTCGCAATCGGCATCGGATCGGGAGCCGTGGCGAATGCCGGTAACGCACTGTTCGGTGGTGCGATCGCCGTGGGAACCAACGCCAACGCCGTCACCAACTTGAGCGCCTTCACCCTCGGCGCGGCGTTCGGCGACAACGCGATCGCCGCGACGTTGATGTCGCTGTTCGGCTGGAACATCCAGATCGGGCCGGGCACCGCGACGACACTCGGCGGCGTGTTGAACCTGGTGCTGGGCATCTCACCCGACGGCGTGACGGCGAACTCCACCGGCGCCATCGGCCTAGGCAACATCACCATTCAGATCGGACCAGGCACAACCTCCACCATCGGCGGTTTCAACATCGCGATCGGCGCGTTGGGCGGCACCGACGCCCAGTCAACGGGGGCCGCCGGCGTCGGCAACTTCTCGTTCCAGATCGGCCCAGGGACGGTGCTGAACGTCGGCGGCCTCAATGTCGCCATCAGCATCTCTCCCAACAGCAATGGCACACAGTCCACTTCTGCGGGAGGCTTGGGAGTCTTCGCGCTCAACTTATTCGGCGGTGCCGGCAGCAACGTACTGGTACAAGGCCTTCTTAGCACTGCCGCGAACATCGCCAGCGCCAGTACCGTTCTGGTACAAGGCGTTTTGAGTGCCGCAGTGAACCTCTTGGGCAGCGGCAACTCGCTCTCGGTTAATGGCGCACTGAATGCGCCGCTGAGTGTGGCGCTCAACATTTTTGGCTCCAACAACACGCTGACTGTCAACCGCGGTCCGCTGGCGTTTGTGGCGTCCGTCCTCCAGGAGGGCGCCAACCTCGTGCAAAACGGTCCCGGCATCAAAATCGGGACGCCCTTCCGGCTGCCGCAGGTCGGCAAGTTGCCCACCCTCCCGCTACCGCCTACCTTCTCCACCCCGCCCGCGACCCCCACGACCACCGCTGCCTCCGTCGGGCACGTCAGCCCGCGGGCCCCTGCAACCACGGTTGCCGACGCAACGCAGAGCTCAGCCCCGGCAGCGGCCGCCGGTGACACTGACACGACGTCCTCCCCGACGAAGGCCGCCAGCGCCCGCGGGCGGCATGCTGCAGACCCAGAGGCCTCGAGCACCGGCCGACACGCGGCCAAGTCGCCGACGTCCGGTACCGGACGCCACGCCGCCGCCGCCGCGAGCACGTCTACCGGCAGCGGCAAGCACGCCGCAGCCGAGGACGCCTCTACCGGCAGCGGCAAGCACGCCGCAGCGTCCGGCTCGGGCCAGGGCGGCAAGCACCGCAAGCAATAGCTGGCCAAACCAGGTGATCTGTGCGGTGGCATACGGGGCCGATGCAAACGCCACGGCAAATTATCGTTCGTAGTTACAGTTCGTTGCTATCCCGTGCGCCGGGCAAGGCTCGTGGGCAGCAGCCTGAATGTCACCGACCTGGCCGGGCCGCGTGCCGATCGCCGATAGCGCGCTGCCGCCGGCCTCCGACATCGTCCACCCCTGCTCACGCCCGCGGGCAGACACCGCCCTTCAGGTCCGGCGTCGACGCACTGTCCCGAGCGAAGCTCGCGCTATCGTGACGACGCCACGTCTGGGAAGATCCACGGGAAAAGCTGTCAGTCGGTTCTGCGTCCGGTACGTTCCTATCCAGCAAAGACACCTAAGGGCAGGTTATGTCGATGGTCATGGTTCGTGCGCGCGGCGGAGCGCTGCTCGGCGCGCTGGTCTCCGGAACACTCGCGATGAGCACACTCGGTGAGGCTCCGGCTGCCACTGCGTCATGCATCTCTGCCTTCGGTATCGGCAACGGCGGCGGATGCACGAGCAACCTCACCAGCATCGCGATCGGTATCGGCGAAGGTGCAACCGCCAACGCCGCCAGCGGGTTGTTCAGCGCCGCCATCTCGGTCGGCACCAGTGCAGTCTCCGCCACCACGTTCAGCATCATGAGTTTCGCGGTCGCATTCGGCGACAATGCCAAAGCGTCAACACTCCCCTCGCTTTTCAGCCTCGCCTGGCAGTCCGGGGCCGGCACCACCGCAGCCGCCGGCGCCCTCAGCGTCGCCATCGGCATCATGTCCGACGCTGTGGGCACACAGTCAACCGGCGCTGCGGGAGTAGGAACCTTTGCCCTCCAGCTCGGGCCGGGCACCATGACCAATATCGGCAGTCTCAATCTCACCCTTGCCCGCGCGTCGGGCGGTGACGGGACAAAGGTCACCACCGCGGCCGGGTTCGGCAATCTGGCGATCAATGTGGGCGACGCCGGCACGGCGTGGGTGCAGGGCTTCTTGAGCGCCGCGGCGAACGTGATGGGTGACAGCACCGTCACCGCCCAAGGAATCTTGACCGCCGCGGCGAACCTGCTGGGTGATGGCAATATCGTGTCGTCCCTCGGGCCCTATCCCGACACCACTCTGAGCTTGGCGTTCAACGCGTTCGGCAACGGCAACACGGTGACGGCCGGCTGGGGCCCATTCGCTATCGCCGGCGCCATCTCGCAGAGTCTGCAGACCATCGTCCAGTCGCTCCCGGGCACCAATATCAACGGCATTACCGCCGCAGGCAATACATCGGCCGCCAGCAGTAAGCGCGCTGCCGCAGCCTCGACCGCCCGGCTCACCGGCACCAAAGCCAGTGCCACGGCCAGCGCCGGATCGTCAACCGGCACCAAGGCCACCACCGCATCGAGCAAGCGTGCCGTGGGACACAAGAAGACGACTTCGTCTTCGTCGAGCGCGTCGTCGTCTTCGTCGAGCGCGTCCGGCGACAAAGCCGCCCGCTCCGCTCGTTCGCGTTCCTAGCAAGGGGCGTGGCGCGATCACCCGCTACGTGGTAGCACGTCCGCGCCGAAAAACACCGAGACACGTCTGAGGTTGGGCAGTCGACGCAATCCAGCACAGTGCTTAGCTACCAGCGTTCGGACATTTTGCGGTCGACGGGCCGTCCATGAACTGATCGACGGCCCTCGTTAACCGCACCTCGCGCACGGCGCCGCCGACACCGAACGCCGGCGAGATGGCGGCCGACGCCGTTCACGCAACAGCCATTCGGCTGAGCTCGGCGATGCGGCCCGATCACCCGAGTCACCACACAAAGACCAGTTCAGGGTCGTCATGGCCGAGACAGCCAGACAAAGTGCGGGGGTCTCGCCGCCATATCCGCCAGCCGATCCTGCGGCCGACCCAACCGTCATCCGACGCATCCGACGCATCCACGGCCGCGCGCGCATGTCAGATACGACTCCCGGGAGTCTGAACATCTGCACAGAGGTTTGCCACAGCCGCTTGCCCACATTGCTACGATACGAATTTCGTGGTGTTACAGGTGGTGGTACATAAGGTCGGGAGCAACCATGGCTGCAAAGCACCGGACGACGAGTCGGCAGATGAGTGCAGCGCAAGCCACGCCGGCCAGCCGGCATGCCTCGAGCTACGGCAGGATCGCTATCTGGCTCGGTGCAGGCGCCGTGACCGTCGGTGTCTGCGCGTCGCTGCCGGCGGGCGTCGCCAGCGCCGACTCCACTTCGGCCGACTCCGGATCCGGAGACTCCGCCTCATCGAGCCACTCCGCGCGCGCCCGATCCAGCACGACCTCGAAGGCGGCCACCACACAGCCGGCCAACAGCAAATCAGCGAGTTCCACCGTCGGGGACAGTAGCGGTCGAGCTACAGCGCACTCCGCGCGCACCACCGCAGGGCGGTCCGCCACCGTATCGGCTGCCGAGACCGATCAAGCCAGCACGGCGACCACGTCGACAACGACAACGGCCACGACAACGGCCACGGGCACGGCCGCGACAACGACAGCAGTCCAAGCCGCCGCCACCTCGGCGGAATCCACTACGACGGCGAGCAGTGCACAGGCAGCGACATCGGTAACGACGCAGGCGAACGATTCGTCCACCACTCCGCCCAACCTCACCCTCACCGACATCATCGGCGCCATCGTTGCGTACGCCCAGACAGCCGGCGGCTCTAATCCGTACCCGATAAGCCTGTCGGACATCATCACCGCGCTCGTCACCAACAGTTGGCAAGGTCGCCCGATAGTCGGCAACGGCGTCGACGGAACAGCGACGAACCCGGACGGCGGGGCCGGCGGGTGGCTGCTCGGCAGTGGCGGCGCGGGCTATTCGTGGACAGATGCGACGTGCACCAACAGCGCCGGCTGCGTCGGTGGCACCGGCGGCAGTGCCGGACTGATCGGCAACGGCGGCAACGGCGGCAACGGCGCAAACGGCGGCAACGGCGGCAACGGCGGATCGGCGATCTTGTTCGGCGCCGGTGGAAGCGGCGGAAGCGGCGGGACCAACACCACCGGTGGTGCCGGTGGGAACGGCGGAGCCGGCGGCACCGGCGGATTGATCGGCGGTATGGGCGGCAACGGTGGCAACGGCGGCGATGGCGCAACGGGCGGCAACGGCGGCGCAGGGGGATCCGTCATCAGCTTTGGGTTCGGCTACTTCACCGGCAGCTACCACCCCGGCAGCGTTATCGGCGGCACCGGTGGGACGGGCGGCAACGGCACGAGCGGAGCTGGCGGCAACGGCGGCGCAGGGGGCACTGCCGACCTCTCGAGTGATCCGTTGTGGGACTACTTGCTGACGGTGGCCAACCTGCTGACCGGAATCGCATCCCCAGGGGCGGCAATCGGCGGCGCAGGCGGTGCCGGTGGCACCGGCACCACGACCGGCGGCGCAGGCGGGATCGGCGGGTCGGCCTACAACTACAGCCTCGGCAACTCGGTCGGCGGCAACGGCGGCGCCGGCGCCGACGGTGTCGACGCGGGGGGTAGCGGAGGAACTGGCGGAACCGCCTGGGCGGCAACCGGTTCGGCCACCAACGGCGTCGACGGAAGCAACGGAACTCCGTAGCGGACCGGCGACACCGCTCGGGGTTCAAACATCCAAACGGGCGAACTGCTTGCGCTGGTAAAGATCCACACTGGCCGCCCTTCTGACCTTGCCACTGGTAGTGACCGGAATCGAACCCGGGCCGACCAACACCAAATCCGAGACGGCGATGCCGTGTGAGTTGGAAATGGCCGCGGTGACATCGCGTTTGATGCTCTCGAGCTTCTGCTTCACTTCTTCGTCGGAGTCGCCGCGCTTCCTGACTTCCATGACGACGACAAGCCTCTCCACCCCGTCGTCCGGAACGCCGATCGCGACACACCGGCCGCCCGAGATCTCGGCGACCGTCGCCTCGATGTCGTCGGGAGCGTGATTGCGGCCGTAGATGATCAAGAGATCCTTGATACGGCCGACCACGAACAATTCACCCTCGGAGATGAAGCCGACATCACCGGTCCGCAGCCAGGGCCCCGCGGGAGTACCCACCGTCGGCTCGACGATCGTGGCACCGAATGTTCGCGCCGTCTCCTCCGGCTTCTCCCAATAGCCCACGCTGACATTGTCGCCGTGGCACCAGATTTCACCGGTCGTCGCTTCCGGAACCTCGGTATGGCTGTCGGGGTCGACGATGCGCAGGACCGGCGAGCGCGGACTGATGGGGCCGTCATAGCTGACCAGTGGTGTCCCGCTGGTCTCGGCACATCGCTTGGCGTGGCCCGCGGTCAGCGCCTCGGTGTCGAAGTGGACGACCTTGATCGGATCCGCGGGTTTCGGTGTCGACATGTATAGCGTGGCCTCCGCCATCCCGTAAGACGGCTGGATCACCGTCTCCCGGAGATTGAAACGAGCGAACCGATCGGTGAAGCGCTTAATCGTGGCGGGCTGAACTCGCTCGGCACCACTCTGGATGGTGTGCACACCACCGAGATCGAGTCCGGCCATGTCCTCGTCGGAGGTCTTTCGCGTTGCCAGTTCGAAAGCAAAATTCGGTGCCGCCGTGAACGCACACGGATTAGTGGCCAGTAATTGCATCCAGCGGGCCGGCCGCACGAGGAAGGAGGCCGGGCTGGTGAGCACCGCGGTCGTTCCCAACACGATCGGCGAGCACACCCCCAGGATCAGACCCAGGTCGTGGAAAAACGGCAGCCACGATACGAATGTCAGATCCGGCGGAGTAATTCCGGCGTGCCGCGAATAATCCGTCGTAATTTGCTGCAAATTAGCGAAAAGATTCTTGTACGAAATCATCACCCCGGCAGGCGAACGAGTGGAGCCGGAGGTGTACTGCAAATAGGCGGTGGCCTGCTCGTCGTCGGTCTCATACATCGCGGCACGGCCCGACCTCGCCGGTGCGTCGAGATCCAACAGATCGACCTCGATCAGGGCCGGCGGAGCCTGTTCGGCTGGCGGCACGATGCTCTTGCTTACCTCGGCCACTACCGCCGATGTCGTGAGAACGACGGTTGGGCAAGCATCGCGCAGTACCGAATCCACCCGCTCGTCGGTCACCCCACCCATGGGAACCGACAACGGAACCGGAATAACTCCGGCATGCAGGCAGCCGAGAAAAGCAACGATGTATTCCAAACCCTGCGGGGCGACGATCATGGCACGGTCGCCCGGCGCCGCAGAGAGGCTAATTTCCCCGGCGGCGTTGGCCACCCGCCGATACAACTGGGGCCAAGTCAAACTTATCGGGACTCCGGCCCAGTCCTGGTCGTAGTCGATATAGGTGAAAGCCGTGTCGTCTGGCTGCAGGCTGGCGCGCTCGCGTAGCAGGGCCGGAATTGATGCCTCGATCGCCTGTGTCACGCGAAGCAAGTTATCAGGACGCGTCACCGCAGCACCTTCGAACACACAAGTTAGGGACAGCATCGGCACGCCGACATACGCCGCGCCGATTCGGCCACCGACTGCGCACACTAGGACACCTGGTTGCGCATAATCGCGAATCCGGCAAACATGCCCCGAGACGGTGCTTCTACGTCAATAATTGGCCTGCCTGGGTTGGGGGACCAGAACGTGCGTGACGCAACGGACCGACCACGGAATCGTTGCTCTGAGAAGACGGGATGGTTTCATTCGGTGCGATCGATGATCGGCCAGGCGGCTTCGACTCGGCGAATCCCGCGGCCCCTATGAGCACCACACGAACCATCCCCGTTGCCGTCATCGGCATGGCCTGCCGGCTTCCCGGTGGGATCGACTCCCCGGAACAACTCTGGGAAGCGCTGCTGCGGGGCGCGGATCTGGTCACCGAAGTGCCGCACGACCGTTGGGACAGCGACGAGTACTACGACCCCGAAACGGGCGTGCCCGGTCGGACGGCGTCGAAGTGGGGCGCGTTCCTCGACGACGTGGCCGGCTTCGACCACGAGTTCTTCGGTGTCAACGAGCAGGAGGCAGCCGCCCTCGATCCGCAACACCGGCTGCTGTTGGAAACCTCCTGGGAGGCCATGGAGCATGCCGGGCTCACACCGGAAGCGGTGCGCGATTCGCTCACCGGCGTGTTCACCGGCCTGACGCACTACGACTATCAGGTCGTTTCCGCCGAATGTGACGCCATGGTGGGGCCATACGGCTTCTCGGGCAACACCTTCAGCATGGCGGCCGGGCGCATTGCCTACAGCCTCGGTGTCCACGGCCCCGCGATGGCCGTCGACACGGCCTGCTCGTCCGGGCTGCTGGCTGTCCACCTGGCCTGCCGCAGCCTGATCGACGGCGAGAGCGACCTCGCGCTGGCCGGCGGAGCCTACGTGATGCTCGATCCGCGCAAATACGTAGCGGGAACCGCGGCTGGCCATCTCTCCCCAACGGGACGCTGCCGCGCCTTCGATGTCGCGGCGGACGGCTACGTCGGCGGCGAGGCATGCGCCATGGTGCTAGTCAAGCGGCTGCCGGATGCAGTACGTGACGGCGACCGGATCCTCGCGGTCATCCGGGGCACGGCGGCCAACCAGGACGGCCACACCGTTAACATCTCCACGCCGTCGACAGCCGCCCAGACGTCGGTCTACCGATCGGCGCTCGGCGCAGCCGACATCGATGCCGCCAGCATCGGCATGGTCGAGGCCCACGGTCCCGGAACCCCCGTCGGTGATCCCATCGAATACGCCAGTCTCAGTGCGGTGTACGGCCTCGACGGGCCGTGTGCAATCGGGTCGGTGAAGACCAATTTCGGCCATTCTCAATCCGCCTCCGGCGTCGTCGGCCTGATCAAGACCGTTCTCGCCGTGCAACACGGTGCGGTACCGCCCAACCTGCACTTCACCCGGCTACCCGACGACATCGCCCGCATCACGACGAATCTCTTTGTGCCCCGGGAGACCACGCCATGGCCGACCGCCGACGGGCATCCGCGTCGCGCGGCGGTGTCCTCGTACGGATTGTCCGGGACAAATGTCCACGCCATCGTCGAGCAGGCGCCCGAATCGGTTCGAACACGGGCGCCAGCTGCCGAATCCAAAGCCGCACCGGCAACCCCTCTGCTGTTCGCCTTATCGTCCACCTCCGCAGATGAACTGCGCCGCACCGCCGGCCGGCTCGCTCAGTGGCTGCAGGCCCATAACGACGTGGAACTGCCTGATCTCGCCTACACCCTGGCGCGTCGGCGCGCGCACCGCCCGGTCCGCACCGCCGTGCACGCCAGTAGCCGGGCCGAACTGATCGAGGCACTGTTCGCTGTCGCCGACGACTCGGGCGACGCCGCCCCATATCACCCGGCGCTCGGAGCCGACGACCGCGGACCGGTGTGGGTGTTCTCCGGACAGGGCACGCAGTGGGCCCGGATGGGCGCCCAACTGCTCGCGACCGAACCCGCTTTTGCCACAACAGTCGCCCAGATCGAACCGCTGGTCGCGGCGGAGTCCGGCTTCTCTGTTACCGAGGCGATGACCGCGCCGGCGATCGTGATGGGTGACGCCCAGCTGCAACCGACGCTGTTCACCATGCAGGTAGCGATGGCGGCGGCAATGAAGGCATACGGTGCACGTCCCGGTGCCGTCATCGGACATTCGATGGGTGAGGTGGCGGCGGCGGTGGTCGCCGGTGCCCTCTCACTTGAGGACGGGGTGCGGGTGATCTGCCGACGTTCGCGTCTGATGTCACTCATCGCCGGGTCCGGCATCATGGCTTCGGTGGAACTGCCTGCTAAACAGGTGCTTTCGGAGTTGACGCTGGCGGGTAGCAAGGATGTCGTCGTCGGCGTGGTCGCCTCGCCACAGTCCACGGTGATCAGCGGTGCGACCGACGCCGTTCGCGAACTGATGACGACGTGGGAACAACGCGACCTGATGGTCCGTCAATCGGTCATCGACGTCGCGGCGCACTCCCCCCTGGTCGATCCGATCCTCGACGAACTCGCCCAGGTCCTCGCCGACATCAGGCCGATGACGCCGGAGGTGCCGTTCTACTCGGCGACGGGATTCGACCCGCGCGAGGAACCCGTGTGTGACAGCAAGTACTGGGTGCGCAACCTTCGCCACACCGTCCGGTTCGCCGCGGCGGTACGCGCGGCGTTGGAGGACGGCCACCGGGTGTTCGCCGAGTTGGCGCCGCATCCGATGCTCATTCACGCCGTGGAGCAGACCGCCGCCAGTCTGGGCGCGCCGCTTGCCGCATTCGCCGGCATGCGCCGTGAACAGCAGCTGCCACGAGGCCTGCGGGGCCTGGTCGCCGATCTGCACAGCGCGGGTGCCGCGATCGACTTCTCCGTCCTGTATCCGGACGGACGACTTGTCGACGCACCCCTGCCCACGTGGACCCACCGGCGACTGTGGCTGGACCATCAGGGCCGGGACTCTATGGCGCAGAGCGGTTATACCGTCGAGGTGCACCCTCTGCTGGGCCCGCACGTGCGTCTACACGAAGAGCCCGAGCGCCACGTCTGGCAGGGCGAAGTCGGCACCGAGGCCCAGCCCTGGCTCGGCGAGCACACGATCCTTGATGTCGCCGTGCTCCCTGGGGCGGCCTACTGCGAGATGGCCCTGGCGGCCGCACGTTCCATGTTGGGCGCAGCCGCCGAGGTACGCGACATTCGCTTCGAGCAGGCACTGCTGCTGGATACACAGACCGCGATCGGGGTGACTGCGGAGTTCGTGTCGCCTGGAGTGGCCGAATTCGTCGTTCAAGCGGATCAGGCCGGCGCACAGATACGTCAGGCCCGTGCGGTCCTGCACGCCGCAGAGGATGTGCGGCCGAACGCGTACGACCTCACCGCACTCTTGGCCGCCCATCCACGCCTCGGTCTCGGTGCCGACGTCCGCGCCGGCCTCGACCAGCGCGGAATCCAGTGCGGCCCGGCGTTCTCCGGCCTAGGAGACGTCCACATCTCCGACGACGCCGCCAGCTCTGTTCTCGCCGAAGTCGCGCTGCCTAGCCAGATCCGACGGCAGCAGGGCGCCTACTGCGTACACCCCGCACTGTTAGACGCCTGCTTCCAGGCACTGACGGCGAGTCCGCAAGTCGCGGCCGTGAGCGGCGGCATGCTGGGATTGCCACTCGGCGCCCGGTGGATGCGCCTGCACGAATCCACCCGCAACGCCCACTACTGCTATGTGCGGATCACCCATGTCGACGCCGCTGCGGTCGAAGCCGACCTCGACCTGCTCGATCAGCACGGGTCGGTTCTCCTGCAGATACAGGGATTACGCTGCGGTACAGGTGAATCCGAGCAAGCGCAGCAGGACCGGATCCTCAGCGAGCGGTTGCTGAGCATCGAATGGCAGCAACGACAGCTGCCAGAGCCGGAAAGTCACGCCACCGGGACCTGGCTGCTGATCAACATCACCACAGATGGACTCGGCTCGGCGCTGTCCGACGCTTTGGAAGCCCAAGGGGCACAGTGCAGGACGATGTCGTGGCCGGCGAATGTCGACCACACCCTCAGCGCCGGGCAGTTGGCCGAACACCTGCACTCCGGGGACGTCACCGGCGCGGTGATCCTGACCGGCCCCGTCAGCGGCAACTCCGATGAGCCGTCAGCGCTCGCCGGCCGTGACCACGTGCAGCATATGGCCCGCATCGCCCGCGAGTTGTCGACGACATCCGGTCACCTGCCACACCTGTTCGTCGTGACCCGCGGCGCCCAGACCGTTCTGGACACCGACGTCGTCAACCTCGAGCAGGGCGGCCTGCGGGGCCTGATTCGGGTGATCGGCACCGAACACCCGCACCTGCGCACCACACAGATCGATGTCGATGAGGACACCAGCGCCCACCAACTGGCCCGGCACCTGCTCAGTGGAACCGACGAAGACGAGACCGCCTGGCGGGTCGGCGCGTGGTACGCCGCGCGTCTACGACCGGCGCCGCTGCGTCCCGACGACCGGCGGACCGCCCCTGCCGACAACGCCGTCTCCGGTATGCGGCTGCAGATCCGGGTGCCGGGTGACCTCGAGACACTGGAACTGGTTGCCTGCGAACGTATCGCGCCGGGTCCGGGTCAGATCGAGGTCGCGGTCACGGTGTCCAGCATCAACTTCGCCGACGTACTCGTCGCGATGGGCCTGTTCCCGGCCATCGATGGTGGCTTGCCCGAACTCGGCATGGACTTCGCCGGTGTGGTCACCGCGGTCGGCCCCGATGTCACCGACCATCGCGTCGGTGACCGCGTCGGCGGGTTCTCCGGCAACGGGTGCTGGGGCACATTCGTCACCTGCGACGCCCGGCTGGCCGTCACGCTACCGGCCGTCCTCACCGATCATCAGACGGTTGCGGTGGCCACCGCAACCGCAACCGCGTGGTACGGCCTGCACGACCAAGCCCGTATCCGCCCGGGCGACCGGGTGCTGATCCACTCCGCAACCGGCGGCGTGGGGCAGGCCGCCATCGGGGTCGCGCGCGCCGCCGGAGCAGAGATCTTCGCCACCGCGGGCAGCGAACAGCGGCGACAGATGCTGCGCGACATGGGGATAGCGCACGTCTACGATTCGCGCAGCACCGAGTTCGCCGACCAGATCCGCCGCGACACCGATGGCTACGGCGTCGACATCGTGCTCAACTCCCTGACCGGTGCGGCCCAACGGGCCGGGTTCGAGCTGCTCGCGACCGGCGGCCGGTTCGTCGAGATCGGCAAACGCGACGTGTACGGCAACAGCCGGCTGCCGATGTTCCCGTTCCGGCGCAACCTCACGTTCTGCTACGTGGACCTGGCGCTGATGTCGCTAAGTCACCCCCACCGCGTAGGCGAGCTGCTACGCACCGTGTACCGGCTGGTGGCGGACGGTGAATTGCCGACAGCCGCATACCGCGAGTACCCGTTGGCCGATGCCGCCACCGCTATCCGGGTGATGGCTGCGGCGCAGCACACCGGCAAGCTGTTGCTCGACATTCCCCGCACCGGGGTCAGCACGGTGGTCGTGCCACCGCAGCATTCCGATCCCTTCCGCCACGACGGTGCCTACCTGGTGACCGGAGGCCTCGGCGGCCTCGGACTGTTCCTCGCCGAGAAGATGGCCATCGCCGGCTGCGGGCGCATCGTGTTGACGTCGCGGTCACAGCCCACGCTGAAGGCGCTGGAGACGATCGAACTGATCAGGGCGATGGGCGCCGACGTCATCGTGCACTGCGGTGACATCGGCGACCCCGCGACGGCCCAGCGAATGGTCGAGGCAGCCACCGCGACCGGATTACCCGTTCGGGGCGTGCTGCACGCCGCGGCGGTGATCGAGGACGCCACCCTGGCCTCGATCACCGAGGAGCTCATCGAGCGGGACTGGGCGCCCAAGGTTTACGGCGCCTGGAATCTGCATGCCGCCACCATCGATCAGCCGTTGGACTGGTTCTGCTCGTTCTCCTCGGCAGCCGCACTGGTCGGTGCGCCCGGACAGGGCGCCTATGCCGCTGCCAACAGCTGGCTCGACGCCTTCACCCGTTGGCGCCGGGCCAAGGGATTACCGGCCAACTCGATCGCCTGGGGCGCCTGGGCCCAAATCGGGCGAGCCACCGAACTCGCCGAGAGCATCGGTGTCGCCATCGCCCCCGATGAAGGCGCGCACGCACTCGATGTGCTCTTGCGTCACGACCGCGCCTACACCGGCTACGCGTCAGTGATTGGTACCACGTGGTTGGCCGCATTCGCCCAACGCAGCCCCTTTGCCGAGGCGTTCAAGGCCGTCGGGAAGGGCCCTACGGGCACCAGCAAGCTGCGCGCGGAGCTCGGCGAGCTGCCGCGCGACGAGTGGCCCAGCCGGCTGCGACGTCTGATATCCGACCAGGTGAGCCTGATACTGCGTCGCAACATCGAGCCGGACCGACCGCTTTCCGAGTACGGGGTCGACTCGTTGGGTGCCCTCGAGTTGCGAACCCGCATCGAAGCAGAGACAGGTGTCCGGCTGACCGCCGGTGACCTTGCCGTCGGCACCGTTCGCGGTCTGGCGGAGTTGTTGTGCGAGAAGCTCGCCCCCTCGAAGAGCGATGCGTCCGCGTAGGCGGCATGCGGCACGGATCAGCGATCTGGGAGGGCGATGATTTTGGAGGGCGATGATTTCGGAGGGCGATGAACGCCGTTCTTAGAGTGACCGGTCTGGGGTTGGGTCAGATCGTGGCGATCGGCTTGCTGGTGTTCTTGCCGGCAGGCACCGTCGACTACTGGCAGGCATGGCTGTTCCTGTTGGTGTTCGCGCTCGCGGCCTGGCTGCCGAGTATCTATCTCCAGATCACGAATCCCAGTGCGCTGCAACGACGGATGCGCAGCGGCCCGGCGGCCGAGGGCCGGACGGTGCAGAAGGTCGTTATGGCGGCTCTATACGGATCGCTGGCGGCGATGTGCGTGGTGAGCGGACTGGACCGCCGATTCGGTTGGTCGTCGGTACCACCGGCGCTGTCAGTGGCCGGCGACGTCCTGGTCGCCGCGGGCCTGGCCGTGGTGTTGCTGGTGGTCATCCAGAACAGCTACGCCTCGACGACCGTGCAGGTGGAGGCCGGCCAGCAAGTGGTTAGTACCGGACTCTACGGAATGGTGCGCCACCCTATGTACACCGGCAATGTGCTGATGTTGGTGGGCCTGCCGCTGGCACTCGGGTCCTACTGGGCTTTGGTGTTCGTCATGACCGGCGTGGCTGTTCTCGCTGCACGCATCCGCGACGAGGAGAAGTTGCTCGGCGATGAATTGGACGGCTACCGCGCCTACACCCAGCAGGTCCGCTCCCGGCTCATCCCGCACATGTGGTGACGCCACGAGTTCCCCTCATCCATCACCGAGTCGACGTCGGTTTCGAGAAAGTCAGCTGATCTCATGACGGATCTGCAGGTGCGTAAGATGCGCTTCGGCTTCGCCGACGAGCCCGTTCCATTCGTGTGGAACGCCACCGACCCGGCCTTCTCCTGCGCGGGCAACATGTTGTCGTTCCTGTTTCTCGCCATCGAGAAGATGATCAGCGCCACTGTCCACGAGGCCATGCCGCTGATCACCGACCCGCAGGTCGCCGAGGAGGCGATGGCCTTCGTGCGGCAAGAGGGCCAGCACAGCATGGCGCATCGCCAGCACGCGAAAGGACTGATCAAGGCCTACCCGGCGCTTCAGCAGACGTTGGACGAGATGATGGCGACCTACGACGACCTGACCGCGAACACACCGGTCAAATATCGGTTGGCCTACATCGCGGACCTCGAGGCCACCTTCACACCGACGTTCACGATGATGCTCAACCATGCCGACTCGTTGTTCGAGCCCGGCGACGATCGGGTGGCGTCGTTGTTCCTGTGGCATTTCGTCGAGGAGATCGAGCACCGCAGCTCCGCGCTCATCATCTACAACGCTGTCGTGGCCGACCCGTGGTACCGCATGCGGGTAGCGCCATCGGTGTTCCAGCATGGCCTGGAAGCCATTGTGAAAGCGGCGAACAGCTTCAACGAGAACATTCCACTCGAGGAACGGAAGGTCGACGCGACGTCGATGTTCGGCAGCCCGGGTCTGAAAGTGAGAATGGCGCAGCGGTTTCCCTCTTTGCGGCGATACCGCCCATTCGACATTCCCGACAACGGGCCGATCCAGAAGTTCTATCCGCACATCCCGCTTCGGGTTCAGGCGCGCGCGGCCCTCGGTGTCATCCGCAGCCAGATTCCGGGCCACGATCCCGCCCGACACAAACTTCCCCCCCTCGCTGCGCAGTGGCTCGACCGGTACGAAGCAGGCTACGACGTCACCCGGTGGTACACCGCAGCGAACAGCGACGCCGCACGGGGCTGACCCGAGGTCTAGCTGAGTTCCCGGCTCAGTTCCCGCACTGTCGGCGCGCCCAACAGCGTGGCCAAGTTCAGCGAATTGCCCAGTGCGGCGCGGATCGTGCCGATCAGCCGCATTGCCGACAGCGAGTCGCCGCCCAGGTCGAAGAACGAGTCGTCGACCCCGACGCGCTCGATACCGAGGACCCGAGAGTAGATGTCGCACAGCGATCGTTGAGCCTCGGTGGCCGGGGCGGCGTAGGCCGGGCGCTCGACGATTGCCGGCGCCGGGTCGGTGTCCGAGGTGTGCGGGACGGCGAGCCGCGCGCCCGGATCGGTGGCCATCGTGGCGAGCACCCGCTCGAACTGCCCGATCAGCGCCGCGATGCGGTCGTCGTCGAACACGTCTGTGCGGTACTGGATGCGTAGATCCAACTCGCTGCCCGGGACCGCTTGAATCGTCAATGGATAGTGGTAGTAATCGCGACTTGTCACGTCGGTGACGGATAGCCCGTCCGCCCCCGAGAGCAGGGAGATATCGGTCG
Source organism: Mycolicibacterium sp. CBM1 (assembly GCF_054073305.1). Taxonomy (NCBI): domain Bacteria; kingdom Bacillati; phylum Actinomycetota; class Actinomycetes; order Mycobacteriales; family Mycobacteriaceae; genus Mycobacterium; species Mycolicibacterium sp. CBM1. The sequence goes on along the minus strand of NZ_JBSXPP010000031.1, from coordinate 11,314 downwards.
GGTAGTTCTCGTAAACGAAGACAGTGTCGAAAAGCTGCTGCAGGCCGGTGATCCGCTGGATCTCGTGCAGACCCAGGTGTTCGTGTTCGATCGTCTGGCTCCGACCGTCCCGCAGCAGGTCGATCAGGTCGGCGACGGTGTGCCCGGGTGCGACGCTCACGCGTAACGGAACCGTGTTGATCAACAGTCCCACCATCGAATCTGTGTCCGTCATGTCGGCCGGGCGCCCGGCGACCACGACGCCGAACGCGATGTCGCGACGACCGGTGATCGACATCAGAAGTTGCGTCCAGGCCGCCTGCAACACGGTGCTGACGGTGGTCTGGCGTGAGCGCGCCAATTCCTGCAGTGCCGAGGTGATCTCCGCAGAGACCCGCACCGCGGTTACACGTCGCGGGCCCACCGCCCGCCGATCCGGTCTGCCGACCAGAGTCGCAGTGTCGAAGCCCGCCAACACCTCTCGCCACGCGCATCGAGCGGCTTGCACATCACGTTCGGCCAGCCAGCTGACGAACCTGCGATAGGGCACCGGCGCGGGGAGTCGCTGCCCGTAGTAACCGGCGAACACCTCACCCAACAGCACCGACAGCGACCAACCGTCCAGCAGGATGTGATGGTTGGTCAGAATCAGCCGGTGTTGGCCGGAGGCGATCCGGAACAGCGTCGCCCGAAAAGCCGTCTGCCCGCTCACATCACACACTGCGGCGCGTTCGGCCGCGCACAGATGTGCGATCTGCTCCTCGCGGTCGGGTACATCACCGCTGAGGTCGACGTAGTGCCACGGGATCACCGGGTCGGCCGGAATGACCTGGACCGGTTCGTCGAAACACAGTGCCGGGTCCTGCACGCCGGCCGTATCGCAGAAGCGCGCCGCCAGGTTCGGGTGACGTTGGACCGCAGCCTGAACGGCCTCCTGCAGGCGGTACCGGTCGAGGCGACCGGTCAGCGTGACGCCCATCTGTACGGCATACACATCGTCGCCGACGCTGTGTGCGACCTGGGCGTGGAACAGCAATCCCTGCTGCAGCGGGGTCAACGGCAAGACGTCGGCCACCTCGTGGGCTCGGCAGATTTCGTCGAGCTGGCGCTGAGTCAGCCTGGCGGGCGCGATGTCCGACGGCGTCAACCCGCCACCGCCGCCGTGTACGTGCGCGCACATGCCGGCAAGCGCGTCGAACCACAGCCCGGACAGCCGGGTGACCTGAGCGTGGTCCAACGCCGAGAGCGCCCACGTCCAGCCGGCCCGCAGCCGCGGGCCGTCAAGGGTCTCCACGGTGCCGGCATTGAGCTCGACGGTGTGCATCAACGGCATCGGGACGGCCGAGGCAGGACCGGTGACCTTCCAGCCGTCTTCGCGGATCTCCCAGATGTCGCCGGAGACCTGGCCTCCCCCCGCACCCATCCGGCCGAGGTAGTTGAAACCGATCGTCGGGTCGGAGCCGGTCAGATCGACGTCGTGGTTGAGGTAGCGCAGCAGGCCGTAGGTCAGGCCGTCCGGAGCAGCGCGAAGCTGTTCCTTGGCGTCCTTGATGATCGCGCCGAGACCCGCGTCGCCGGCGAGCACCTGTCCCCACTCCAGCGGATGCACCGCGAGCGACACAGGGTACTTGGTGGTAAACCAGCCGACCGTGCGAGAGAGATCGACGATGTCGGTATCACCGGCGCCGACAGCAGCGAGCTCTTCCTGACGACCGTGGCCCTCGGCGTCGATGACGACGGGTGCGCCCGCCGTTCCGAGGAATTCGGTCAGCGCCATCCCGAACGCGATCAACAGGATGTCGTTGATCCCGGCGTGGAATGCCGCCGGCACCTCGCCGAGCAGCATTCGGGTGGTCTCGGGGTCGAGTTCCACCGACAGACTGCCGGCATTGGCGTAGGTGTCCAGCGCGGGTTGGACGGCAGGCAACGGCGCGGGCAACGACGCGACTTCCTGCCAGTAGTGCAGCTGTCCGGTGACGTCGGGGTGGTAGGCGTGCTCGGCCAGGGTGGCCGCCCATTGCGCGAACGATGTCCGTGGCGCGGGCAGTTCGATCTGCTGTCCCCCGTGCAGCTGAGCCCAGGCAAGGTTGAAGTCCTCGACCAGGATCCGCCAGGACACGCCGTCGACGGCCAGGTGATGCACGATCATCAACAGTTGGCCGGTGGGCACCGCCCACAGCGCGCTGACCATCGCGCCCGACGCGGGGTCCAGCCGTGAGCGGGCCTGCGCCACCACTTCGTCAGAGAGCACGTCGACGGTCTGCAGGCAGTTGCGGGCGTCGACCGATTCTGGTTCCGGTACCGTCAGCGACCAGTTTCGGACACCCCTTGGCTCGCCATGGTCGTCAACGCGCAGACGCAACATGGCGTGCCGATCCAGTACGGCTTGGAGCACCAGCAGAACGTCGTCCTCGGTCACCCCGACCGGCGCCTGGATCAACACCGTCTGGTTGAACTGATCCACTGGACCGTCGACGTTTTGCAGCCATTGCATGATCGGTGTCGCGGGCAGCGTTCCGACCCCGTCGTCGATCACGTCGGCATCGTCGCCGGCGACGGTTGCGACCCGGGCGAGTCCGGCGACCGTCTGTTCGACGAAGATGTCGCGCGGCCGGCAGAGCACGCCGGCCGCCCGGGCGCGCGCGACCACCTGCATCGACAGGATGCTGTCGCCGCCCAGCTCGAAGAACGATTCGTCCACGCCCACCCGTTCCAGACCGAGGACCTGGGCATAGATGGCGGCCAGGATCTCCTCCACCGCGTCCGAGGGAGCACGGTAGGAGTCGGCATGGTGATAGTCGGGCGCCGGTAGTGCGCGGGTGTCCAGCTTTCCGTTGACCGTCAGTGGCAGCGTTTCGATCGGTACCACCGCCGACGGAACCATGTAAGACGGCAACCGATCGCCGAGGGCGGCACGCGCGGCGGCCGGGTCCACCTCCCCGGTCACGTACGCCACCAGACGCTTATCGCCGGGCCGGTCTTCACGAGCGATCACCACCGCCTGCGCGACACCGTCCAATTCGCTGAGCGCGGACTGGATTTCGCCGAGCTCGATCCGATACCCACGGATCTTGACCTGTTCGTCGGAGCGGCCCATGTAGCGCAGCTCACCATCGGCCCCCCAGCACATCAGGTCACCGGTGCGGTACATGCGCGCGCCGGGCTCTCCGAACGGGCACGCCACGAAACGGGTTGCCGACAGCCCGGCTCGGCCGATGTAGCCGTCGGCGAGGCCGGCTCCGGCCACGTACAACTCCCCGACCACCCCGGGCGCGACCGGACGCAACAGCGTGTCGAGGACGAAGAAGGCGAGGTGGCCCAGCGGCACACCGATCGGGCTTACGGGGCTGCCCGCGTCACCTGCCACGATCTCCCGGAACGACGCGTGCACCGTCGTCTCGGTGATGCCGTACATGTTGATCAAGCGCGGCGAGCCCGGAGGATGATTCTCCAACCAGGGTCGCATCCGTTGCGGCTCAAGAGCTTCACCGCCGAATACCACCGCGTCGAGGTGCAACCGCGCGGCCAGCTCCGGGTGCGTCGCGTCAGCGGCCTGCAAGGCATAGAACGCCGATGGAGTCTGGCTCAGAATTTCCACGCGCTCGTGGACAAGGAGGGCATGCAGATCCTCCGGTGACCGCACCACCGCGTCGGGGGCCACGACCACACGGCCGCCGTAGAGCAGTGCGCCCCAGATCTCCCACACCGAGAAGTCGAAAGCCAGGGAATGACACTGCGACCACGCTTTGCCGGCCAGGTCCATGTCGGTGTCCAGGGTGTGCAGCAGGCGAATCACGTTGCGGTGCGGGATCGCCACACCCTTGGGGGTCCCCGTCGTACCCGAGGTGTAGATGACGTAGGCGGTGTCGTCGGCGCACGGACCCGTCAGCACCGTGTCGCGATCAGGCGCGATCAACTGCAGTTCGTCGAAGTCTATGACCGAAAGATCTTGGCCGTAAAGCTGTTCGGCCAATGCGGCAGTGGTGACGGCGGCAATCGGTTTGGCATCACCGAGTACGAACTGCCGCCGCGCCTCTGGCACCGAGGGGTCGATCGGCACATAGGCGGCACCGGTCTTGACCACCGCCACCATGGCCACGATCGCGTCGGCCGAGCGCGGCAACAACAGCGCCACCCGCTGCCCGGGCCGGGCGCCGCGGCTGGCCAACACGCGCGCCGCGCGGTCAGCGGCCGCGTCGAGCTCGCGATAGGTCAGCGACGCACCCTCGAAGGTCACCGCGGGTGCGTCGGGGGTCCCGGCGGCCTGCGTCGCGAACATCGAGGCGATCGATTCCGGACTGCGTGCGGCAGCCGCCAACGCCGCACAGTTGCCGACCTGGTCGAGCCGGGCATGCTCGGCGGCATCGAGGACATCCACCGACGACATCGACTGAGCCGGGTCGGTGGTCATCGCCTCCAGCACCCGCTGCAGCCGGTCGACGAGCGCCTGGATGCTGTCCGGGTCGAACACGTCGGTGCGGAATTCGACACCGCCACCGATACCGGCGGGCTCCCCCGCGTCGTCCCACCGCTCGGCCAGGTTGAAAGTCAGGTCCATGCGGGCCGTCTCGGTGTCCACCGCCATCGGCGCCACCCGCAATTCGCCCAGGGACAAGCCAGCGGCGTCACTGTCCTGCCAGCCGAAGTTCTGCCAGGCCAGCACCACCTGCACCAACGGGTGATGCGCCATACTGCGGGTCGGCTTGAGCCGCTCCACCAACACCTCGAACGGCACATCCTGATGCTCGTAGGCAGCCAGGCTTCGCCGGCGTACCTGCGCCAGCACGTCGACGAAGCTGGGATTGCCCGTCAGGTCGACGCGCAGCACCAACGTGTTGACGAAGAATCCCACCAGCTCGTCCAGAGCGGCATGACCGCGCCCGGCGATCGGGAACCCAACTCCCACATCGTTGCTGGCGCTCAGGGTCGACAGTAGGACGGCGAGCGCCGTCTGCAACACCATGAAACTGGTCGCATTGTGCTCACGGGCCAACCGTGCGACCTGCTGTTGCAACGCGGCCGGCCAGTCCACTTCCAGCCGGGCGCCGCGGTAGTCGGCGACCACGGGATACGGTCGGTCGGTGGGCAGCTGAAGCTGCTCCGGCATGCCGGCAAGCATGTCTTCCCAGTAGGCCAGCTCCGCCGAGATCCGACTGTCGCTGTCGGACAGATCCCCCAGAACACGACGCTGCCAAAGCGTGTAGTCGACATACTGCACCGGCAGTTCCACCCAGGCAGGTGCCTCGGCCGAGGACCGGCTGGCATAGGCGACGCCCAGATCGCGAACCAGCGGTGCGATCGACCAGCCGTCTGCGGCGATGTGGTGCACCACGGCCACCAGCACGTGCTCATCGTCGGCAAGCCGGAATAGCTTGGCCTGCATCGGGATTTCGGCGGCCAGGTCGAACGAGTACCGCACCTCCGCGCCGATGGCGTCGAATAACGCGGCTTCCGACCAGCCCGCGGCATCCACCACGGCCCACCCGAAGTCGGCCGGCCCGGCGGGCACGACCAGCTGGTGCGGGACACCGTCGACTGCCGGGAAGCGGGTACGCAGGCTTTGTTGACGGTCCACCACGTCGACCAGGGCCGCACCCAACGCGTCGGCGTCCAACTCACCGTGCAGCCGTAGGGCTACCGGGAGGTTGTAGATCGGGGACGGTCCTTGGAGTTGGTCGACGATCCACAAGCGATTCTGGGCGAAGGACAGCGGCACGATGTCGGGCCGGCTGCCGGCGACCAGCGGCCGGGAATCCACCTCACCGCCGCTGATCCGGGGTGCCAGCTGGGCAATGGTGGGCGCCTCGAACATCACCCGGACCGCGAGTGACGACCCAAGGCTGTTGTTGACCGCCGTCACCAAGCGCATCGCCGACAGCGAATCCCCGCCTAGGTCGAAGAACGAGTCGTCCACCCCGACGCGGTCGATACCCAGCACCTGGGCGAAAATCCCCGCGAGGATCTCTTCGGTGGGATTGCTTGGCGCGCGGTAGATTTCGGTGTCGTGATAGTCGGGCGCCGGCAGCGCCCGCCGGTCGAGCTTGCCGCTGACCGTCAGCGGCAACGCGGACAATTCGACCACGGCAGCGGGAACCATGTAGGCCGGCAGCCTCTCCGCGAGCGCGACACGGACCTTGACCGGGTCCGCGGTGCCGGTGATGTAGCCGACCAGGCGCGGGTCGCCGGGGCGGTCTTCTCGGGCGATGACCGCCGCCTGCTCGACACCGTCGAGCCCGGCCAACACGGCCTGGACCTCACCGGGCTCGATCCGGTAGCCGCGGATCTTGACCTGCTCGTCGGCGCGCCCGAGGTACTGCAACTGCCCGTCGGACCGCCACCGCACCAGGTCGCCGGTGCGATACATGCGGGTACCGGGTCCACCGAACGGACAGGCGAGAAAGCGCGACGCCGTCAGGGCAGTGCGGCCGATGTAGCCGACACCGACACCGCGGCCTGCCACGTACAACTCGCCGACCACACCCTCCGGCACCGGCCGCAACCGTTCGTCGAGGACGAACAGTGCAGCCGTCGGGGGCGGCGCACCGATCGGCACCGCATCGCCCACGTTCAGGGGTGCACTCATCGAGGCGTACACCGTGACCTCGGTGGGGCCGTAGGCGTTGATCACGATCCGGCCGGGCGCCCACTGCTCCACCACTTCCGGCGGGCATGCCTCGCCACCGAGCAGCAGGGCCACCGACTCCAGCCCCTCGGGGCGCAGAGCGGCCACCGCCGACGGCGTTTGGGTCAGGACGTTGACGTGCTCGCCGACCAGTAGCGCATGGAATTCGTCCGGTGCGCGGACGACCGGGTCGGGCACCACGACCAGCCGTCCGCCGCCGAGCAGTGCGGCCCAGATCTCCCACACCGAGAAGTCGAACGCATAGGAGTGACATTGGGTCCAAACCGGATCGGCCGGCAGATCCGGGTGGGCCGAGTCCGCGAGGTGCGCCAGGTTGCGCTGGCTCAGCGCAACACCTTTGGGAGTACCCGTCGTACCGGACGTATAGATCAGGTAAGCGATGTTGTCCGGCGACGGGGCAGGCAGAGCCGTGCTGGGCTGGCTCTCGGCGACCACCGTGTCGCCGTCGATGATCGTCAGGTTGTGGCCGTGCAGCCGTGAGCGCAATCCCGCGGTGGTGACCACGGCGACCGGTGCGGCATCGCCGAGCATGAACTCGATCCGCGCCTCGGGCAGGGCCGGGTCCATCGCCAGGTAGGCCGCACCGGTCTTGAGTGCGGCCAGCATGGCCACGACGGCGTCGGCGGATCGTTCCATCAATATGCCCACGCAGGAACCGGCCCCGACACCCGCGTCGGTAAGTACGTGCGCCATCCGGTTGGCGGCCTCGTCGAGTTCGCGGTAGGTCATCGACACGTCGCCGTACGTCAGCGCGACGGCCTGCGGTGCCCGAGCGACCTGCGCGTCGAACAGCTCCGGAACCGACACGTCCGGTACGGCCCCTGCCAGCACCGAACGGTTACCCATCTGGTCGAGGCGGGCACGCTCGGCGGAGTCGACGAGGTCGATCGAGGACACCGCCCGGGTGGGGTCGGTGGTCATCGCGACCAGTACCCGCTCCAACCGCTGGACGAGCGTCTCGATGCTCGCTGCGTCGAAGACGTCGGTGCGGAATTCGACCATGCCGCCGATCCCGGTGGGCTCACCGGCATGGGTCCAGCGTTCCGCCAGCGAGAAGGCCAGGTCGACGCGCGCGGTGTGGGTGTCGAGCGGGAGCTGGGTGACCTTCAGGTCACCCAGCGCGAGCGCGATGTCTTCGCTGGTCTCACCGGGCAGGTTCTGCCAAGCCAGCATCACCTGCACCAGCGGATGGTGGTTGAGCGAGCGGGTGGGGTTGATTCGCTCGACGACGGCTTCGAACGGCACGTCTTGGTGCTCATAGGCGGCGAGACTGCGGGTACGCACCTGAGCGAGGAGGTCGGCGACGGTGGGGTCACCGCCCACGTCCACGCGCAACACCAATGTGTTGACGAAGAAGCCCACCAACGCGTCAAGGGCGGGGTCGGTGCGCCCGCCGATGGGGAATCCCACCGCCACATCGGTAGTGCTGCTGAGCTTGCTCAGCAGCAAGGATAGGGCGGCCTGCACGACCATGAAACTGGTCGCGTTGTGTTCGCGGGCCACCTGCGCGATTCGCTGTTGTAGCTCGATGGGCCATTGCCATCCGATGGTCGCGCCACGCTGGTCCGCCACCGGCGGGTAGGGCCGGTCGGTGGGCAACTGCAATCGCTCGGGCATACCCGCCAGCGCCTCTTGCCAGTAGTCCAGCTGCGCGGCGATCAGACTGTTGCCGTCGTCCAGGTCACCGAACTGTGCACGCTGCCACAGCGTGTAATCGACATACTGCACCGGCAATTCGGCCCAGACGGGATCCAGTCCCGCAGACCGGCAGACATACGCCACTCCGAGGTCCTGCACCAGGGGGCCCATCGACAGGCCGTCGGCGGCGATGTGGTGGGCCACGGCCACCACCACGTGGTCGTCGTCGCTGACGCGGAACAGCCGCGCCTGCATGGGAATCTCGGCAGCCAGGTCGAATGCGTGCAGCGCAACCGCATTGACCGCTTCGTCGAGCTGGGCTTGCGACCAGCCGCTCGCATCGATGACGTCCCAGCCGAAGTCGGCCTCCTCGGCGGGCACCACGACCTGCTGCGGCACGCCATCGGGTGCGGCGAACCTCGTGCGCAGGCTTTCGTGCCGGCCGACCACGTCGGCGAGCGCAGTACCCAGTGCTTCGGCGTTGAGCGGCCCCTTCAGTCGAAGCCCCACCGCCATGTTGTAGGTCGGCGACGGACCCTGCAGCTGGTCGAGGAACCACAGCCGGTTCTGGGAGAACGACAGCGGGATCACCGCGGGCCGTTCCATCCGCTCCAACGACTTCAGCCGGTCGTCATCTCCGCCGATCCGCGGTGCCAGCTGGGCGACCGAGGGCGCCTCGAACAACGTACGCACCGAAAGATGAGTGTTCAGAGCGGCATTCACTGCGGCGATCAGGCGCATCGCCGACAGCGAATCCCCGCCCAGGTCGAAGAACGAGTCGTCGACGCCGACCCGATGCAGCCCCAGGGTCCTGGCGTAGACGCCAGCCAGGATTTCCTCGACGGCGTTGCTGGGTGCTCGGTAGGAGTCCGAGTCGGCGAATTCGGGTGCGGGCAGAGCCCGCCGGTCCAGCTTGCCGTTGACTGTCAGCGGCAACGCGTCGATCACGATGATCGCGGCCGGAACCATGTACTCCGGCAGTCGTTCGGCCACCACGGCGCGCGCCGCAGCGGCATCCACCGAACCGGTGACGTAGCCCACCAGGCGCTTGTCGCCTGGGCGGTCCTCGCGGGCGATCACGACCGCCTGCTGGACTCCGCGCACCTGCGCCAGCACCGCCCGCACCTCGCCGAGTTCGATGCGGTAACCGCGGATCTTGACCTGCTCGTCAGCGCGGCCCACGTAGCGCAACTCACCGTCAGCGCCCCACCACACCAGGTCGCCGGTGCGATACATGCGCATCCCCGGCGCCCCGAACGGGCAGGCGACGAACCGCGCCGACGACAGTCCCGGTCGCCGCCAGTATCCCAGACCGGCTTGCGGCCCAGCCACATACAGGTCACCGACGACACCGGCCGGCACCGGGCGCAGCCACTGGTCCAGGACAAAGAACGCCAGGTCGGCGAGCGGGCCACCGACCGGGCTCACATCGCTGCCGGTGTCGCCGTCGACAATCTCGCGGAACGACGCGTGAACCGTGGTCTCGGTCGTGCCGTACAGGTTCAGCAGCCGCGGGGCACCGGGGTGGCTGTCCAACCAGGTCCGAAGGCGCTGTGGCTCAAGCGCTTCACCCGCGAAGATCACCGCGTGCAGGTTGAGCTGCCTGCCGACCTCCGGCTGCAGCGCATCCGCGGTTTGCAGTGCGTAGAACGCTGACGGCGTCTGCGACAGGATGGTGACTCCCTCGGCCGCCAGCAGGGCGTGGAATTCCTCCGGTGCGCGAGCCGCCGACTCGGGCACGACCACCAATCGGCCGCCGTACAGCAGCGCGCCCCACATCTCGCAGACCGAGACGTCGAAAGCCAGCGAATGCCATAGTGACCAAACCTGTTCGGCCATATCGATCTTGGCGCTCATGGCGTCGAGCAGTCGGGTCACGTTCTGATGCGTGATGGCCACGCCTTTCGGCACACCGGTGGTACCCGAGGTGTAGATCAGATAAGCGATATCGTCGGGCGTCGGGCCGGATAGCGCCACACTGGGTTGGCGCGAAACGTCGGGGTCGCCGGCGTCGATGATGGAAAGGTCCTGCCCCGCCAGCCGCTGGGCCAGTTCGGGGTTGGTGATCGCAGCCACCGGTGCGGCATCATCGAGCACCAGCTGCATGCGTGCCGACGGCGCGGCCGGATCGATCGGAACGTAGGCCGCGCCGGTCTTGAGCACCGACAGAATCGACACGATCGCTTCCGCCGACCGGGGTAGCAACACCGCCACCCGCTGACCCGGCCCAATCCCCCTGCCGGCCAACAGATGCGCAAACCGGTTGGTGGCCTCATCCAACTCGCGATACGTCCAGGACCGGCTCCCCCACGTGAGCGCCATCGCCTCTGGAGCGCGCGCCACCTGCGCGGCGAACAGCGCCGGGATCGAGGGGGCCGCCGGCGCGGGGCGAGTCAACGCGGCCCGGTTACTCCACCGATCCAGATCACCCTGTTCGACACCGCCGAGCAGAGTGATCGAGGACAGCGGCTTTGCGGGATCGGCGATCATCGCGGCCAGGACCCGCTCGAGCCGCTCGATCAACGACGCGACTGCGGCCGCGTCGAATACCTCGGTGTCGTACTCCACCCGCAGCGTCAGCTCATCGCCGGGAATGGCTTGCACCGACACCGGGTAGTGGTTCGTTTCGTGGTGGCTGAAGTCGGTGATAGCCAATCCGTCGGCGCCCGACAATCGCGCCGCATCGATCGGGTAGTTCTCGTAGACGAAGAACGTGTCGAACAGATGATCCTGACCAAGCACCCGATGAATCTCACTGAGCGCCAGATGCTCATGATCCAACGTCCGGACATGATCGTTCTGCAACTGCGTCAACAACTCGACGGTGGTCGTCGACGCCCAAATCCTCGCTCGTACCGGCACCGTATTGATCAACAGACCCACCATCGAGTCCGCACCCAACACCTCATCAGGCCGCCCCGACACCGTCGTACCAAACGCCACATCGCACCGACCCGTCAGCGACATCAACACCCGCGCATACGCCGCCTGCAACACCGTGCTGACCGTCGTCTGACACGACCGCGCCAACTCCCCCAACGCCCGCGTGGTATC
>NZ_JBSXPP010000030.1:0-32238 GCF_054073305.1 Mycolicibacterium sp. CBM1 | reverse complement strand
CTCGCTCGGAGCGCCGTAGTGCTGCGGAAAACAATGGAATCACTTCATGCGTCCTTCGACGACGTAGCGCGCGAATTGGTCAGAGTGCTCGGCGTCAACCAAACAGACCGACGCGCCCTAGAACTCATCCTCTGCGCCGGCGAAAAGATCACAACACCAGGACTTCTCGCCGACCAACTCGGCCTCACCGCCGCCGGCACCACGATCGCACTCGACCGCCTCGAGAAACTCGGCTACGTCACCCGATCACAACACCCCACCGATCACCGCCGAGTCATCGTGGTGGCCACAGACCTCGCCGCCCGCCGCGTCACCGAACTCCTCGCCCCCCTGCTAAATCAAGGCGGCAAAGTGCTATTCAGCCACTACACGCCGGCCGAGATCGCCCTCATCATGGACTTCCTCACCCGCACCGACGAACTACAACAAGCACACGTGCACCGCATGCGCGAACTAGACCCCTACCCCCACTAGGGTTCGCGCGTTCAGTCGAATTGCGGCGCCTCCGTACGAGACCGCTTCAACTCCCAAAAGTGCGGGTAGGAGGCGAACGTCACCGAGGCATCCCAGAGCTTGCCCGCTTCCTCACCTCTCGGAATACGGGAGAGAACCGGACCGAAGAAGGCAACACCGTTGATGTGGATGGTGGGGGTCCCGACATCCTCGCCGACGGCGTCCATGCCCTCGTGATGGCTCTTGCGCAGTGCGTCGTCGTAAGCGTCGGTGGTGGCCGCCTCGGCGAGTTCGGCGGGCAGGCCCACCTCCGCCAGCGACTCCGAGATGACCCTGCTGAAGTCGGGGTCGGTCTCCCGGTAGTTCTCATTGTGGATCCGGGTGCCCATCGCCGTATACAGCGGCGAAAGGACCTCCCGGCCGTGGGCCTGCTCGGCGGCGATTGCGACCCGGACCGGTCCCCACGCCTTCTTCAGCCCCTCCCGGTACTCCTCGGGCAGGTCACGGCCCTCGTTGAGGACAGCCAGGCTCATCACCCGGAAGTCGACATCGATATCGCGAACCTTCTCGACCTCGAGAATCCAGCGCGAGGTGATCCAACACCACGGGCACAGCGGGTCGAACCAGAAACCGGCTACTGACTTCTCGGACATGCGGGCTCCTCCCAGCGATCAACGCGAACGCTCATCACAACTCATCCCAATAGAACACTGTTCCCGCTGCCACTAGGTTGGACACGTGGCACTTCCCAACCTCACCCGTGACGAGGCCATCGAGCGCGCAGCTCTGGTCACCGTCGGCAACTACCGGATTGTTCTCGACCTGACCTCCGGGGAGAAGACGTTCCGATCCACCACGATCGTCGAGTTCGAGGCGTTGCCGGGCGCCGACATCGTCATCGACCTGGCCGCCGACACCGTGCACAGCGCCGTGCTCAATGGCCACGATGTCGACGTGTCAGCCTATGACGAGTCCACCGGCATCCCGTTGCGCGGCCTGGCCGAACACAACGTGCTCGTCGTCGAGGCCGACTGCCGATACTCCAACACCGGCGAGGGCCTGCATCGCTTCGTCGACCCCGTCGACGGCGAGGTGTACCTGTACTCGCAGTTCGAAACCGCCGACGCCAAGCGAATGTTCGCCTGCTTCGACCAGCCCGACCTCAAGGCCACCTTCGACGTGACCGTGACCGCGCCGTCGCACTGGCAGGTCATCTCCAACGGTGCCACCACGGCCGTCGAGGACAGCGGTGAAGCCAAGGTCCACACCTTCGCCACCACCCCTCGAATGAGCACCTATCTGGTGGCACTCATCGCAGGTCCGTACGCGCGCTGGGACGACGTCTACACCGACGAGCACGGCGAGATCCCGCTCGGCCTCTTCTGCCGGTCCTCGCTGGCGGAGTACATGGATGCCGAGCGGCTGTTCACCGAAACCAAGCAGGGCTTCGGCTTCTATCACCGCAACTTCGGGGTGCCGTATGCGTTCGGCAAATACGACCAGTTGTTCGTGCCCGAGTTCAACGCCGGGGCGATGGAGAACGCCGGCGCGGTGACGTTCCTGGAGGACTACGTCTTCAGGTCCAAGGTGACCCGCTACAGCTACGAGCGCCGCGCCGAGACCGTGCTGCACGAGATGGCGCACATGTGGTTCGGCGACCTGGTCACCATGACGTGGTGGGACGACCTGTGGCTCAACGAGTCGTTCGCGACGTTCGCCTCGGTGCTGTGCCAGGCCGACGCCACCGAATACGACCAGGCGTGGACGACGTTCGCCAACGTCGAGAAATCGTGGGCCTACCGCCAGGACCAGCTGCCGTCGACCCATCCGGTCGCCGCCGACATCCCGGACCTGCACGCCGTCGAGGTCAACTTCGACGGCATCACCTACGCCAAGGGCGCCAGCGTGCTCAAGCAGCTGGTGGCCTACGTGGGCCTTGAGCACTTCCTGGCTGGTCTGCGCGACTACTTCGCCGCGCATGCCTTCGACAACGCCACCTTCAGCGACCTGCTGGGCGCGCTGGAGAAGGCGTCCGGCCGCGACCTGAGCGACTGGGGCCGCCAGTGGCTCAAAACCACCGGGCTGAACACGCTGCGCGCCAATTTCGACGTCGACGCCGACGGCGGGTTCACCCGGTTCGCGATTACCCAGGGCGGGGCGGCGCCCGGCGCCGGCGAGACCCGGGTGCACCGGCTGGCAGTCGGCATCTACGACGACGACCCAGTGACCGGCAAGCTGGTGCGGGTGCATCGCGAGGAACTCGACGTGTCCGGGCCCGTCACCGAAGTAGCTGCGCTGCAAGGGGTGTCACGCGGCAAGCTGATCCTGGTCAACGACGACGATCTGACCTACTGCTCGCTGCGGTTGGACGACGAATCCCTGCAGACCGCGCTGAGCCGCATCGCCGACATCGCCGAGCCACTGCCGCGGACGCTGGTGTGGTCGGCGGCCTGGGAAATGACTCGTGACGCCGAGCTGACCGCCCGCGACTTCGTCGCCCTCGTGATGAGCGGTGTGCAGGCCGAAACCGAGGTCGGGGTGGCCCAGCGGCTGCTGCTGCAGGCCCAGACCGCACTGGGTTCCTACGCCGACCCGGACTGGGCCTGCGCCAACGGCTGGCCGTCGTTCGCCGACCGGCTGCTGGACCTGGCACGCGAGTCCGCCCCGGGCTCGGATCACCAGCTGGCGTTCGTCAACGCGTTGTGCACGTCGGTGCTCTCACTGCGCCACGTCGCGGTGCTGGCCACCTTGCTGGACAACGAGCCCGCCGCGGTGAACCTGCCCGGTCTAGTCATCGACGCCGACCTGCGCTGGCGCATCGTCACCGCGCTGGCCGCCAGCGGCGACCTGGACGCCGACGGCATCGAGAGCCCGTTCATCGACAACGAGGCCAAGACCGACCCGACCGCGGCCGGGCGCCGGCACGCCGCCGCGGCAGCAGCCGCGCGTCCGCAGGTCGCGGTCAAGGAGCGGGCCTGGCAGCAGGTCATCGAGGACGACACGCTGGCCAACATCACCGCGCGGGCGATCATCGGCGGCTTCGCCCAGCCCGGTCAGGCCACCCTGCTGCAACCGTTCACCGCGCGTTACTTCGAGGCGATCGGCGGCGTGTGGGAGCGTCGATCCAGCGAGGTGGCCCAGACCGTGGTGATCGGCCTCTATCCGTCATGGGACATCAGCTCCGAGGCGTTGACGGCCGCCGACGCGTTCCTCGCCGGCGACGTGCCGTCGGCGCTGCGGCGGTTGGTACTCGAAGGCCGCGCCGGGGTCGAACGCTCCCTGAAAGCGCGCGCCTTCGACGCTGGCTGACCTCGCGCTGGGAGGATTCAGACCATGGCGGCCCCGAACAGTCGGCGAGCCCGCGCGGCGCGCCGGCGCACGCGACGGGTCAAGGCCGTGGTCAACGACCTCACCGAAGCGCAGTGGGCGGCACTTAAGGACGCCTGGCGGGGATGTGCCTACTGCGGGGTCACCGATCGCCCGCTGCAAAGGGATTGCGTGATGGCGATATCGCGTGGCGGGCGTTACACCGTCGACAACGTCGTGCCGGCCTGTGCGGCGTGCAACGCCAGCAAGTGCAACGACGAGGTGACGGGCTGGCTGCGGCGCAAGCGGCTCGACGAACGACTGTTCCTCGAACGCTACGTACAGATTCGCGCGCAATTGATGTGATTCGGCGCGCAACCGTTCGGTGAAGCGAACGGTTGCGCGCCGAAATTCGCGAAACTACGGGCGGGAGATAGCCGCCGACATCACCCGGACCGCACTGACCAGACCGTCGATGAGGTTGCCCTCTTTGAACGCCGACGCGGCCGCGGACACCCCGAGCGGGGCGGCGGACTCGGCGCCACGACCGCGCAGATCCGCGCCGTAGACCACCTCGATGGCCCGCTGATCGGGAGACACCGCCAGCAGCACCGCGTTGTTCGGGGTCGGGACATCGGCGAGGATCTCGCGCGCACGGGCGGCAGTATCGCTGCCCAGATCGCCGATGTAGACCGCAAAGCGGGCCTTGGCCTGCCGACTACCGTACTTCAAGGCGTCGTCCAGCTCGACGAGCTGCTTGATCGGGAACGGATAGTGCACCGACAGCTCACCGGGCTCGGTGACGCCGGACAGCCGGCCGCTGGCGGTCACCGCCCAGCCATAGGGCAGATTGTCGGTATCGACCGTCGCTACCGCGGTGCCATGCTCACCACTTGCCACTTGCTCCACCTCCAACAGTCGTCTCGGTCGTGCCGTGGCCATGGTGGCCGCCGCCGGGAACTACCTCATCGACGGCCGCCCAGAGGATCGGATCGTGGGTCCATTTCTCGGAAAGCTGGTAAGTCGCAGGGTGGTTGCCTTTGCGGGCGAAGATCATCGCGGAGAGTATCGCTACCAACAGCAGCGGGATTCCGCCCATAATCGAATGAATGGCTGCAGTGCTCACGTTGCAAACCGTAGCAGTGTCACGCCGCGCCTTCATCCAGGTAGCGCACCCACGACGGGTCGAGCTCCTTGATGGTGCACAGCAGCCGCCAATGCTGGCCCTTCGGGGGCATCGGCACCAGCCGCAACGTCCAGCCCAGCTCGGACAGCAACTTGTCGGCCTTGCGGTGATTACACGTCGCGCACGCTGCCACGCAGTTCTCCCACGAGTGCTCTCCCCCGCGGCTGCGCGGCAGCACATGATCGACGGTGTCGGCCTTGCCGCCGCAGTAGGCGCAGCGGTAGCGGTCCCGGTGCATCAGTGCCGCACGGGTCATGGGAATGCGGGCCCGGTAGGGCACCCGGACATAACTGCGCAGACGGATCACCGACGGGACGACGACTGTCCGGGTCGCGGAGTGGATGACCGGGCCGCCGGGGTCGTCGTGCACGACGTCCGCTTTGCCGCACAGCAGCATGATCACCGCCCGGCGCATCGGCAACGCCGTCAGCGGTTCGTAGGTCGAATTGAGCAACAACACCCGGCGACGCCCCCACACTGATCCGTCGGCCGGGCTGGGTATGTGAGGGTCGGCATGCAGCCCAGAACCCGATAGCGACCCGATCGGGCCCGCCGCGGTGCGGTGACCGCGGTTCCGGTTGCGCTGAGCCATGCGTCCTCCGTGTTCCAGTGCACCACGGATTGCGGATCACCGCACGACAATTTGGGTCGTGTTCGCTGGTCAAATCCGTGAACAACGGGTGACCACTGCCGTCGTCGGCGCGGGTGTACACAATGGTGGAGTGACGGAGACTCAGGCCGACGGGGATGGGCAGACGTTCTATGACGCGGTGGGCGGCGCGCAGACGTTCCGCAAGATCGTGTCCCGTTTCTACGAGCTGGTCCGCGAGGACGAGGTGCTGCGGCCGCTCTACCCCGAAGACGAGCTGGACGCCGCCGAAGACCGCCTGCGGATGTTCCTCGAGCAGTACTGGGGCGGGCCGCGAACCTACTCCGATCTGCGCGGGCACCCCCGGCTGCGGATGCGCCACGTGCCGTTCTGCATCGGCCCCATCGAACGCGACGCCTGGCTGCGCTGCATGCACATCGCGGTGGGCTCGATCGACTCTCACACGCTCGACGACGAGCATCGCCGCGAGCTGCTCGGCTATCTGGAGATGGCCGCGCAGTCGATGATGAATTCGCCGTTTTAGAGGACGCCCATGGCCGAACCCGCCCACTGGTGGACGAACGCCGTCTTCTACCAGATCTATCCCCGCTCGTTCACTGACAGCGACGGGGACGGCGTCGGCGACCTCGACGGCGTCACCGATCGTCTCGATCATCTGAGCCGACTCGGTATCGACGCAATTTGGCTCAACCCGGTGATGGTTTCCCCGATGGCCGACCACGGTTACGACGTGGCCGACCCCCGCGACGTCGACCCGCTGTTCGGCGGGCTGGGCGCCCTCGACCGGTTGATCGAGCAGGCGCACGCCCGCGACATCCGGGTCACGATGGACCTGGTGCCCAACCACACCAGCTCCCGGCACGCCTGGTTCCAGGCCGCGCTGGCGGCGGCACCGGGCAGCGCCGAACGGGAGCGCTACATCTTCCGCGACGGAACGGGGCCGGACAGCGCCGAGCCGCCCAACAACTGGGTCTCGGTGTTCGGCGGGCCGGCCTGGACGCAGGTGCCCGACGGCCAGTGGTACCTGCACCTGTTCGATGCCGAACAACCCGACCTCAACTGGGACAACCCCGAGGTGTTCGACGATCTGGAGAAGACGTTGCGGTTCTGGTTGGACCGTGGCGTCGACGGCTTCCGCATCGACGTCGCGCACGGCATGGCCAAACCCGCCGGCCTGCCGGACATGGCGATCACCGACGTCGCGATGCTGACCTCCCAGGACGACGATCCGCGGTTCAACCACGAAGGTGTCCACGACATCCACCGCGGCATCCGCTCGGTGCTCGACGACTACCCGCACGCGGTGACCATCGGGGAAATCTGGGTCTTCGACAACGACGACTTCGCGAAGTATCTGCGCCCCGACGAGCTGCACATGGGCTTCAACTTTCGTTTGGTGCGAGCCGAATTCGACGCCGTCAGCATCCGGGGCGCGATCGAGAACTCGCTGGCGGCGGCCGCCATCGAGGACGCCAGCCCGACCTGGACGCTGTCCAACCACGACGTCGAACGCGAGGTCACCCGCTACGGCGGCGGCGCAGCCGGCCTGGCCCGCGCGCAGGCCATGGCGATGGTGATGCTCGCGCTGCCCGGCGCGGTGTTCATCTACAACGGCGAAGAACTGGGTCTGCCCAACGTGGAGCTGCCCGACGAGGTACTGCAGGACCCGGTGTGGGAGCGCTCCGGGCATACCGAACGCGGACGCGACGGCTGCCGGGTGCCGATGCCGTGGTCAGGTTCGGCTGCGCCGTTCGGCTTCTCGTCGAACCCGCAGACCTGGCTGCCGATGCCGGCTGACTGGCAGGTGTTGACCGTCGAACGCCAGCTCGCCGATCCCGATTCAACGCTGGCGTTCTTCCAGGCGATTGTGGGTCTGCGGCGCAACCGGTTCCACTTCACCGACAACGACGTGGAATGGCTGCAGCTGCGCACCGACGCCCTGGCGTTCGCCTCCGGCGGGGTGCTGTGCGTGTTGAATACCGGGTCGCGCGCGCTGCCGCTGCCCGCCGGCGAGGTGTTGATCACCAGCGCGCCACTGCTCGATGGCGACCTGGCGCCCGACGCCGCGGCGTGGATCCTGCTCGCCTAGGACGACGACAGGACGTTCACCACCGAGGCGATGATCGTCGTTCCGAACACGAACGACAACAGGGCGTGTCCCAGCGCGGTTTTGCGGATCCGCGTCGAGGTGAGGTTCGTGTCGGAAATCGCAAAGCTCATGCCAACGGCGAAGGCGACGTAGAAGAAGTCGGAGTAGCAGGGCCGGTCGTGATGGTCGGGATCGTTGAAGTCGATACCGCCTGGGTGTTCGGGATCGAAGTAGTGCTTGGCATAGATCAACCCGAACAGCGTGTGGATGGTCAGCCACGACAGCACGATGCTGCCCACCGCCAACCACCGTGCACCGTCGTCAGCGCGGTTCAGCAGGACCCCGACACCGATCAGGCTCGCGACCGCACCGCCGAGGATCAGGCTGACCACCGCGGGATGGCCCGGCTGCTCGAGCCCGGCGTGGGTCTCGGTGCGGCGGTGGTCGAAGCGCCACAACGCCAGCCACGTCCAGCCGGTGAAGACCCCCGCCACCGCGGTCCATCCACCGGACAGCGCCAGCGGGCCGTCGCGCGCCCAGAGCAGCACGGTCACCACCGCACCGACGACGCCGCCGACGGCGACGCGCGCGGCGGGACTGCGCCAGAACGACAGCCTGTCAGCCATGCCCGGCTCCTATCGCAGCACGGTCAGAAGATCGCCGCGACGACGGTACACCGAGCCGAACCGGGCGTCGATCCGCAACCACGACGGGAGCAACCGCACCCGCACGATCTCCTCGTCGGTCGGAGCCTCCGGCATGAATCCCATTGCAGTCAAGGCGAACACACAGCGCATCGGAACGCCGACGCTTGCGTCGCCCGAACTCACCTGCACGACATCCTGGTCCAGCAGTGACGGCGGTGGCCCGTGCGCGCCGCTGTGTTCGCGAGCCAGCCCCGCCCCACGGCGGGCCAGGTCGGCCAGCACGGCGGCGGGGATGTCATCGAGGTGGACGAAGCCGGAATCGGGCGGCAGCGCACCGCGCCACGCCGAGTCCATCGGATAGCCGGTGTCGATGTCTCCGGCAGCCCCGGCGTCACGCAGCCCGCGCACCAATGCGTCTGCTGCGCAGGAGAAGTCAGCCGGCGATACCGTGCCAGGGACTGCTCGCACCGCCAGCACGTCGAACCCCGTGGCCACCCATGCCGTCACCACACCCTCGCCGCGGGCCCGCAACCGCACTACCGCGGCCTCGTCCAGGCGCAGTGCCCGTTCGACGAACGCGGCCAGGTCGTTGCGCCCGACCGCGTCGGGGACGAACAGCCCGCCGGTGCTCCTCCCCCCGTCGCTACGCTCCTGCCCGCCGGTGCTCCTCCCCCCGTCGCTACGCTCCTGCCCGCCGGTGCTCCTCCCCCCGTCGCTACGCTCCTGCCCGCCGGTGCTCCTCCCCCCGTCGCTACGCTCCTGCCCGCCGGGACTCATCGCAACCAGCGTTGCAGGTACTCCCGATGGGTCGGCGAGAGCCGGACCAGACGCTGCTCCTCGATGTGCACCGCGGCCAGCTGCGTCTCGGCGATCACCGCGGGCCGCGAGTCCGGATCGGCGCTCACCGAGCGCACCTCGTAACCGAGCGTGAAGTCCACCGCCCGCAGCCGCTTGGTCCACATCGTCACCTGCAACGGCGAATCGGCAAGGCGGAGTTGACCTTTGTAGAGCACCTGCACCTCGTGGATGAGAAGTCCGATGGTGGCGATGTCCGCGGCGAACGGCTCCCGCAGGAAATCCACCCGGGCTTCTTCCAGGATCGTCACCATCGTGGCGTGGTTGATGTGCTGGTACATGTCGATGTCCGACCAGCGCACGTGCACGCCGGTGGTGAATCCCTCAGCCACTTGATCCTGTTCCACTCGTCCGGGTCATGCTGCGGATCTGGCGCGCGGCCACCGACAGGGTGGCCAGGTCGCGCTCATCGTCGGCGTAGATCTCGGCCAGCGTGCGGCGGGCCCGCTCGACCCGCGAACCATTGGTGTGCTCCCACTCGGCGATCTTCTGCTCGCCGGTCTCGTCGGGCTCGCCGACGGCGAGCACGTCGAAGCACAGCGCCCGCAGCGAACCGTAGATATCGTCACGGATCGCTAAGCGCGCCAAAGCATGCCAGCGGTCGTCGCGGGGCAGACCGGATACCGCCGTCAGCAGCCCGTCGGTGCTGAGGTGATCCATCAACGCGAAATAGGTGTCGGCCACTTCCGCCGGGTCGCGTTCGGCGATGTCGGCGATGTC
Organism: Mycolicibacterium sp. CBM1; assembly: GCF_054073305.1. Taxonomy (NCBI): domain Bacteria; kingdom Bacillati; phylum Actinomycetota; class Actinomycetes; order Mycobacteriales; family Mycobacteriaceae; genus Mycobacterium; species Mycolicibacterium sp. CBM1. The sequence goes on along the minus strand of NZ_JBSXPP010000030.1, from coordinate 22,372 downwards.
GATCACGTCAAGCAGGCTGTACTGGTACAGGCCCGTCGACACCGCATACGCCAAGTCGGCGGGGGCGCCGGCGGCAACGAACTCACCGGCCTCCTTCTCGACGATAGCCTTGTCGTCGCCGCGCAACCACCGCGACATCTGCGGGGTCAGTTCGGCGACCTTGGCGGCGAAGCGGTTGATCTCGGCGCCGACGGCCAGCGGCTGCGGCCGGTAGTTGAGCAGCCAGCGCGACGCCCGGTCGAGCAGCCGGCGCAGATCCAGTGTCATCCGGTCGGCGATGTCGACCGGCAGCCCGTTGTTATGGCCGGCTTCGAGGATCCGTTGCCACACATCACCGACGCCGAAGATCGCGTCGGTGGCCACGAAAGTCCGCACCGCGTCGACGTAGCCGACACCCACGTCCTCGGTGACCCGATAGGCGTAGGTGATCCCGCCGGTGTCGACGACGGTGTTGACCAGCATCGTCGTGATGATCTCGCGACGCAGCTGGTGGTTGCGGATATCGGCGCTGAAGTTGTCCCGCAACTGGCTGGGGAAGTACCGCGGCAGCCGGGCGGCGAACACCTCCTGGTCCGGCAGGTCGCTGGCCAGAACCTCGTCCTTGAGCGCGAGTTTGACGTGCGCCATCAGCGTCGCCAATTCCGGTGAGGTGAGCCCGATTCCGATCTCCTGGCGGCGCCGGATCTCCTTGTTGGTCGGCAGCGCCTCCAGCTCGCGGTTGAGTCCCCGGTGCTCCTCGAGTTCACGGATCTGGCGGGCGTGGACGTTGAGCAGCGTCGCCGCGTTGGCCCGGCTGGTGCCCATCAGGTCGTTCTGGTCGATGTTGTCGGCCAGCACCAACCGCGACACCTCGTCGGTCATCGAGGCCAGCAGGTCGGTGCGTTCGTCGGCGCTGACCTTGCCCGCGGTGACCAGGGCGTCGACGAGGATCTTGATGTTGACCTCGTGGTCGGAGCAATCGACGCCGGCCGAGTTGTCCATGGCGTCGGTGTTGATCCGGCCGCCGCACAGGTCAAATTCGATGCGGCCCAGGGACGTCACGCCAAGGTTGCCGCCTTCGACGACGACCTTGGCTCGCACCTGGTTGCCGTTGACGCGCAACGTGTCATTGGCGCGGTCGCCCACGTCGGCATGGGATTCGGACTCGGCCTTGATGTAGGTGCCGATCCCGCCGTTGAACAGCAGGTCCACCGGAGCCTGCAGGATGGCGCGCATCAGGGCCGGTGGGGTCATCTCTTCGCCCGCGTCCTCGATGCCCAGCGCGCTGCGCATCTGCGGGCTGATCGGGATCGATTTCTGCTGGCGGCTGAACACCCCGCCGCCGGCGCTAATCAGGCTGGCGTCGTAGTCCTCCCAGCTCGAGCGGGGCAGCTCGAACAGGCGGCGGCGTTCCTCCCAGGAGCGGGCCGCGCCCGGGGCGGGGTCGACGAAGATGTGGCGGTGGTCGAAGGCGGCGATCAGCCGGATGTGCTGGGAGAGCAGCATTCCGTTGCCGAACACGTCACCACTCATGTCGCCAACGCCGACGACGGTGAAGTCCTCGCTCTGCGTGTCCACCCCCATCTCCCGGAAGTGCCGCTTCACGGCTTCCCAGGCGCCCTTGGCGGTGATGCCCATGGCCTTGTGGTCGTAGCCCACCGAACCGCCGGAAGCGAATGCGTCGCCGAGCCAGAAGCCGTAGGACTCGGCGACGTCGTTGGCGATGTCGGAGAACGTGGCCGTCCCCTTGTCCGCAGCGACGACGAGGTAGGCGTCGTCACCGTCGCGGCGCACCACACCCGCAGGCGGGATGATTGCGCCGGTGGCCCGCTCGACGTTGTCGGTGACGTCGAGCAGCCCGGCGATGAACAGGCGGTAGCAGGCGATTCCCTCGTGGCGCAACGCATCCCGGTCGGTGGCGGCGTCCCCGATGGGGGCCGGTGGGTGCTTGACGACGAACCCGCCCTTGGCCCCAACGGGCACGATGACGGCGTTCTTGACCGCCTGCGCCTTGACCAGTCCGAGGATCTCGGTGCGGAAGTCCTCGCGGCGGTCCGACCAGCGCAGGCCGCCGCGCGCGACATAGCCGAACCGCAGGTGAACGCCTTCGACGCGCGGCGAGTAGACGAAGATCTCGAATTTGGGTCGCGGCAGCGGCAATTCGTCGATCAGTTGCGGATTGAGCTTGAGCGACAACACATTCTGGGCCCGTGCGGAATCCTGACGCGTGACGAAGAAGTTGGTGCGCAGGGTGGCCTCGATCATCGAGGCGAATGCCCGCAGTACCCGGTCGGTGTCGAGGCTGACCAGCGCGTCGATGTCGGCGGTCACCTCGGCCGCGGCCGCCTGGGCGTCGAGCCCCCTGGCCGCCGACTCCGGGTCGAAAAGAGCCTCAAAGAGCGCGATCAGCGAACGCGCCGTACCGGGATTGCCGTTGAGCACCGACTCGATGTGTGACTGACTGTAGGGAAAACCCGCCTGCCGCAGATACTTTGCGTAGGCACGCAGCACCGCGACCTGCTGCCAGGTGAGCCCGGCGCGGAGCACCAGCTCGTTGAAACGGTCGATCTCGGCGTGTCCCTGCCAGATCGCGGTGACGGCCTCGGAGAACCGCACCGCGGTGTTGTCCCACTCCTCCTGCGTCTGCGAGTCCGGCATCGAGGCGTCGGGGCGGATCTTGAACTGATAGATCCAGACCTTCAGCCCGTCGGGGCGCACCACGGTGAACGGGCGCTCCTCAAGCACCAGCACCCCCATGCACTGCAGCATCGGCAGCAGGTGACTCAGGGATGCGGTCGATCCACCGAGGTACCAGGTGAGGAAGGCATCGTTGCCATCGTCGCCTTGCTCGAACTGCAGTTTGACCGAATCCTCGTGCAGCGCTTCGATGATGCCGATATCGGTGATGGCTTCAGTCGAGGTGACGGCCTGCTTGAACTCCTCAGGCAGCGCCTCGGAATAGTGCTCGGCGATCGCCAGGTCGATCTGGCCCGCTCGCGCGGAGCCGAACAGCCGGTCACCCCAGGTGCGCAGGGCTTCGGTGAGCATCTCCTGCACACGGGCTCGATTCGCCTCGCTGGCGTCGATCGACTGGCGGGTGGCCCCGTCGGGCAGTCGGACGGTGAAATGAACTACAGCCCAGGGCGATTCGCTGACACGGGCGGTGTAGTCGATGCTTACACCGCCGAATTCGCGCACCAGGATGTTCTGCATCTCCAACCGAACCGCCGTGGTGTACCGATCGCGGGGCAGGTAGACCAGGCAGGACACGAAGTGGCCGAGCTGGGCGGCGCGCAGGAACAGCAATGCTCGGCGTCGCGAACCGAGGTCGACAACGGCGGTCGCCATCTTGAGTAGTTCTTCGGCGGTCAGCGCGAACAGCTCCGAGCGCGGAATGGTCTGGACGATGTCGAGCACCAGCTGTCCAGGGTGACTGGGGTCGTTGTTCGACAGCTCGAGCACTTCGCGGACTCGTCGCGAGATCAGCGGGATGTCAAGCACATTGGCACTCATGGCGGTAGCGGTGAACAGGCCGACGAACCGGTGCTCGATATCGCCTTCCGCGATACTCCCCGAGTCGCTTCGCTCCTGCCCGCCGGACCGATGCTCGCGAATCACCACGATGTACGGGTACGCCCCGTAGCGCAGGAAGCTGGCCATGGTGGCTTGCGCAAGCACCAGCAGGTCGCGTGGATGGGTGAGCTCTGGCAGCACCTCGGTGCGCAACCGCGCCACCCCGAGCCGGCTGGACTCGATCACGGTGGATTTGCCGTCGCTGACCATGCAGTCCTGGCAGCCCAACAGCACGAAGTTGCCAATCGACAGCCAGCGCAGCAGGTCGGCGACATCCTCACGGTCGGGCCCGGCGAACCGCGTTCCCGAGTCGTCGTCGAGTTCGCGCGCCAACTCGTGCAGTGCGGCACTGAGGGCCGTCGAGTCCAGGGCCACTTGGCGGGCGTCGGCCACCACCATCGGCAGCATCCGCTCCGCCTCAGCCAGCGCCTTGCCGTTGACCAGCGTCGACAGCTGGACATGGATCCAGGACTCCTCGCTCCCGGAATCCGCGCCTGCCAGGTCGTCGTTCACCGGCCGCACCTCGAGCAGTTCACCGCCTGCGCCACGGCGAACCCGGAATACCGGGTTCATCAGCGCGACGTAGGCGACGCCGAGCCGGTGCAGCAACACCGTGACCGAGTCCAGCAGCATGGCGGCCTGGTCGGTGACGATCTGCAGCGCGGGCCCGAAGCCGCCCGGGTCGTCGCTCGGGTAGATCGCGACGAGGGTCTCCCCGACCACTCTGCTGTGCGCGAGGCGCTCGTGCGCGGCGATCAGGGCCGGCGGCACCACGCGTTTGGCGGCTGCAGCCACCAGCGGTCCGGTCTCGGCGGCGTCCCCGTCGGGGGCCCCGCCGTGCGGACCGCGATAGGTAGCGAGGTAGGCCTCATCCAGTGACTCGGCAGCTTTGGGGTCAACCGTCATACCTACGACTCCTGATCAGCGTGCGAACCGACACTGGTCCGCAGCCGCCAACATTAGTCGCGTGTGAGCCTGCGGTGGGTGACCCGGTGCGGACGGGCCGCGTCGGCTCCCATGCGCTCGATCTTGTTCTCTTCGTAGGCACCGAAGTTGCCTTCGAACCAGAACCATTTGGCCTCGTTGTCGTCGTTGCCCTCCCACGCGAGGATGTGCGTGCAGGTGCGGTCCAAGAACCAGCGGTCGTGGCTGATGACCACCGCGCAGCCGGGGAAGTTCTCCAGCGCGTTCTCCAGCGAGGACAGCGTCTCGACGTCCAGGTCGTTGGTGGGCTCGTCGAGCAGGATCAGGTTGCCACCCTCTTTGAGGGTCAGCGCCAGGTTGAGCCGGTTGCGTTCTCCGCCGGAGAGCACCCCGGCCGGCTTCTGCTGATCGGGTCCCTTGAAGCCGAACGCCGAGACGTAGGCCCGCGACGGGATCTCGTTCTGGCCGACTTCGATGTAGTCCAGCCCGTCGGACACGACCTGCCAGACGTTCTTCTTGGGGTCGATACCGCCACGGTTCTGGTCGACGTAACTCAGTTTGACCGTATCGCCGACCCGCACGGTGCCACTGTCCGGCTCTTCCAGCCCGACGATGGTCTTGAACAGCGTGGTCTTGCCGACACCGTTGGGCCCGATCACCCCGACAATCCCGTTGCGCGGCAACGTAAACGACAGATCCTTGATCAGCACGCGCCCGTCGAAACCCTTGTCCAGGTGCTCCACTTCGACGACGACGTTGCCCAGCCGCGGCGGCGCGGGGATCTGGATCTCCTCGAAGTCGAGCTTGCGGGTCTTCTCGGCTTCGGCGGCCATCTCCTCGTAGCGGCCGAGGCGGGCCTTGTTCTTGGCCTGCCGGGCCTTCGCGCCGGAGCGCACCCAGGCCAGCTCCTCCTTGAGCCGCTTCTGCAGCTTCTGGTCCTTCTTGCCCTGGACCTCCAGGCGCTCGGCCTTCTTCTCCAGATAGGTCGAGTAGTTGCCCTCGTAGGGGTAGGCGCGGCCGCGGTCGAGTTCGAGGATCCACTCGGCGACGTTGTCCAGGAAGTACCGGTCGTGGGTAACCGCCAGGATGGCGCCGTGATAGGCCGCCAGGTGCTGTTCGAGCCACAGCACGCTCTCGGCGTCGAGGTGGTTGGTGGGCTCGTCGAGCAGCAGCAGGTCTGGCTTGCTCAGCAGCAGCTTGCACAGGGCCACGCGGCGCTTCTCGCCACCGGAGAGGTGGGTCACGGGCTCATCAGGCGGGGGGCAGCGCAACGCGTCCATCGCCTGTTCGAGCTGGGAGTCGATGTCCCAGGCGTCGGCCGCATCCAGTTCTTCCTGGAGCTTGCCCATCTCGTCCATCAGCTCGTCGGTGTAGTCGGTGGCCATCAGCTCGGCGACCTCGTTGTACCGGTTGAGCTTGGCCTTGATCGCGACGCCCTCTTCGACGTTCTCGCGGACCGTCTTGGTCTCGTCGAGCTGCGGCTCCTGCATCAGGATGCCCACGGTGGCGCCGTTGGCCAGGAACGCGTCGCCGTTGTTCGGCTGGTCCAGGCCGGCCATGATCCGAAGGACGCTGGACTTGCCGGCGCCGTTGGGGCCGACGACGCCGATCTTGGCCCCGGGCAGGAAGCTCAGCGTGACGTCGTCGAGGATGACCTTGTCGCCGTGCGCCTTGCGGACCTTGCGCATCGTGTAGATGAATTCGGCCATGGCCGCGGTATTGCCTTCCGTCTTGGTCGTGAACAGCTCGTCGACCATCCTAGGCGCCGCGGCATCCTGCCCTTGCGGCCGCGCTGGCCTGCGACCAGCGCGGCCACCCGGCCGTCAAGCCGACAGGGCCAGCCCCGCTGCATCCTCCGCGTCCTCGACGGCAGCCAGGTCCTCGGCGTCCGGCTCCTCGGCGACGGTCTCGACGGGCTCGGCGGGCTTGGGCTGCGGCTGCTCGATGCGCACGATGGCCCGCGACAGATCGGGGCCGACCGCGGTGGCCCGCATCTCCAGCGACGAGCGCCGCACCCCGTCCTTGTCGTCGTACTCGCTGGTGAAGACGTCGCCGACGGCGATCACCGGGGCGCCCTTGTACAGACCGGCACCGACGCCGGTGACGAGCTTGCCCCAGCAGTTGACCGTGATGAACAACGAGTTGCCGGGCTCCCAGGTGCCGTCGCCGGTGCGGCGCCGCGAGTTGCTGGCAACCCGGAAGCTGATCAGTTCCTGGTTGTTGACGATCCTGCGGCGCGGGTCGGTGACGATGCGGCCGACGACGGTCAGGTGGGTTTCGAACATGGCTGTGGTCCTTTCCCTTCAATCCACTGCGTGTGATGTGCCACTCCAGTCAGCCGCGAACCCCTGACAATCGGGAACGGTCGACGGGCTCGCCCGGAGGCGGCTGTGGATGAACTCGGGACTGGGGACAGCTCAGTGGTTGACGCCGTCGGTGTCCCGGCGCGCCATCTCGGCGAGCATGGCGTTGTAGGCGGCCAGGTCGGCATCGTCGTCGCGGTCGGCGGCGCGGTCCAGCCGTTTGGCCGTGCGCCGGTCGCTGCGGCTCCACTGGATCAGCAGCGCGATCATCACCACGACGAGCGGGACCTCCCCCGCGGACCAGGCGATCCCACCACCGAGATGCTGATCGGCCAGCAGGTCGGTGTGCCAGCTCAACCGTAGTGAGCGGTAGAAGCTCTCCCCCAGCACCTGATCCATGCCCATCAGCACCACGCCGAAGAAGGCATGCAGCGGCAGCGAGGCGAACACCATGCCGACCTTGGCCACCGGCGGCAGCGGCCGCGGCGTGGGATCGACCCCGATGACGACCCAGTAGAAGAGGTAACCACTGATCAGGAAGTGCAGGTTCATCAACACGTGCGCGCCGTGGTTGCTCACCGCGGCGTCGAACAGGCCGCTGAAGTAGAGGCCGTAGAAGCCGGCGACGAACATGATGGTGGCCACGACCGGGTGGGTGAAAAACCGCGACCACCGGCTGTGCAACCCGTCGAGCAACCACTCACGCAGCCCGGGCGGATTGCCCTTGCCCGCGGTGGGCAGCGCCCGCAGCGCCAGCGTCACCGGTGCTCCGAGCACCAGCAAGATGGGCACCAGCATCGACAGCAACATGTGGCCGGCCATGTGCACGCTGAACATCGCCGGCATGTAGCGGCCCACCCCCGACGAGGTGGTAAACAGCAGCACGGCGCAGCCCAGTAGCCAGGCGGCGGTCCGGCCTACCGGCCAGGCGTCGCCCCGGCGGCGCAGCCGGATCACCCCGGCCAGGTACACCGCGGCGAGCACGAGGGCGGCCGTACCGAAGACGAGATCGAACCGCCAGTCCAGCAGGATGCGGGCCACCGACGGCGGCCCCGCGAGGTCGTATCCGAGCGCGACCTCCGTGATGGACGGGTTGGCCTCGATCGGCGGTGGGGGCGGCGTGCGGCCCAGGCCCACGGCGACGCCGAACGTCAGGCCGAACACCAAGGCCTCAAGGGTGGCCAGCCGGATCAACGGCCCGCGCGCCGACGGGTCGGTGTGCAGGGCGCGTACCGGCCCGCGGCGTTGCCGCCAGCCGATCGCCCCCAGCACGCCCAGTGCGACAACTTTGACCATCACCAGACGGCCGTATTCGGTGGTGAACACATCACCCAGTCGAATCCGGATGAAGGCGTTGAGCGACCCGGAGAACGCCATCGCGACGAAACACCAGAACGCCACGGCCGAAAAGCGCCGTGCCGCAAGGCCAGCGTGCTCACTACCACGCAGCACATGGGCCAGCAATGCCAACAGTCCGCCGGCCCACAACGCGCCGGCCAGTAGGTGCATCATCAAGCTGTTGGTGCCCAGGTCGTGCGATCCGCCCGCCGAGGAATGACCGGTCAGCCCGAGCGGAACCAGCGTCAGCAGCGAGCCGGCCAGCAGCAGGGGTGTCCACGACCAGCGCAGCACTGCACGGCCCGCGACGGCGACGGTCAACGCCAGGAACGCGGTCCAGCGCCACCCGCCGGCGGTGTCGACGAGACTGGCCACCGACCACAGCTGAACCGGGTTGAGATGGTCGCGCAGCGGCTGACCGGAGACGTCGGACACCGTCAGCGGAACCAGCAGGGCCGCGCAGACCGCCCAGATGGCCGATGCCGTCACGCCCAAGCGCAGCGCCCGGTAGCCGCCCGCGTCGAGCACCCCGTTGTCCTGAGGCGGGACGAAGAACGTCGCAAACAGGAATGACCCTACGGCCAATACAGCGGCGATTTCGCCGGCGGCCCGCACGAACGGCAGGCCGAGGGTGGTGATCGGGCCGGCGTCGGGCAGCCCGGTTGCGGTCAGCGCCTCGGCCAGCGACAGCGCACCGATACCCGCGGCGGTGACACCGGCCAGAAGTGCGACCAGTGCCAGCACCGGCCACACCGCGGCGGTGCGCTCAGCCGGACTGCTCACGTAGTTTCTGTTCGCGGCCGTAGAACTGTTGGGCCGATAGCCTGGCGATGCGGTCCATATCCGTCAGGATGTCCTGCAATTCGTGCAGGAACGCCCGCCGCCGCTGCGGCAATTCGGGCCCGGGTTCGAGCAGATGCTGGTCGGCGGCGACCTGCCGCGCGGTCGCGAACAGCAACGCCGACACCGATTCGTTGCTGCGGATGCGGCCCTGCGCGGCGTACTGGGCACCCACGCCGAGCGCCAGCTTCGTGAGTTCTTTCTCGCCGATGTCGGTGGGCGCGTCGCACAGCACGTCGGCCACGATCTGGTAGGCCTCCAAGAACGGCCGCAGCATGGCGTGGGCCATCAGAGGTCGCTTGTCGCGCAGCAGCCGGTCGACGGCCTCTCCGCCGGCGGCGACCTGCACCTCCCAATCGTCTTGCCAGGACATCTCCTCGGCGAGATGCTCGCGGAAGGCCGCGGAGTCGGCGAAGTAGAAGTCGAACTTCAGCAGGTCGCGCAGCCGCATCGCCTGTTCCCAGAACACGGCGATCCGGTCTCCGTCGGGCGCCCGCCCGGCATGAGCCAAGGCCAGTTCGGCAATCGCGGTCTCCAGGAACGCGTGGATGAGGGTGTTGCGGTAGAAGGCGGCCTCGTGTTCCCGCTCGGGTGCGATCCGCCACACCGGCTCGTGGCCGCCGTCGACCCGGGTCACCGGATGGCCGTTGGACAGGGCGTCGACCGCAGCGCGCACCCCTTCGGGGGTGCGCAACCGTAGCGCGCTATTGGTCATCGGATTCTGTTTGCGCTCAAGGTAATCCAGCGAGTCCTGCAGCGTGTGGTGCAACTGGCTCAGGGTCAGCGCCCGGCCACGGGTGGTCAACAGTAGCGCCGACACCAGTCCGGTGGCGTTGATCGGGGTGACCCGCAGGATCCGCCAGGCCACCTCGAACGCCATCTTCTGCATGGCCAGGCGCTTGGCGGCGGGATCGGACGCGATCCGCCCGCCCGGCTCACCGAGGTACTGCCGCATCGACACCGCTTCGGGGAAGCGGACGTAGATCTTGCCGTAGTTGCGCTCCCCCTGCGCCTTGATGAAGTTGTACAACCACTCCGCGCTCTCGGGAGTCTTCTCACCACCGCGGGCGTAGGCGGCGTACTCGGTGGTTTCGTGCAGCTGGTCGAAGCTGATCGACACCGGCTGCAGCAGGATGTCCTCGCTGCGGCCGTCGAGGTAGGCGTCGGCGACGTAGGCCAGCAGCCCGAGCTTGGGCGGCAACATCTTTCCGGTGCGCGAACGGGTTCCTTCGATCGACCAGCTCAGGTTGAAGCGCTTCTCGACGATGTAGCCGACGAATTGACGCAGCACGTACTTGTAGACGGGGTCGTCGAGTTTGCGGCGCAGGAAGATGACACCGGATCGGCGCATCAGCGGACCCATGAAGCCGAACGACAGGTTGATGCCGGCGAAGGTGTGGGCCGGCGGCAGCTTGTTCTCCTGCATTGCCACCGGGACGATGACGCCGTCGAGGTAGGACCGGTGCGACCACAGCAGCACCGCCGGGTGGTCTTCCAGGCCGCGGCGCATGGCCTCGATTTCCATGGTGTCGTAGTCGATTCGGGGGTCGAATCCTCGACTGAAGATGGCCCGCCCGAGGTTGGGGATCAGGTCCACGGAGAATCTGCTCCAGCCGGTGGCGAGCTCGTTGAGCATCTCCTCGGCCTTGGCCGGGTCGGCACCGGGAATCTTCTCCAGGCCGTCCATGAAACGCGACGACGCCATCAGCTCGTCGGTGATCAGTTGCGGCGACTTATATTCCGGTCCCAGCAGCCGCAGCTCCATCCGCTCGATCGCCAGCGCGGCGCGGCGGAGCACGAACCGGGCGAAGTCGCGCGGGCTGTCCCCGACGGTGTTCTCGTGCCACTGCTGGCGCAGTTCGGACACCTTGGCCGGCTCGCCGGCGACGATGCGGGCACGCGACGGGTCTTTGCGAAGGATGCTGCGCTGCAACATCTCCGGTGGCCGGTAGGTGTCGCGCCCGGAGATGAGGCCGACGACCTTCACGCGGGTGGGCAGCCCACCGGGAACCCAGAACACCCGCACCGGCACGACCAGCCGGTCCTCGCCCACATTGAGTTCTTCGACGAGCTGGGCGACCACCCCGGGCGGCGGGTCGCCGGCGGGTAGCCGCAGCACCTCGACCTTGGTGTCGGGGTGGGCTCGCCGCTGGGCGTGCAGCCAGTCGTTGAGCAGTTCGAACTCGGCCTTGGACGACACCGAGGCGAGCACCAGCGCGTCGTCGGTGGTGCTGAAGTCGGTCAGGTGATCGGAGCTGCTCATGGCCGGCCTTCCGCGATGGGCGGCTCGGCGGTCTTCTTCGCCGGGGTCTTCTTTGCGGCCGCCTTCTTCGCGGCAGCCTTCTTGGCCGGCGCCTTCTTAGTCGCCGTCTTCTTGGCTGGGGCCTTCTGGGCTGGGGCTTTCTTGGCTGGGGCCTTCTTCGTCTCGGCCTTGTCGGCCGGCGCCTCCTTGGCCGGGGCGGCGCGGTAGATCGACGGCAGCGGCTGGTCGCCGTCCGGCCAGTTCTTCAGGGTGTCCAGATACAGCTGGCGCACGCCCTCGATGCGCTCGGGGAGGTCGTCGACCGTCCAGTCCTGCACCGAAAGCGGCGGGTAGACAACGATATCCACGGTGCCTGGGTTCATCGTCGAGGAATCCCGCGACGCGATCACCTCCGCGTTGCGCAGGACGATCGGCACAATGGGCACGCCCGCGGCCATGGCTAGCCGGAACGGGCCCTTCTTGAACGGTCCGACAGTCCGGGTGTCCCGCCGGGTGCCCTCCGGGGCGATCATGATCGACAGCCCTTTGGCCACCAGTTTCTCGACCTCGTGCATGGTTTCGACGGCGGCCTTGGGGTCGTCCCGGTCGATGAAGACCGTGTCGGTCAGCTTGCCCAGCGTGCCGACGATGGGGTCGTCCTTGAGTTCCTTCTTGCCCACACCGGTCCAGTTGTCCCGCAACAGCGAAGCCACCATCACCGGGTCGGCGTTGTTGCGGTGGTTGAAGATGAACACCGCAGGACGCTGTTTGCGCAGGTTCTCCGCGCCCTGGACGTTGAGCCGAACTCCGTTTGCGGCCAACAACAGATTGGGGAAGGCGGTGGTGAAGAAGTTCAGCCCGCGTCGCCTGCTGCGGGTCAGCAGACCCCAGCCGACCGCACCGTAGGCCGCCGGAACCAGAGCCCCGACACCGAGCAATGTGCGAACCTGGCCCATCAGGCCACCGCCGCCGCGGCTGGAGAACTGCAGGATCGGCCAGCCGCGCCGGCGCGCTACCGAGGCCATCTTGCCCTCGGGGTTGGTCGGACGTGGGTTGCCCACCAGATACATCAGGGCGACGTCCTCGTCGCCGTCGGCATAGAAGTAGGAGTGCTTGAGGTCGATGTCGTTCTCGGCGGCGAACTTCTGCACCGCGTTCGCCTTACCGGGTCCCCACAGGATGGGCCGGATCACATCGCCGGTCAGGACGTCGTTCTCGTCGACCTCGAACCGGTTGGTCAGGGTGTTGTCGATACCAAGGAAGCGGGCGACCGGCTCGACCTGAAGGGTCAGCGCCGAGGAACTGAGCACGACGGTGTGGCCGCGCTCGAGGTGGGCGGCCACCAGCTCGCGCATCTCGGGATAGATGCGGTCCTCGATCTTCTGGACGAACAGCCGCTCGCCGATCTCGTGCAGATCGGACAGCGCCCGCCCGCGCAGCGCTTGGGAGGCCTTGGTGATGAGTTCCTCGAATTCCAGCCTGCCGAGCTGGTGATTGAGCCCGGCGGCAATCATCGTGATCAGCTCGCCGATGCCCATGTCGCGGCTGCGGAACCGCTCCCGGGTGAGGATGACGGCGGTGAAACCGGCTACCAGCGTGCCGTCGAGGTCGAAGAACGCCCCGATCTTCGGCCCCGGCGGGCTGGCCTTCACCTCGGCTACCGAACCGGGCAGCCGCATCTCCGTGTCGCTCATCAGAAGGTCACCGATCCGTTCGTGGTGCGGGGTGCGGACTCGTCGACAGGGTCGGGAAATGATGCCGGTACCACGCGCGGCGGCGGGTCTCCGGCCAGCGCCAGCACCTCGTCGAAACCCTCTCGCAGGCATCGCGCGAAGAGGTCCTCGTCGGTGATCGAGGCGCGGTCGTAGCGTGCGGTGACCGTGGCGTATCCGCCTCGGGAGACCAGCACCACCATCATCGCGATGCCGGGAAGCGGGCCAAGTCCGAACTGCCGCACCACTTTCGCCCCGGCGATATAGGTGTCATCGGCGAAGACGGGTACGTTACTGGCTTGCACGTCGGAGGCGATCACCGAACTACTCATCGCCTCGAGAACGGCGTCGGGAAGCAGCCCGAGTACCGGGGCGACCGCACCCACGAGGTCGATCGCCGCCTCCTCTCGCCGCGACGTCATCTGCTTGCGGATCTTCTGGATCCGCACGGCCGGGTCGGCGACGGCGATCGGGGCGGCGAGGTTGACGCCGGCGAAGCGGTTGCCGCCGGCCGGGTCGGCCTCGGCACGCAGGCTCACCGGAACCGCCATGGGCAGGCTGTTCACCGGCACGCCGAGCGCCTCGTGGTAGCGCCGTAACGCGCCGCACAACCCCGCGAGGTAGGCGTCGTTGATCGAGCCGCTTGCGGCGTGCGCGGCTGAACGCAGGTCGGACAGCCGCATCTCGATGGCCTCGCTGCGCGACGACAGGCTGCGTCGGCGCAGCAGTGGTGACGGCTCGGCGGCGCGGCCCATCACCCGCCGCCCGGAGCGGGCGTAGTCGACGGCGTCCCACACCGCCGTGCCCGGGTTGCGCACCACGCGCCCGACCACCGACAGTCCACCGGAAACCGCACCGAGCAGGCCGCCCACGATCGCGCCGGGCAGCTGGTTGATCCCTTCGCGCATCAGGTCGGTGGACGAGAGGTCCTGCGGAACGGGCATCGGCGGAGCGGGCCGCGGAGCGGGTTCGCGCTCCAGGTCATAGATCTCGGCGAACATCGCGGTGGCACCGACCCCGTCGGTGACTGCGTGGCTGAGGTGCAACAGGGTGGCAGCCTTGCCGCCTTCGAGCCCTTCGACGAGGGTTGCCGTCCAAAGCGGACGCGAAATGTCCAGCGGCGACTGCAAACTCACCTCGGCAAGGTCCAGCACCTGACGCAGGGTGCCCGGTTCGGGCACCCGGACGCGACGGACGTGGAAGTCGAGGTTGAAGTCGGGGTCGACCACCCAGCGCGGCGCGGCCGTCGGCAGGGTCGGCACGACGACCCGCTGGCGCAGGCGCAGCACTTTCCGCGAGGCGTTCTCGAAGCAGCTGCGGAATCGCTCCCAGTCTGGGGTGGTGTCGAGGAGTTCGAGCGCCATGATGCCCGACCGAGTGCGGGGGTTGGCTTCACCACGATGGAGCAGCATGTCGAGTGCACCGAGTTCGGACGGCATGCCGTTCGCATCGACAGATCCGCTCATCGATCCCTCCTCATCTCGACCAGCACCTTCCTCTACCCGGATCCATGAACGCCAGAACCACGCTAGTCGGCGCGCGGCGGTAACGGCGGTGATTGTGAGTCGTCTGTGACCTCAGGCCGAGCAGATCGGTGGCAACACCAACAGGGCCGGCCACAGCACCGCGGCGACGGCGTAGGAGGCTGCCTCCGCGCCCGCCGGGAGCATCCGCTGCAGATGGTCGTGGAGCTGGCCCACCTGTTCGGCGTGAAAGAAGGCCCAGGTAAGTCCGATCAGCAGATACGGCACCGCGAGCCAGAGCGCCGCCTCGATCAAAGCCTCGATACTGACCTCGTGTTCGAGGGCCTGACGGAGCTTGTCCAGCAGGTCGTCCATCAGACCTCCCCCAGCCTGAGAACCGAACGTCTCGAAATTTCAGTGTGTCCGTCAGCTCGCCGAGCAGACTGCCCGTCTGCCCCGCTTGCGACCGTCGACGTGGCGGCCGTAGGTGATACCGAGGAATGCGGCGACCGACTCCGCCGCGAGCTGGCAGCGCAGAGTGGCGATGGTGTCGAACGCGTGATGGGCGTTGGGCAGCTCGGCGTAGGCGACGGTGTGGGCGCCGGCCGCGCGCAGGGCGGCGGCGAAAGCACGAGCCTGCGAACTGGGGATGACGGCGTCGTTCTGCCCGTGCAGCACGAAGAACGGCGGCGCGTCGCGGTGCGCGCGGAGTATCGGGGACGCGTCGCGGAACAGTTGGGAGTCTTCGGTCAGCCGGCGCTGCATCACGACGTGTTCGAGCAGCGGCATCATCAGGCCGTGCATGTTGTCGACGTTGGTCAGGTCGTAGACGCCGTAAAACGGTGCGGCGGCCTGCACGCTGGTGTCGGCGTCTTCGAAGCCGGGCTGCAGCTGCGGGTCCCCCGAGCTCAGCGCGGCCAGCGAGCACAGGTGCCCACCGGCGGAGCCGCCGGTGATGGCGATGAAGTCGGGATCGCCGCCGTACTGGGCGATGTTCTCGTGCACCCAGGCGATGGCACGTTTGACGTCGACGATATGGGTGGGCCAGGCGTTGCGTGGGCTGCGGCTGTAGTTGATGGAGACGCAGATCCAGCCGAGCTCGGTCATCCGGCTCATCAACGGGTAGCCCTGGCCGCGCTTGTCGTTGACCGACCATCCGCCGCCGGGGACCTGAATGAGGACCGGGGCTCGGGTGCCCTCCGGTAGGTCGGGGCGACGCCAGATGTCGAGCAGGTTGCTCCGGCCGCTGGAGCCGTAGGGGATGTTGGTGGTGGTCGCGGCGTAGCGGCGCCGGTGGCGCATGGCTTCGATCACGGCGGCCAGCGCGGGCCGGCGCGCGGTGTACGGCGCGAGGGGGTGGTGCACGGTCGTGGTGTAGTCGGGGCCGAACGTCTCTTGCAGTGCCGCGTCGAGCACGGTGTCGGCGCGCTGGGCGGCGAGAGACGCGGCGACCTTCTCCAGGGGCGACGGGACAGCCGAGAGTGCGTGGCCGGTGAGGACGTGCGGCGCAAACTCGGCCGAGAGCCAACCCAGCAGCCAGCCGGCGGCGGCGGGCGACCCGCGCAGCAGGAGGGAGCCAGTGTGATAGGCCCGCGTACATCGCGCGGTGACCTGCTCGATCGGACTGCCCATGCGCTTCTCAGACTCCCTTGCCCTTAGCCGACCTAACGCGTTTGCCAGGCCGCGGGGGCGGCGCGCAGAGCTGGCGTGTGCCGACCGTCACACAATAGCCCAAATCCGGTCAAAGACAAGGATATTCTGCGCGTCGCGCCAGGAGATTGAAAGATCGCTGCAGGCCAGAGGACCGCGCGGTTGTGACACAGGCTAGATAGCTCGGCCGCGACGATCGCTTCTCAGCAAAGCGAACTTCAGGTCGCGCTTCAGCGTCCGGTGTGCGCATTCACAGGAAACCCCAAGTAGATGACCCGACTATTTGTGGGTGCTTGTGGAGGATCAGGTTCCGCGTCCTGTGAGTGGGTCGTCTGCCGCTGCGGTGGCTCCGTGGGTTGACGACGGCTCCGGCCCGGGCCCCATCCACCCCAACGACGCCGCTCAGGCCAGGGTTTTCAGCCAGTTGATCCAGGCCGAGATCGACGACCTACAGGTGCTGATGGCCATCGCCCAGCACCGCTGGGCGGGTCGGCGCGAAGCTGGCTGGGGCCGCACCAGCACCCCGGAGCCCGTGTTGCGGCTGCGGGAGAAGATCAAAGAACTCGACCGACTCAGGAACCGGCTGGAAGCCCGGTTCGGCGCTTCGTAATGGCGCCGCGGATCTGCGCTCACCAAGATTTCAGTTCACACCGGGACGGTCCCGCAAACGGACCCGGTTAAACTGTCCGCGCGCTGCCTCCGTAGCTCAGTTGGATAGAGCAAGGGCCTTCTAATCCCTAGGTCGCAGGTTCGATTCCTGCCGGGGGCGCTGGTCAGAGGTGGTATTTAGGCCTACTGAATAAGAGCGGTCGGCGTTTATTCGGCGTTTATAGCGGACCTGAGTTGTCAGCTACGGCCCTATCCAGCAGATTCGCCACCTCGTTGTGGACCCGGCCTCGGCTCATATAGCGGTCCTGGGTCATCGAAACCTTGGCGTGCCCGAGGTGATCGGCGCCAATGCGAGCGGAGAGCCCGGCGTCGTCGATGAGCGTCGCCACCGTCTTGCGGAAGCTATGCGAGCTGACGTCCGGAACGCCCAATTCGTCGCGGATTCTGCGCCACTGCCCTGCGAAGTTGTCGGGGTCGCGCAGGGTTCCGTTAGTGGACGGGAAGATGACCGATTGCTGTCCGAGGTAGGGCAGGTTGCGGCGCTCGGTGAGGGTGACGATCGCGAAGGCGGGCAGTGGGATGACCCGGCG
Organism: Mycolicibacterium sp. CBM1; assembly: GCF_054073305.1. NCBI lineage: Bacteria > Bacillati > Actinomycetota > Actinomycetes > Mycobacteriales > Mycobacteriaceae > Mycobacterium > Mycolicibacterium sp. CBM1. The sequence continues at coordinate 5,149 of NZ_JBSXPP010000030.1, read as the reverse complement.
CCCGGCCGCGGTTTTGGTCTCGTCCACGCGGACCAATCCCTTCGCCTTTCGCGGATGACCTTGCCGCAGACGGAGATCGTTCCTGCCTCCTCGTCAAAGTCGGTCCACCGCAGCGCCAGGAGTTCGGAGCGGCGCACACCGGTCGCGATCAACAGGGTGATGGGGTCGGTGAGATCGCGTTGACGGCACGGTTCCGAAGCCCTCAGCTTGGCGAGCAGGTCTCGCAGTTGATCCGCGGTGAGCGCTTGGGCGCCTTTGGGCTGTTGCTTGGACTTGATGGATTGGACGTCGCGGACAGGGTTGGTGCCAAGCACGTTGTTGAGAACCGCCAGTTGAAGGGCGCCCCGGAGCAGGGTCCTAGATTGGCGGGCCATCACGGCCCCGTGAGCGGTGCGCATGGACCGCAGGGCGGCATCCAGTCTCGCGGCGGACGCCTCCCCCACCTTCACGCCAGCCATGAACTTGACTGGAGCCATTCCGTACATCGCTTGCACGACACGCTGCACTCCGACAGGGAGGTCACTCATGTCTGGCAGCTCCATCGCCGCGGGTTGGCAGGTAGGCCGGTTGGAAGACATGGCTGTATTGACCCCCGATTGCCTGGTCCGCTTCTCTGTACGCCGCTGCCGCCGTGCACGCTTCTGTTGCCGATTCCTCATAACCGTTGAATAGTCCCACGGAGGACTGACAACCCCGCTCCGCCGAGGTATGTGAGGTATCTACTTCCACGGTTCACACAGAAACTCCACGCCGAGCGCGGCGATGATGCCGTCGGCCACGGCTGGGTCCTGCCAGGCCTGTGCCCTCTGTCCTGCGGCCAGGTATCCGTCGCCTCCATGACCCGAGTTGTCGGGCGACCCTCACCATGGTCTTGAAAAACAAACTCCACACGAAATATCGACTCAAAGTTCGAATCCGTTTTCGGTGCGGCTGTGTTGGCTTCTGTCGACGCGCCGCTGTATACCTTCGCTCCTGCTGCGGTCACGTCCTTGCCGCTGGGCCTTCCAGGCGTCGTAGCTCTCTTGTCGGCGTTCCGTGGCGGCGGTCCGCTTGCTGACGAGGTCGCGGACCCGCTCTGGTAGAGCCTCGTTGACCGTCTGGGCGGCGTAGTCATGCGCGGTGACGGCCGGTTCGTCGTTCGCGAGGATTCCGTGAATGAGGATCGCCGCTTCGCGGCTATCACCCCGCTGCGCGACGTGAGTTCCGGCGTGTTCTTCGTGACCGAACTCGTTCGCTTCGGTGCTGCGTTTGTAGATGTAGGCCATGTTGGCATGTCGTCCACGGGTCATTGCGACGTAGAGCAGATTGCGGTTGGTGGTGTCGCTGAGGACAGCGTGGCAAGCGTCGGCAGTGACGCCCTGGGCGGAGTGAACGGTGACGGCATAACCGAGGCTGACGTGATCCCGCACGTAGTCGTTGTCGAAGACGACGTGGGCTTTGTCGTCGAGGCGTTCGGCCGCAACACGATTCGTCTTCGCATCGATTGCGGCGACCCGCCATCGGTTTCCGTTGCGCACAGACGGGACCGATTCGACGTTGGGTGTTGAGTGGTGGAAGGCGATGGTGGGGTCATTGCGGCGGCTGATGATCAGGTCCCCGACGCTGAGTCGTTGTCCTCGGGGCCCTTGAACAGAAGGGAAGCTCCGGTCGATCCGCTCGTTGTGGATGCGGAGGTTGAGGGCATCGGCCATCTCAGTGGTGTCGCAGACGAGCAAGGCGTCGCGGCCGAGCGCGGTGTCGGCGGTATAAGCGGCGAGCGCATCGGCGGCCATGGTGATCGCGTCACCGCGGTGCAACCGATCGTGGCTGCGATACCAGTCGACGGCGTCACGGCGCTCAGCTGGTTCGCCGTCGCGCAGCGCGAGGGACGCGGTGCGTTCTTCCGGGTCTGTCATCCGCCACACTTCGGAGAGGTGTTGCGTCCACGGAAGGTCGGTGCAGAGTTGGGCGAACATGCCGCCGCGGACCTTGACCGGTGCCAACTGGCTGGCGTCACCCACAAGAACCGTCTTAGCGCCCGCCTGCGTGGTGGCGGTCAAGAGCTGGCGCAGATCGTCGGTCCCGACCATGCCGGCTTCATCGATCACTACGAGGGTCGATTGATCGAACTTCAAGGTGTTGTTGCTCAACGACTGCAGCGCTTTGGCGACCGTCAGGCCGTCGTCTCCGGCGCCTTCGCGGATCGCGACGTCCACAGCCTGGCCGGTCGGAGCAAGGACAAGAACGCTCGCACCGAACCGGTGGTGCGCCGCGCTGGCGAGCGCGCGGAGGGAGGTGGTCTTGCCCGCGCCCGCCGGCGCCGACAGAGGTTGTACGAGCCAGGGCGACTCGCCAATGTTCTGCACGGCGGTCTTCTGATCCTGCGACAGTCCGGCGGTGTCGTCGTCGCGAACCCAGAGCATCGCGCGATCGCTTCTCGCGTCGACGAGGCGCAGTAACGCGCCTTCCTCGGCCAAGATCCGCGCCAGGGTGAGGCGCTCGTGACCCTCCCGCTCGTGGGCGGCGCGCGGTGCGGTCAACGGCATCCCAATCGTGTCGACTGCGGACTCCACCGCGGCGCGCGGCGACTGCTCGCCGTCGACGGGAAGTTGCGCGCCGACGAACTCAACGAGATCCGCGCGGGTGAACACCGCCTTGTCGATTTTCTCCGCGGCCGCAGCCAAACTCGCGCCGTCAAACGCGCTTCGCCCCGCCTCGCGCCGCGCCGCCCGCGCTTCCAGAAACGCGGCGCGGTCCAGAACAAAACCCCGCGCGTCTTCGCTCCACTGCCGCTGCAAATCGCTCCACGCAAGCTCTTCGGGTTTGGCGGGACGCGTCGCTTTTTGTGCCGCCGCAAGCTGCGCCGCGCTCAACGGGCCGTCCACCGAAACGAGGTTGTGCGCCGCCCACTCCCGTAGCTGCGACGAGCGCCGCGACCACGCAGTTATGGTGTCGCGATCAGCCCCGGCGGCCTCGGCCATCCCGGTTCCCGGATCCACCGGCGCCCATTCGATTCCCAGCGATTGGTGTAGTTCGCGACGCAACGTGGCTTGGTAAATGACTCCCGCTGCACGGGCTTCGTGATACAGCGACGTCCCGTCGATCGATGCCAGCGCCCCATCGGTGCGGGCTTGCCGATTCGGCACGATCACATGGGTATGGAGGCGTGGGTCTCCGCACCGTGACGCCTCATGCTGATACGCCACCGCGACCAATCCCGGCAACTTCACCAGGTCCTTCTCCCCCGTCGCGCTGTTGTGTACGCGGGTGTAGCCGGCATGCGCGGCCAGGTACTCCATCGCCTCCGAGATCGCGGTCGTATGCGCCGCAGCGATCGCATTTTCGACCACCTCATCCGCGCGCAGAGCACGCAATAGCGACACGCTTTTCGGCGCGGCGAAGGTCAAATCGAAGCCGTGCACACCGCGGGTGGCGAAGGCGCGTCCACGCGCGCCGTTTGGCGCGTCACCGTCGTCAAGCCACCGCGTGACGACCGCAGAATCGGCTTCTCCTCCGGCGCGCTGGACATCGTTCAAACCCACAAAGCGCGCCGCGGTATGGGTGTCGCCCGCGCACAACCACATTGGGGTCCGCGTCTCGTGTTCGGAGTAGCACTCCCCTAGGCCACCGTTGGCCCGCTGGAGGTCAGAGTTGGCGCGCTCCGCGGCCTTGGCGGTGTCGATGTAGTAGCTAACCGACGACCGCTTGAGCTTCGAAATCGTCAACACCAGTGCGCCCACTCATGAATCGGAGCCTTCGACGCTTACTGCGCCACAACCAGTCTCGCACTCCTGTGCAAATGTGCCAAGAGTATTTGCGGTAGATGTTGGCGAGAAGTGCTGTGGGGAAAGTGTTTTGGTATCCGACGAGAGTAGATGAGGAGTTGTTGGGGATGGACGGGATTGGGCAGATGATTGATGAGATAGATGAACTCTGAAGGGTTGAAGGGGCTGATGAACGGATCTGTGACATCTGAAATCGCTTGACGAGCTGTCAGGCTGGAAGGATGTCGTTGTGCCTAAGCCCTACCCCGAGGAGTTCCGCCGTGACGTGGTGCGGGTGGCGCGCGAGCGTGGCCCTGGGGTGTCTGTGGAGCAGGTCGCTCGCGATTTCGGGATTCACCAGACCACGCTGAATTCGTGGCTTCGTATGGCTGATGCCGATGAAGGCCCGAAGTCGGTCGCAGCCCCGGATGTGCTGCGAGAGAACCGAGAGCTCAAGCGGCGCAATCGCCTGCTAGAGCAAGAGAACGAGGTCTTGCGCAAGGCGGCGGCCTATCTGGCGCGAGGATCGCTACCGGGAAAAGGCTCTACCCGCTCGTGAAGGAGCTGGCCGCAGCCGGTGCCCCGATCCGGGTGCCGGTGGCGGTCTCGTGTCGGGTCTTGAAGCTTCACCGCCAGCACTATTACGCCTGGCTGTCGTGTCCAGTCACCGACGCCGAGTACGACGAGGCGCATTTGGCGAATGCGATCTTCGACGCCCACCGCGAGGATCCTGAGTTCGGTTACCGGCTGTTGTTCGATCAGGTCCGCGCCGCCGGCCACAACGTCAGTGAACGTACGGTGTGGAAGATCTGCTCGATCAACCAATGGTGGTGTGCGTTCGGCAAGAGACGTCGCGGCCGCAAGGGCTTACCTGGCGCCCCGGCGCACGAGGATCTGGTGCGTCGCAAGTTCACTGCGCTGGGACCAAATCGGTTGTGGCTCAGTGATATCACCGAGCACCCGACCGCTGAGGGCAAGGTCTACATGTGTGCGGTCAAGGACGTGTGGTCCAACCGAATTGTCGGATACTCCATCGCTGAGCGGATGACCTCACAATTGGCCGTTGACGCGATCGAGTCCGCCGTAGCCCGCCGCGGCGGCACAGTCGCTGGTTGCACGTTGCACACCGACAGGGGCGGCCAATTTCGTTCCCGAAAACTCCAGCGGTCGCTACGGCGCCATCAGATGCTCGGCTCCATGGGACAGGTCGGCTCCGCCGGGGACAACGCCGCCATGGAAAGCTTCTTCTCTCTGCTGCAACGCAACGTCCTCGACCGCCAACGCTGGCCCACCCGCGATGACCTCCGCATCGCGATCGTCACGTGGATAGAACGCACCTACCACCGCCGTCGAAGGCAAGCCCGCTTGGGCCGATTGACCCCCATCGAATTCGAAGCCATCATGAC